>DASRZF010000031.1:0-4733 GCA_035686645.1 Polyangiales bacterium
TGGATAGTCCTGCGAGCCCCTCCGTCTCGAAAGGCCCATGGCAACGCGTGCAATGCCATCGTCCGAACACCTCGGGCTGCGAGCCGAAAATGTGGCAGGTGTAACAATCCATCGGACTGCCATCGAGGTTGACGTGCGCCAGCGATGCTTGGTCCTCGTGGCATTGGGTACACACGCCGGTATCGGGCAGCTCGAAGCCCGATTCCGCCGGGTCGTGGCAGTCATCGCACTCGAGGCGCTCGTTGATCACGTGCTGCGAGTGCCCCGGAGAAAGCCGAACTTCTCGCCAGCTTTCCGGCACCATGCGGTTGGGCCCGGCGGCTCGCTGCTCTGTGATGGTCGGAATCACGTTGGTGGTGAGACTCCCGTAAAGGAACCCACCGAGAAAACCGAGCCCCGCAACGATGATGATTACTATCGCGGCACGCTTCATCGTCCACCTATGTGACATAGCCGGCAGGGAAGGTCGTTGGCCGTATCGAGGCGGCTATTGAAACCCGGCGGATGTGGGTTGCCGCCCGGCCCGCCCACGATGTGGCAGCCCACGCAAAGCATCTCGCCGGCGCCCCCATGGCAGCTTGCGCAGGACAAGGGATCGAGCCGTGCGGCGCGGCCGTGCGTGTTGCTGGTGCCTGGGGGGCCCGACCATCCAGGCGGGTGGGGACTCCCGCGCTCGGGGTTCTGTCCGGAAATACCGAGGCGAGTGTGACAGTCGACGCAGAAGAGCTCGCTGTGGCAGATGAGACACTGCGCCGGGCTCGCGACGGCCTGCTGATCGTGCACGGAGATGAAGTTGGCCCTGTGCATCGTGTTGCGCATCGGTTCGTCGAAGTTCAATCGAGACGGGATCGCCGGCACCGTGATGCCGTGGCAAGCGGCGCACTGACGTTGCGTGTGGCAGGCCGTGCAGAGGTCGCCTTGCGCGTTGGCCTCTACGCCATGCTCACGCAGGAAGTTCCCGTCGTGAATCACGTGGCTTTCGGGCCGCGTCATCTCTCCGGGCAGATCCACGTGGCAGCCGCCGCAATCCCGGGTGTCCCATTGGCCCTTGTGCGCGTGGCAGCTGAAACAAGTCGGATGCTTCACTCGAACGTAGTCGGAGCTCGTGGTGACGTTCACGTGACATCGCACGCAGTCACCGGCGCCCTCTTCCTGGTGGACTGCGTGCGAGAAACGGAGATGCTTGCGCGCCATCTCGGCCGCCTGACGATTTCGGGCGCGCCCATGACAGTCCGAGCAGGTATTGGTATTGTGCGGTTCCTGGTGGCACTCGACGCAGTCGGCGGTCGATGGAAAGTGGAGTGGACCCGTCTCACCCGCCTCTGGGATCCCGGCGTGGCACTTGAGACAGTTGATTCCTTCGACGAGGTGTGCGCGGTGCTCAAACGCGTGGTCCTCATCCTCCTGCTCGAGACCGAGCATTTTGGCGCAGCCCAGAGCCGTGCTCAGGAGCGCGCAGAGTGCGATGATGGACCCCGTCTTGCTCATTGCTTCCCCTGCCACTTGTGCTGATAGGAGACACGCGCAAGCCCTCGCACGTCGATGCTCTGCGCCTGGTTGGAGCTCGCCTCGGCGGCTGCTGCCAGTGCCCAGCCTTTTTCGTGCCGCCATTGAAGGGCGAGACGCCCCCAGGGCCATGCGTTGCCTGTTTCCTGGGTGCGAGCGTCTGGGATGATGATCTCGAACTCCGGCATGAGACCGACCGTCTGGTTGTGGTCCTCGAAGAGGGGGATGACCGCGGCGAGGCGAATGCCCGTCCACTGAGAGGTGGCGACGTCCTGGCGCCGCAGCTCGCCGAGCACGCTGCCCTTTCCTTCGTCGTCCGTTCTCAGTACGCCGCGCAAATACCCGCCCCAGCCCCAGTCGTCCTCCGCCTCGAGCGCAGCGCCCTCCACCGTGAGGTCGAGCCTCGGAGCGGCCCGCCAGAAGAGGTTCCCGCCCGTCTTGAAGGTGCCGAGGTCACCGAGCACGGTGAACAGCGATGTTTGCTGCAGGAAGCGAGTCGGATTGCGCTTCGTCGCAAAGGCCTCGCCGCGGAGCTTGTGGTTCTTGGTTTGGGACGAGATGGTCGCCAGCACTTCGGCCAGACCCGGGTTCACGATCTCCCAGGAGAACTTGGCGGCCATGTCGAGCCATTGAGCGGCCCTGAGGGCGAAATCCACGCCGACCTCTTCGTCGGAACGCTGCCCGGCGTTGTAGCGGTTGTAATACGAGCCACCGAGGGTGCCGATCTTCCCGAGGCCCTGGGAGATGCGGCCGCCAGCGATCCAGTCGTACTTTCGACCCTCGATGTTCCCGTCGACCGGCACCCCTCCGAATGCCTCGAAATGGGTCTTCGAAGGGGCGCGGAGCGTGATGTGACCGCCGTCGACGTGGACCGCGCGCACCGCGCCCGTGGAAAGAATGAAGCGACCCAGTCGCGTGTCCGTGATCCCCCTGGGATCCCGCACCTTGATGGCGACTACCAGCGCTTCGAAGGTGGCTTCGTTGCCCGACAGACCGAACTGTGGCGAGCCGGCGCCGGCCCAAACCAGAGCCTCTGCGTCGATATAGGGATACTTGCGTGTCGAGCCCTCGAGGATGACGAGTCCGACGTTTGGGTCCAGTTGCCCCCAGAGCTCGACTCCAACGCTGTGCGGCTGAGCGGCGGCCCTTGGCAAAGGCGCAAGGAGAAGCAGCGCGATCGACGCCGCGAGGCCGAGCGCCCAGCGGCGCGCGCGCCGGCTCTTCCGGCTTGCATTACGACCCCATCGTGCATCATGGTCAGATGGCTCCGACGGCTCTAGAATCGGGGCGCCCCAAACACCATGCACGTATCCCCGCTGTCCTGGATCGCTCTGACCTGTGCTCTCGTCGCGGCCGGGCTCATGATCTACTACTTGATCGCCCGTCCGCCGCTCAACGCGAGGGTGAAGCTTCTGATGATGCTCGGCGTCGGCGTCCTTCCGATCATGACCGCCATGATCGGAAACATGGAAGGGCTCCATGCCACCGAGCAACAAGCGTTTTGCGGAAGCTGTCACACCATGGACATGCACATCGCGGATGCCAATGACCCGGACAGCAATTCCCTCGCCGCGATTCACTCCCGCACCATCAAGTTCGGAGGCCAGAGTTGCTACGTCTGTCACAAAGACTACGGCATGTTCGGCTACGCGATGACCAAGCTCGGTGGCATGGGGCACGTGTACATGTATCTCAGCGAGTTCATGTGGTACGACATGGAAGAGGCGCTCCCCAAGGTGCACATCGCCCGTCCCTTCAAGAATGACAACTGCATGCAGTGTCACAGCACGACCGGGGCGATCTGGACAGGGGTTGCGGACCATAACGGACTTCTCGAAGACGTACGTGCCGGGAAAACGAGCTGCGCGAGCGCCGGCTGCCACGGCTATGCCCATCCCTTTAGCAAACCAGACGGAGAAACTCCATCCCAGGGAGAGGCCCATTCGGCCCTAAATCTCCCTTCTCCGGAGGGAACGTGAATCCCAAAGAGAAGATCGAGAAGTTTCTGGACAGCGCATCGCGTTCGCGCTTGATGGTCTACGCTTGCGTCCTTGGTTTGATCGGCCTCGCTCTCATGAGCTGGTCGCTCTTCGAGCAAGGCTGGATTCCGGTGATGATGGCAATGTCCGTCGGCCAAGGCATAGGTACGTTATCATTCGCGCTGTTCCTCGTGGTAGTGCTTATCGACCTCAGGCAAGCGGAGTTCAGGATTTCGGAGCCTCCCCCGCGACACACGCCCAAAGGCGACTAGCCGCTCGAACGCCGGGCGCGCAGCCAGACGATGCCCGAACCGAGTGCGAGGATCATCGCGGCGGTCACGAGCGAGCCACGCGGCACGAAGGGCATCAGTGCGAGGCACGTGAGTGCGCCGACGAACGGAACCAGGTGTGGCGCGCAAAATGTGCGCGGACGCCGGGCGTCGCGGCGCTTGATCGCGATGAGCGCGAGATGCAGCGTGAAGAACACCAGGAGCAGCAAGAGGCTCGTCGTACCTGCGAGATACGTGAGCGTGCCGGACAACGCCAGGGCGAGAGCCACCAACAACACCGTGATGATCGCCAGGTGAGGGGTGCGGCGCGTGGCATGCACTCTGCCGAGCGCGGATGGAAGGAGGCCCTGGCGCGCCATGCCGTAGATCAAGCGCGAGCCCATGATGAAGTTCAGCAGACCGGTGTTGGCGACGGCAAAGAGCGCGATTAACGTGAACAAGCGGTCTGGAATGATGTCGGTGGACCGCTGCACGACCGCAAGAAGCGGGGCTTTGGACGCTGCCAGGGACTCGGGCGGAACGACGCTCGTCGCGACGAGGACGACGAGCAGGTACACGACCCCAGTCACGCCGAGGGCAGTCAGGATGGCGCGGGGCATGTTGCGCTCTGGGTCCTTCACCTCTTCGGCCACGTTCACCATGTCTTCGAAGCCGATGAAGGCGAAGAAGCTCAGTGCCGCGCCACTTGCGATGGCGCGCCAGCCGACGTTGCTGCTTATGGCGATGGTTCGGGGAATCTCAGGATCGGGTCGTTCTACGAGAAAGAGCGCTCCAGCCACGATCACGATCAGCAATCCGGTGAGCTCGACCATCGTGGCGACGATGTTCGTCGTGGAGGACTCGCGCATGCCCCGGAAGTTGATCACAGCGAGCAGAAGCAAAATACCCGTCACCGTGACCCAGGACGGCAGCCCAGGAACGAGCCCGCTCATGTAGCCTCCGAAAGCGACTGATACAG
>DASRZF010000032.1:0-3272 GCA_035686645.1 Polyangiales bacterium
AACGAGGTGATTCGTTACGTCCACCCGGACGAGTGCCAGCTTTCTTACAATCCTCTGCTCATGGCACTCCTGTGGGAGGCGCTCGCAACCCAGGACGTGAGGCTCCTCGAGCACTCGATGCGCACCCGCTTTCGTCTTCCGGCGGGTTGCGCCTGGGTCAACTACTTGCGCTGTCACGACGACATCGGATGGACCTTCGACGACGACGACGCCCGCAGCATAGGGATCGACCCGGCAAGCCATCGGCGCTTTCTGAACCAGTTCTACACCGGCGAGTTTCCAGGGTCGTATGCGCGTGGGAAGAAGTTCCAGGAGAATGCGCTCACCGGCGATGTGCGCGTCTCAGGGACACTTTCGTCACTCGCAGGGCTCGAGGAGGCGCTCGAGCGAGACGATAGCGAGCTGATCGAGCGAGCCGTTCGTCGCATCACGCTGCTGATGGGCATTCAGGTGAGCATCGGTGGACTTCCTCTGCTCTATGCGGGTGATGAGTACGGCATGATCAACGACTACACCTACCTTCACGACCCGCGGAAAGTGAATGACAGCCGCTGGGTGCATCGCTGCCGCAAGCGCTGGGAGGCTAAGGAAGATCTGGTGGACCTCGAAACGATCGAGTGGCGCTTCTTCCGTGAGACATCGAAGCTCTTCAATCTCCGCAAGAGGCTTCCCGCGCTCTGCGACGGCGGCATGGAGGTCATCGAGACGCAGAACCCACGGATCTTCGCGTACCTGCGCGCCCACGCGGAGCAGCGAGTCCTGGTCGTGACCAATTTCTCGGAGACGCCCGAACGTCTCGACCCGCGCTTTCTCGCGCCCTGGCTCCCCGGTGGCGAGGCGCTGGACCATTTGACGGGGAATCGTCTCTCAGTCTCCGATGGGCTCGTGCTCGAGCATCATCGCGCCGTCTGGCTCGAAGTCTGAGCGCGGCGGGCGCGTTCAGTCTGGCTCGAGATCCACGTGCCGAGCCTCCGGTGCGGCCTCCGCAAGCTCGGCCTCGAGCCGATCGATCTCATCGCCGATCGCATCGGTGACCTCGCTACCGAACTCCACCAGAAGTCGCTCGAGCGCCTCCGGCCCAGTCAGGGAAGACCAGGTCGCATCTAGATCGGTTCCTTTCAGCAGCCGCTTGGCAAGCGCGCGACCATCGAAGGTGACCTCAGCCTTGAAACGGACCGCGTCCGCTCCCAGCTGTGAAACCTTCACATCTTGGATTTTCGAAACGACCGGACTGCCTTCGAGTATGGACATCATTCGAGCCACTGACTCCGACGAGGGCGCGGGACCGAGCAGGAGTCTCCGATTTCGATTGATGAGAAAGATCGCGGACGCACCGAGGAGCAGTCCGATGGCGACGGAGGCAGCACCATCCCATGCGGGATTCCCAGTGAATTCGGCCAAGGCGATTCCCGCCGCGGCGAGCAGAACGCCGAACACGGCTGACGCATCTTCGAGCACCACCGCAACCCCCATCGGATCGGGTCCCATTCCGATGTACTGCCGCACGGACTGCTTCGCCTCTCGGGCCGAGCTCCGAACCGCGGACAAACCAAAGAGGAACGATATGCTCTCCGCCACCAGGGACACGAGCAGGACACCCAAGCCCCAGCCGAGGTGCTCCAGCGGTTCGGGCGCCCAGACTCGCTCGACTCCGCGAACGACCGACACGCCGCTCCCAACGAAGAGCACTCCGGCTGCCGATAGAAGCGCCCAAATGTAGCGCGATCGACCAAATCCGTACGGATAGTTGCTATCTGGCCCACGTCGCGAGCGCGCGATCCCAATCACCAAGAGGCCCTGATTCGTGAGGTCCGCCACGGAGTGGAGCATTTCCGCCATGATCGCCGTCGATCCGGTCAGCAGGAAGGTCACGACCTTGGCGGTACCGATCACGAGATCGACCGATAGCGCAACCGTCACAGCGCGCGTGCTCGTCGTCACCCGAGTACTATAGCGTCGATCCCTGATATAGTCGCCCGTAAGAAGATGAGCGCACCATCCTCGATGAGCGCGTCCGACGCAGAGGATCTCGTCCTGAGGCCTCATCGAGCATCCCAGAGTTGGGCACAGACGACGTTGGACGACCGCGCGGAGCTCCTTCGAAGCCTCGCGTGCGTTCAACGTGTTGGAACGCACGAACGCCAAGACGGTGTACGTGGCCGCCCAATGACGATGCCGGTTGACGACGAGAAGGGGTAGGTGGGCAATGTTCGTTGGACACTATGGGCCGAGCTTGGGCCTTCGCCGCGCTTCCGAGGGAGTGCCTCTTTGGGCGCTTTTTCTTGCCGTCCAGTTCGTCGACGTGCTCTGGGCGCTGCTTGTCATCGCTGGGGTCGAGAAGGTGCGGATCACGCCTGGGTTCACAGCATCGAGCCCACTGGACCTCTACTACATGCCCTATACTCACAGCCTCGCGGCCTCGATCGCCTGGGCACTGCTGCTCGGTTGGTTCGCGAGCTTCGTCTGGAGCCGTCGTGGCGGATTCGCTGTCGGAGCATGCGTGCTGTCGCACTGGTTCGACTACGCCGGCGTGACCTTGTAGTTGCCGCGCTCCTCGTCGTACTCGAGCTCGATCAGGCCTCGGCGTTCGACGTCCTTCATCAAGTCGGGGAAGTTGCGATACCCGTAGTAGCTCTCGTTGAACCCTGGGTAGAGACGTCGCAGGGTTTGCTTGATCATCGAGCCCCAGAGCGTGTCGTAATCCTGGTCCAACGACTCGATGGTTTCCATGAAGATGTCGACCGCCTCGTCCTTCTTGCTCTTGGCTTTCTTTGGACCACGACTGCGCGCTGGCTTCGGCTTGGCTGCGCGAATCAAATCGTCGTAGTAGATGAACTCGTCGCAACCCGCGATCAGAAGGTCGGAAGTGGACTTCTTGACCCCGACTCCGATGACGCGCTTGTCATTCTCCTTGAGCTTGTACACGAGTGGCGAGAAGTCGCTGTCTCCGGAAAGAAGCGCGAACGTGTCGATGTGGTCCTTCGAGTAACAGAGATCCAGGGCATCGACCACCATGTGGATGTCCGCACTGTTCTTGCCGCTCATGCGGGTCTGGGGAATGTCGACCAGACCAATCCCTTGACCGTGGAACTCCCGCACCGCGTTGTGATAGCGGCTCCAATCGCAGTAGGCGCGCTTGTAAACGATGCGGCCCTTTTCGAGCAAGCGCTTCAGTACGAGCTCGATTTGGAAACGGCCCGACTCCGTGACCTGGGCGCCAATGGCCAAGTTCTCGAAATCGACGAAGACAGCGATCAGCGGCTCACCAGGCA
>DASRZF010000033.1:0-8995 GCA_035686645.1 Polyangiales bacterium
GGATACCGCAGGGATTCGGGTCGCCATCTCAACCAAATCACCGCCGGCGCGGGATTCAACAAGGGCAAGGTTGGCGCGGAAGTGGCGCTCCGCCAGGACATCGGAGGCCGCAAAGAGACGGACCTCCTCTTCATGTTCCGCATCGTGGTCGAGTAGCTGCTACTTCTTCCCGCGCGTGAGCCCGAAGTGAACGAGCCCGGGTGCGTGACGGCCCGCGAACGCGCCGAGCTTACCATGCCCCGTAAACGTGTACTCACGCTTTCGTTTCGCGATGGCGTCAACCATGACCCGCGCTGCCCGGTCTGCCGGCCACATGAGATTCTTGGGACGTCGATCTTCCCGGGACGCGTCGAATCGGCCTTGGTTGTCCACTTGGGCGATCTCGCTCTCGATGTAGCCGGGGTGTATCGTCGTGCAGCTTACGCCGCTCCCGTGAAGCTCTGCGGCGAGGGCCTGCCCGATCGCCCGGACGGCATACTTCGATGCGGAGTAGGCTCCAACACCCGGTGTCGAGAGCATCGACGCAACACTGCCGATCAGTGCGAGCCGTCCCTTGCGTTCGCGAAGATGAGGGAGCGCGTAGCGGGCCGTCATGGCAACTCCAATCACGTTGACGTCGAGCTGCCGCCTCCAGTCCGCTGCAGAGAGCTTCTCGATCCGGCCTGCGACCGAGAACCCTGCGTTCGCTACTGCGACGTCGATCCCGCCCAGCTTACGGGCGACTTTCTGCGCCGCGTCGGCAACCGATGCTTCATCGGTCACGTCGCATCGGACGGCGAATCCTTTCCCGCCGTGTGACTCGAGCTCTTGCACGACTTCTTGAAGCCGATCATCGCGCCGCCCGGAGACCGCTACCGTCGCCCCTTCGTTGGCAAAAGCAAGCGCGAGCGCGCGGCCGATGCCGCTGCCCCCGCCGGTGATCCAGACGACCTTGTTTTCGAAACGCTTCCCCATTTTCAGCGCGTAGCAGCTCGCTGCCCGGCCTGCCACGGCCCGGGGCACCCGCTACTCTGCCGTCGACTCTTCGGGGTCTTCGGCCGAAGCGGCGCCTGGATCGGTGACCCAGCGCGTCAACGGCGCAAAGCGCTTCGAAGCGCGGGCGGCGAGGTCGACGTCCAAGCGGTAGAGGCAAGGCACCACCAATAAGGTAAGCAGTGTCGAGAACGTGAGGCCATAGACGATGACCTGCGCCATCGGCGCCAGGTGTGGCAGACTTTCAGTCGCGAGCGAGAGTGGGAAGAGCCCTGCAATCGTCGTGATGCTGGTGAGGAAGATCGGCCTCAAGCGAAGCTTGCCGGACTCGACGATCGCCTCATCGAGCGGGGTCCCGAGAGCTCGGCGCTTGTTGACGAAGTCCACAAGTACGAGCGAATCGTTCACCACGATCCCGGTCAGGCCCACCACGCCCACCAAGGCGATCAAGCCGATTGCCCCCGAGCTCAAGAGAAAGCCACCCGTCACTCCAATGAAGGACAAGGGAATCGCTGCCATCACGACCAAAGGCTGCGAAAAGCTCTGAAATTGGGTCGCCAGAATCGTGTAGATGAGCAACAGCGCCACGAGAAACGCGCGAAGAAGGGAGGCGACTGATTCCTCGGTCTCCTCGAACTGCCCCCCGTACTCAAATCGAATGTCCGGGTTTGCAGCCTCCAAGGACGCGAGCTTCTTTTGCAGCGTGGCGTTCACCTCCCGGCTGTTCGTGACCTCCTCGTCGATACCCGAGAGCACGCTTACGACCCGCTTCTGTTGGTAGCGGCGGATCACGCCCGGTCCTCGTCCGTGTGACACCTCGGCGATCTCTCGAATCGCCACCTGGTCGCCGTTCGGTGCGACGAGCTGCAGCGAAGCGATCCGTTCCGGGTCCTGCTGCACGTCTTCCCTCAGCTGAACGACGATGTCGATCTCGTCGTCGCCTTCCCGCAGAGTCGAGGCTGGCGTCGCACCGAAAGCGCTGCGCAACCATCGGCTTACCATCTCGGGAGTGAGTCCATGGAGTGCGGCACGCTGTTCGTCGACCTTGATCTGCAACTCCTGCTTGCCGAGCTCGTAGTCGTGGTTCGAGTTGCGCGTACCGGGGGTCACACGCACTTCCGCAAGCACTTGCTCGGCAAGCTCGACGAGGCGCTCCTGTTCTTCCCCCCGGATGCGAACAGCGACCGGTGCGCCGCGCGGGGGTCCAGGTCTCACTTCGACGATTTCGAGCCGGGTCGGCCCAACGACGTCGTCGTAGAGTCCGCTCACTTTGGTGACCAGATCACGACCTCCATGCACGCTGCTGCGTCGAGTCGCTGGCACGATGAACACGGAGACCATGCCCATGTGGTCTCCCGAGCTGAAACCCATGTCCGTTCTCGTCATCCCGCGGACGGCAAGCGTCGCTTCCACGTCGGTGTTGCCGAGCGCCAGGATTCGAGCTTCGAGCTCCTGCAGCAGTGCCTCGGTCTCTTCCTTCGAGGCGTCGGTCGGCATGTGGACGCGAACGTCGAACATGTCCGGGTCGCCTTCCGTGAGTAGGATGACGTCTTTGAGCTCCAAGGCGGCCCCGACCATGAGCGCGCAGAGTCCGTAAGCGCCCAACACTACGGTCTTACGGTGCGTCAGCGACCAGCGTAGGAGGCGTTCATAAGTCTCCAAAATACGCTCGCCCGCGCGCTGCAATCTGGTCTTCGGGGGACCCGGTTCCAGGGTCTTCCTTCGCGAAAGGCTGCCGAAGTCCGACATGTGACTCGGCAAGATGAACATCGCTTCGACGAGCGAGGCTGCGAGCGAGGCGACGACCACCTTGGGGATGATCGCGAAGAAGTCCCCAAGAACCCCTTCCATCATGAGCAGCGGAAGAAACGCGGCCCAGCTGGTCAACGTCGACGCAACGACGGGCCAGAAAACCTCCTCGGTGCCGAGCACCGCCGCCTTCCGTCGCGGCATGCCTTCTTCCATGTGCCGATAGATGTTCTCGATGATGATGATCGCGTCGTCCACGACGACGCCCAGACAGAGGATCAATGCGAGCAGGGACATCATGTTGATCGTGATGCCCATCATTTGCATCGCGATGATCGCCCCCGCCAGAGCGACCGGAAGCCCCAAGGCCGCCATGGTGGCGTTGCGCGCGCCGATTGCCATCCAGAGCAGCCCCAAGACGAGCAAGAGACCGAGAGCCGCATTCGAATAGAGCGTGCCAAGAGAGTGCTCGACCTCCGTCGCTGCGTCGCCAAACAGATCGATGGTCACGCCTCTCGGCAGAGTTGGACGCAGACGCTCGACGAGTGCGCGTACGTCCTCGCTGATGAGCACGCTGTCGGCCTGCTCCTCCTTTCGAACCGTCAGAACGATTGCCGGCTCTCCGTTGACCCGACCGCTGTACTTTCCGGGCGCGAAGGTATCCTTCACCTCGGCCACGTCTGCGACCCGGATCGAACCGCCCTCGGCGTCGGGACGAATCACGACCTCGGCCAGCTCTTCCACGTCGCCGACTCGCGTCATCCCCCGCACGAGCCGAGCGTCACCGTCGCCCTTCGTGGTGCCCGCGGGGATATTGGCTGCGCGTGAACGGAGCGCGTCGGTCAATGAAGTGAGGGAGAGCTGATACGCGGTCAGTCGGTCGGGGTCGACATCGACTCGAAATTCGCGGTCCCGAATGCCATTTCGCCAGGTTCCTGACACGCCAGGAATCCGCTCGATGCGGTCCGCCATGTCTTTGCCTACCTTGCGGAGCACGACCTCGGGAACCTCGCCACGAATGGCGACCACCAGTGTCGGAAAGTCTACCTTCACCTCGCGGACCACCGGACGTTCCGCGTCCAGCGGCAAATCGTCGATTCGATTGATCTCGTTCGAGACTTCCATCATCGCGCTCGTGACGTCCTCGACGTCGGCATCGAAATGAAAGCTCACGTACGAAACGCCTTCCTTCGAGACACCCCAGATCTCTTCGACGTTGTCGACGTCGCCGATGGCGTTCTCGATCGGAATCGTGATCAGTTGCTCGATCTCTTCGGGCGATGCGCCGACGTAGGTAGTCGTCACGTTGCCCCATCCCGTAGGCATGGTCGGCAGCGACTCGCGGTGCATCACGCTCATCGCAAGTGCGCCGACCACCACCGTCGAAATCGCCACGAGGTTGACGAGCACGGGTTGCCGAACGGAAAAGGCAGGGATGCTCATGGCGCGCCGGTTTGTTCCCCGGAAGAGGCTCTGGCGGATTCGAGCGGGACAACCTGCACTTTCGAGCCGTCGACGACTCGGGTCACGCCCTTGACGACCACCGTCTCGCCCTCTGTGACGCCGTCGATGATCTCGGCATAGCCTGCTCGGACGGAGCCGAGCTCGACCACGCGCCGCTTCGCGATCCCGTCCTCGATGACATAGACGTGCTGGCTCCCAAAACGCTCGAAGACCCCATCCAAAGGCACCCGGATTTCCATCTTCGCTGGCCCAGTCACCACCTCGAACTTCGCAACCAAGCCCGGACGAAGACGTCCGCGTTCATCATCGATCTCGATCTCCACTGGGAGGCGGCGGGTTCTCGGATCGATCACATCGCCTACACGCACGACTTTCCCTTTGAAAGCTTCGCCCGGCCGCGCATACACCGATACCTCCGCTGGCGAACCCAGCGCTACGTCGATCGCTTCGCGCGGATCGAGGAGAACACGCGCCTTGAGAAGACTCGTGTCCGCCAAAGTGAGTAGCGGGCTTCCCGGTGCCAAGTATTCCCCGAGCTCCACGCTTCGCTCGACGATCGTTCCGCCGAACGGCGCGCGCACGACCGCATCGGTCAGTCCGCGCCGGGCGAGACTCGCCTCGGCGCGCGCAGCATCTTTGGAAGCGGACGCGAGGCGCAGAGCGTCTTCAGCATCGTCGAGCTTCTGCTCCGCCAGCCCTCCCGTTTTGACGAGCTTCCTGGTTCGGGCGAGCTCCCTCTCGGCCTGGTCGAGTCGCGCGTCGGCCTGGGCCACGGCGGCGTTCGCGGCTTGCGCTGCAGATGCCGGACGCCCTACGTCGAGTCGAAGCAGAATCTCGCCCTCGTCGACGCGGTCACCCGCCTCGACGCGAACCTCCACCACCCGTCCTGCGGTCTCGGAGCGCATCTGCGACTCTCGCTTGGCGAGAATCTCCGCGGTTGCGGTGGAGCGGGGCGTGACGGCTTCCGCCTCGATCGTGATGGCGTGAACCGGAGGGGGCGGGGCTTCGGTCGTGACAGGCCCCGTCTCGGTGCAAGCGTTGGCGCCAGCCATGGCGATTAACAGCAAGAGAGCTCTTGGCTGCGGAAGCATTACCGGAGAACCCTGTGTGCGGATTCGAGCTTGGGCAAGACGAAACCCCCCGCGGTCAGATCAGCTCAGCACGGCGTACGCGTTGCTGAGGCAGACGGTTTCGGGCCGCTCTTCCGTGCTCACCCGCAGAACGACGCGCTGGCCTTCGTTCCAGCCCCGCACCACGAGGACATCGCCCGGAAAGACTGGATTGCTGAATTGCCCGCGAAGCATCGCAAGTCTCCCCCCATCGCCGCCACAAGCGCCGCGAAGGACCGCCCGCCCAGCATATCCATAGGTACAGAGGCCATGCAAAATCGGCTTTGGGAAACCCACTTCCGCCGCGAACTCCGGATCAGCGTGGAGCGGATTGTAGTCGCCGCTCAGACGGTAGAGGAGCGCCTGCGTCGGCGCGACCTGGTCTCGTATCTCGAAGTCAGGCGCACGTTCGGGCAGGATTACACGTTCGGTCTTGGGCGGACGCGCGCCGCCGAAGCCGCCATCGTTTCGCAGAAGCAAGGTGACCTCACCACGAACGATCAGGTCGTCATCCTCGTCGTAGGCGTCGATCGAGAAGACCGATATCGCCATTCGCTTGAGATCGTATAGACCGGCCACTCGTCCTTTGACCCGGAGACGGGCGTCGGGCCGAAGAGCTTTGAAGAGGTTAACCTCTTGACTGTGGTGAACCATACCGGTCCGGTCGCAGCCGATGCGGTCGACCAGCGCGTCGAACGCTGCAAACGTAGGGATGGTGGAGAAGGTAGGAAGAACCTTTGGGCCCCGCCCCTCGTAGAGATAGTCGAGCTCTTCGTCGGCCGAGGCCCCTACCCCTAGCGCGTAGATCACGGCGTCTCGCCAGGTGTAGTTGAACTCGATGAACGGCGTCTCGTAGCCGAGGCTCTCGGGGTCGATGACCATATCGATGAGCCCGAGTAGAGCGCCTGCTGCAAGCTATGGCAATCCGGCCTCGCGGAGCCTACAGTTCAGCGTGTCCAAAACCATCAAAAGAGTCGCGATTGTCTTCTCCGGTGGACCCGCGCCCGCGGCAAATGCGGTGATCGCCGCGGCGACCACATCCTTCTTGGAAGCCGGAATCGAAGTCCTGGGAATCTTCCACGGCTACACCAATCTTCAGGAGTACAATCCCACTACCAACCCAATGCTCCCCTCCGAGCACTACCGCTTGCTGGCTCCAGCCGACATTCGCGGGATTCGCAATACGCGCGGGATCATCATCGGAACGGCGCGCGTCAATCCTGGCGCTGCGATCGAAATGCCTTCGGATCTCCTCAATCCTGAGAAGACCGAGCGCCTGGCCAGAATCTACCGCGCGCTAGCGGACTTGAAAGTCGATGCGCTGATCTCCATCGGTGGCGACGACACACTCAAAACGGCCAACTTCCTCTACCACTATCAGCGACACCAGGTTCCCGATGGGCATCGCGTTCGTGTCGTCCATCTACCGAAGACCATCGACAACGATTACCGCGGCATCGATTTCACGTTTGGATTCTTCACGGCAGTCGACGTCATGGCGAAGGAGCTGCTGAACCTACGGGCCGACTGCATTGCGACGAGCAGCTATTTCGTAGTCGAGACGATGGGCCGCAAGGCGGGGTGGCTCTCCTATGGGGTCGCCATCGCAGGCGAAGCGAGCATGGTGCTCTCCACTGAAGACGTGGAGGGAGATCTGGCGATCGAAGAACGGCGGGTCGATCCGATCACCGGTGAGGAATCGGTGGAGCTCCGGCTTTCGATCACTGCGCTCGTGGATCGCATCGTCGATCTGATGCTCGAGCGAGAAAAGCGAGATCAGTTCTACGGCACCATCGTCTTGGCCGAAGGCCTGGCTGAGCTTCTTCCAGATCATTCATTGGATGGAATGCCTCGTGACGAGCACGGTCACGTTCGGCTCAGTGCGTTTGACCTCGCAAAGGTGGTCTCCGACCGCGTGCAAACGAGGTACGAGGAGCGCACCGGAAGGCGAAAGAAGGTTCGCCACATTCAGCTCGGCTACGAGTCGCGCTGCTCACCACCCCACGCGTTCGATGTGATGCTCGCCAGTCAATTGGGCATCGGCGCCTTTCGAGCACTCGTCGAAGAAGAGCTCGATGGTCACATGGTCAGCGTCAGCGGTCAGCTCGACCTCCACTACGTCGAGTTCTCGCAACTGATCAATCCCCAGACGCTCCGTACCGAGATTCGGTTCATCAGAACGGGCAGCGATTTTCATCGCCTCGCGCGGTTCTTGGAGACGCAGACCGGAAGGTTCTTCGCGTGGAGTCCGGGACTTCGTCGGGAGCCAGAAACAAAAAAGCCTTCGGGTTGAATCCGAAGGCTTCGTCTCAGAACGGGCGCTCGCTGATTTGGCGAACGCGCTTGCGGCGACGGCGTGCCGCCTCCGCGGCTTTCTTCCGCTTCTTGATCGAGGGCTTCATGTAATGGCGCCGGCGCTTGAGCTCTCGAAGGATGCCTTCGGTGGCCATCTTGCGCTTGAGGTGCTTCACCGCACGTTCGAGTCCACGTTCACCGACGTGAACTTCGATTGGCTTGCATTGTACGGATTCGACCATGAACGCTTTTGCTCCTTCTAAGAGCGCCGGAGGCTTACACAGTGTACCAGGGCATGCAAGCCAGCCCGGTTTTTCCAGGGTGAGCAGTCCTAACAACTCATAATTGCGGACTTATTCGGCGTTCACGCGTGGCTCGTGCCCTTCCGGACGACTGGCCCCTTCGAAGATCAGCTTACCCTCTCCTGCTTCCACGCGAACGGTGTCGCCCGCTGCGAATCGGCCCGCGAGGATGTCCTCGGCAAGGCCATTCTCGAGGTAGCGCTGGATCGCGCGCTTGAGGGGCCGGGCTCCGTAAGCCGGATCGTAACCCACGTTGGCGAGGAAGTCCTTGGCCGCGTCGGTGATCTCGAGGTCGAGGTCACGCTCCGCGAGCCGCTTCTCGAAGTTCCGCAGCTGCACGTCCACGATGTTGCGTAGCTGCGCGCGGTCGAGTCGGTGGAAGATGATCGTTTCATCGAGTCGGTTCAGGAACTCGGGACGGAACGCGTCGCGCAGGTCTTCCATGACGGCTTTGCGCATCGACGCGTCATCGTCGAGAGCCATGATGTGGTGCGAACCCACGTTCGACGTGAGAATGATCACGACGTTCTTATAATCGACCGTGCGCCCCTGACCGTCCGTCAATCGCCCGTCGTCCAGCACTTGCAAAAGCACGTTCCAGACGTCGGGGTGCGCTTTTTCGACCTCGTCGAAAAGAACGACCGAGTACGGTCGCCGACGAACGGGCTCCGTGAGCTGACCGCCTTCTTCGTAGCCTACATAGCCAGGAGGCGCGCCGATGAGACGGGACACCGCGTGCTTCTCCATGTACTCGCTCATGTCGAGCCGAATCATCGCCTTGTCGTCATCGAACAGGAACTCGGCCAGAGCCCGGGCGAGCTCCGTCTTACCCACACCTGTCGGCCCAAGGAAAAGGAACGAGCCGATCGGACGATTGGGCTCACTCAGCCCTGCTCGCGAACGCCGCACGGCGTTCGACACGGCCACGATCGCTTCGTCCTGACCGATCACGCGTTCGCGCAGCCGGTCTTCCATGTGAAGGAGCTTGTCCTTTTCGCCTTCCAGCATCTTGTTGACCGGAATGCCGGTCCACTTGGAAACCACCTCGGCGATGTCTTCCTCGGTGACCTCTTCCTTCAGGAAGGAAGCACTGGTCTGCACCTC
>DASRZF010000034.1:0-3912 GCA_035686645.1 Polyangiales bacterium
CGCACCCTACCTCAAAGGCTTCGGTCTCTGGCTTGTGTCCACTGTCGGCAACCTCGGACTCGGCCTGGCCATGTTCTTCGTCGCCATCGTGATATCTGGTGCACTCCTTCCGCATGGCAAGGCAGCCGCGAGGTTCGTGCGCAAGTTCGCCTTCATGGTCGCCGGAGAGCGCGGCCCCGCACTCGCGGACCTCGCCGCATCGAGTGTGCAAAGCGTGACACGCGGGGTTCTCGGCGTGGCCATGATTCAGTCCTTGCTCTCTGGCTTGGGTATGCTCCTGGTGGACGTACCTGGAGCGGGCCTCTGGACGCTCTTGATCTTGATCATCGCCGTGATGCAGTTGCCGCCGATGCTGGTTCTCGTTCCGGTCATCGTCTACGTGTTCTCGACGAGCCCGACTTGGATCGCCATCGTATTCACCATTTGGGCGGCGCTGATTGGGCTGAGCGACAACGTGTTGAAGCCGCTGCTGATGGGGCGCGGTTCGTCGGTCCCGATGCTCGTGCTGTTCGTGGGTTCCCTCGGGGGATTCATCTCCAGCGGGATTCTCGGGCTTTTCGTGGGCGCAGTCGTCCTCTCGCTCGGGTATACGGTCTTCTTGGCGTGGGTCGATGACGCCGACGCGCCGCCCTAAACTCAGCGAAGAAGACGCACACGAATCGTGGCCGGAATGGCCTCGAGCTCCTCGAGCAACGGTCCCGCATCGTCGAGCTCGATGTCCATTACGACGTAGCCGACATCCGCGCGTGTCTCCAGATACTGCGCGGCCACGTTGACGCCATGGCTCGAGAACACGCGATTGATCTGTTCCATGACACCGGGCTCGTTCCTGTGAATGTGCAGGATACGCCGCCTACCTTCGTGGTCGGGGATGGTGACCTGAGGGAAGTTCACCGCAGACACCGTAGAGCCGTTGTCCATGTACTTCACGAGCTTTGCAACGACCTCCCGGGCGATGTTGAGCTGGGCTTCTTCGGTGGCGCCGCCGATGTGAGGCGTGAGAATGACATTGTCGAATTGTCTCAGGGGAGACTCGAACGTGTCTTGATTGGATTTCGGCTCCACGGGGAAGACGTCGATCGCAGCGCCGCCGATGTGACCTGAGGCGAGCGCTGAGGCCAGCGCGTCGATATCGACGACAGTCCCGCGTGCAGCATTGATGAGGAGCGACCCTGGGCGCATCGAACGCAGAGCTTGCTCGTCGATCATATTGCGCGTGGCCGGGGTCTCGGGAACGTGCAGGCTGAGAACGTCCGCCGCCGCCAGGAGCTCCTTGAGGGTGGTGGCGGGCGTTGCGTTTCCGAGTGGGAGCTTGTGCTCGACGTCGTGGTAGAGGACCCGCATGCCGAGACCTTCCGCCAGAATTCCGAGCTGACTCCCGATCCGGCCGTAACCGACGATGCCTAGGCACTTTCCTCTCACTTCATAGGCATTGCGGGCCGTCTTCGCCCACTCACCGCGGCGCGCTCGCGCAGACTTCTCAGGAATGCCCCGCATCAGCAGGATGATGTCCGCGATGGCAAGCTCCGCCACGCTGCGGGTATTGGAGAACGGCGCGTTGAAAACCGGAATCCCCATGCGGCCCGCAACATCCAAGTCGACCTGGTTGGTGCCAATGCAGAAACAACCGATCGCCTTCAAGCTCTTTGCCGCATGGAGTGCCTGCGCATCTAGATGTGTTCGGGACCTGATGCCGATCAAGTCGACGTCGGCGATTGCATCATGGAGATCCGAGTCCGTGAGCGAGTGCGAGAGACGTTGTACGTTGTCGTAGCCCGCCGCGGCGAAGCTATCGATCGCGGTTTCATGAATTCCCTCGAGGAGCAGGATTCGAGACTTTTTCGCGTTCACGGCCAGAGTCTGTGTCGATACCGGAACCACCGCCAACCGAAATCTGCGAGACAAGTCGGGTCGCCGCGCTAGGATTGCTGGATGAGATATCTCGTGGTCTCATTGCTCCTTCTCAGCTGCGCCTGCACCAACGACAGACAGCGCGATTTTTCGCTTGGGGCTTGCCAAGAATACGGTGTCAGCACCCCGGTCGAAGTGCCCAAGAGCTGCCCTCTCGAGATCGAGGGGGATGGTGAAACCGCACGCGTGTTCGCCATCGGAGCGGTGATTCGGTACGAGGAGATGGAGAGCTACGCCGCGTTTTGCAAGGCATGGGATGACGTCGTTCGGACTGAAGTGCTTCCCTGCCTCTCGGACGACAAACCCAATCTCCTGGTGTTTCCCGAGAACGCGACGCTTGCTGGCGCCTTCATTGGCTCGCGAGGAACAGCTGGACGCGGGGAAACCGCATCGATTCCGGCCTTTTTCTCTCTGTTCAACAACTACGCGGATCCGATTCGCTACTACGCACAGCAGTTTCCCGAGGCGAGTGCGAACGAACGTCTGGTGCTGGGGATCACGGACACCTTGCATCGTGCCTTCCAAACCTTTCCGGCGATGGCAAAGCAGTACGGAGTGTACGTTGCGGTGTCCTCGGATTTCGCCCCGGCGGAGCTTAGCGAAGACCCGGCACTCCTCGAAACACTCGGCGATCCGGATCTCGATTCAGTGTCGAGCGTCTATGTGGCGACCGAGGGCACCGGCTACAACTGGGGTCTGTACTTTGGTCCGGACGGCGAGGAGATCGGACGTGTCGCCAAGAGCTATCTCGTGCCGGCAGAAGAAGACGTGCTCGATCTGAGTCACGGGCCACTGACCCAGATGCGCCCGATCGATCTATCGTTCGCTCGCTCTGGGATGGTGATTTCAAAGGACGCGTGGATGCCCGGGGTCTTGCATCGGCTCGACGCACTCGGCGCGAACCTCATGCTGCAGCCCGAAGCGTTTTCGGGCTGGGGCGTTGAAGAGTATGAGGGCGATTGGCTCCCGGACATCGTGCGACAGTCCGCTTGGGCTCACACTCAGCGACACGGAGCGTTTCGCCATACGGTCACGCCCTGCATCAAGGGCAACCTGTTCGAGCTACCATTCGACTGCCAGTCGCATGTGACGAGCGCCAGCAGCCCATCCGATACGCCTCGCTCGTTCATCGGTCAGGACCCATACCTCGGACTGCTCGCGGTCGAGCCCTGGGTGATCGAAGATCCCGGCCCGCCGGCGTCGCTCGAAGAACGGAGGGCGACGCTTCGAGATCGGGGTAAGCGGATGCTCCCGGGTAGCGGCGACCCTCTCGAAGACGCGTACGCAGGGGGAGTGATCGCTGCGAACGTCGCACTACCGTTCGACGGACGAGTCCCATCGACCGGGGACGGCGAGCCGGGCGCGTTCGGTCCGAGCACCCTGGTGGCCGAGCCAAGGTCGGCAGCGACGCATCAGCGCTTCCCGTCCTTGGCCAGCGATGGGGACAGCGCCCTCATCGCATGGATGGAGGGCGCGCCAGGTGAGGAATCGGTGCGCGCATTCATCACGGACCTTGCGAGCCCGGCAGAAGAGGTCGAGCTCGACGAAGCGGGTGACGTCGTGCGGCGATTGCCTCGGGTGGCCGTTGCTGCCGGTCGAATGGCCGTCGTTTGGGAAGAGGAGTCGCGCGATCAGACGGCTCGGGTGGTAGTCGCAACCCGTGCCGGAGAATCCTGGAGGCAAATGGCGATCACCGAGCCGGGTGTTGGCACAGCCTGGGAGCCGGACGTTGCGATTGACCCGGTCACCGGCAATTACCACGTGGCCTGGCTGGACCTTCGTAACGGTGGACGACCGAAGCCTTGGGTTGCCCGGAGCGAGGACGGGCAAAGCTGGGAGACGCGCCAGGTCGACCCCGGCAACGCCATCGTCGACAACCCGCGAGGAGACGCCGCGTTTCCTAAGATCTCGGCACGCGATGGTTCGGTGTTCGTGGCGTTCTCGGATTTTAGGGAGTTCAGTTGGGACGTCTATCTGTCGGCGAGCGGGGATGGTGGATTG
>DASRZF010000035.1:0-10130 GCA_035686645.1 Polyangiales bacterium
CATCGAGGTGCTCGTCAGCTGGCTCGATGTTCCCGCATCCCGTGTTCAGGAGCTATTGACTCGACTCGATGCGCAAGGGCTGGTCGACCAGGCCCGGTGCCGACTCTCGATGCAGGGGCTCGTGCTCGCGGTTTCGATGAACGGGGCCCAAAAGCTGGCAAAGCATTCGATCGCGGCCTGACCTGGCTTGACAGCCCGGAGAGCAACAAGTATCTCGGCGTGCCTTCTGCGGAAATGGCGGAATTGGCAGACGCGCATGATTCAGGTTCATGTGTCCGAAAGGACGTGGAGGTTCGAGTCCTCTTTTCCGCACCCAGCCGTTCATGACGTCGGCTCTGTAATTTTTTCATAGCGCTCGCAGGTTATTCATAGCTAGCGAAGCCCTGGCTCTGAGCCAAAATCAATCTTTTCAGATACTTAGCCGCTTCTTGATTCCGGTATGAGAGTTGCACCTCGAGGGTGCGTGCTTGGCCAATCTAGAAAGAGGCGTGAAGGGCTGACGCTGGTGGAGCTCATGGTCGTTTTGGCGGTCATGGGCATTCTGGTGAGCGCGGCTCTTCCAAGCATGGGCGAGGGCTTCGCCGATCGCCGTGTGGCAATGGTCGCGCGCGACGTCGTCTCCCTCTTCGCCCGTGCGCGCTACATGTCGATGGCGTACGGCCGGGCGCACCAGGTCCTCTACACGAACGACTCGGGAACCGGGCTCACCAGTCAAGCCTACGCGTTCGAGACGCTCCGCGGCACCGGTGGTGCTTGCTCACTCACCACGTTCGAGAACTCCGGCGGCATCGCGCTCACCGACCTGGACTGCGGCAACAACTGGCGCTGCGTGGACCATCTCTACGCCAATACCTACGACGCGAACCCAGGGGACAACGATCTGGTTCGAGTGGACGGCTGGAAAGACACCACGTTCTGCTACGAGGCTGGCTCCAACAACCAGGTCTTCGTCGACACGGTCCTGTTCTCGAACTGGCAGGCTGCCAACGCGCAGGCCGGCTTTGGCTTCGTCGTCTATCGCGAGCTCGATGGGAAGGCGATCGGAGTCGCGCGAAAGGTCCTGATCCCGCTCGGAACGGGGTCCCCACGGGTGCTGCGATGAACGGAATGCGCAAGACGAGACCGTCCGGCTTCACCCTCATCGAAGTCATGATCGCGATCGGCATCATGACCGTCGGCTCGCTCGGCATCCTCGCGATGCATCAGGCGGTGAGCAACGCAAACCGATCCGCTCACGAGATGAACACCGCACTGGCGATCACCGAACGTTGGATCGAACGCATCGATCGCGATGCGTTGTCTTGGACGGAACAAGGACTCGCCACGAGCGCGCTCTCCGGTACGGACTACCTGTCCCCGCTGGCCTCGACCACCACTGGAACCGACTGGTTCACGCCGGCACCTTCAAATACGGATGAATCGTACGGCTTCGATTTCTTCGGTCTCGACACCCGGGAGAAGGACGAGATCAAGTACTGCACGAACCTGAAGCTCAGCTGGCTCAGGCAAGGAAACTCCGCGCGCGTCGACATTCGCACCTTCTGGTATCGCGCCGGTCACATGCTCGGAACTGCGCAGCACAGCAAATGGGTCTCCGGCGCAGACTTTCGGGGCGCAGAATGCGATGCCGCGACCGCGGATGGCTGGGACCTCGCAGAAGCTCCGAACGTCGACACGGTCTTCACCTCCACGGTCGTCACCTGGTTGAGAAAGGTGGCCCCATGAGAAACAGCGGTTTCACCCTGATCGAGCTGATGGTCGCAATGGTCATAGGGCTCACGGCGATCACTTCCGTGTATGCGCTGGGCTCCGCGATGAGCCGGCAGTTCCACGAGGAACAGCGCATGGCGACCTCGCAAGGGACTTCGCGCGTCGCGATCATGGAGCTTCGGCGCGACGTGTCCCGGGCCGGGCTCTTTGGCTCGCCAAACGGAACGAACGAGCCGACCTGCGACGCCAGCCCCATGCAGCTTCCGCTCCTCGGCGGCGGCAGCGGCGACTTGGGTGCGTTTCAGTACTATCCCGACGCGGACCTTGCGACCCTCGACCCGGACAGCGTGAACACCAGCGTCCATGCGGATCGACTTCGAATCCTGACCAGCCTCTACCTGTCCGACCAGCTTCTGGTTGACTCCGCCAGCGTCGATGGGGCCACTATCGTTCTTCAATCGGGCAATCAAGCCTACCGCCGCACCTTCAGCTGGGGACAGACCGCGGGGCCATTCACCAGTGGCAGCCCACCCACGTATCTCGACGGGGATCTGGACTGGGACAGCGCATGGGCAGGGGAAACCGCGAGCTGGAAGGGTATCGGCCAGAAAGGCGCGCGGGCGTTCCAAACCGGCTCGGTGCTCCACATCGAAACCCCGGCGGGTCGTCACTTCTTTCGCTCGGTCTTCGGCAAGGACGGCAACGCGCAAGACGAAGTGCGGATTAAGCTCGATACGGCACTGCCGATCGGCAGTGCCTGCCTTCCTGGCGCGGCGGAGGGCGCGACCCTCGCTCCGCTGCAATGGGTCGAATACGCACTGGTGGACCCATTCGACAGCAGCGAGGTCGGCGCAGATTTCATGGACTTCGACGGGATGTTCTACATCGACCTCGATCCCTCGAACCCCTCCTTTGCGCTCAAGAACACGACCGCGAGCGACCTCCTCGAATCACCCAACGTAGTTCTAGTCCGACGCGTGCTCAACGCGTCGACCGGCAACGTGCTTCCGAACACCACACAGATCATCGCCGAGTTCGTCAGCAATTTCGAAGTCAGCTTCATCGTCGACACGAGCTCCGGCAATGCGGGAGCTCCGACGCTGGATTTGCTCACTCGTTCGGAGGCCACCACCGAAATCAACGACAACCCCCAACAGGTCCGCTCGGTCATCATCGACCTCGGAATCCGTAGCCCCTTGGAGGACCCGTCGATCGACTACGCCTCGAACACGGACGCGGGGACCCGATTCGAGGTCAACAAGGATCAGACCGGCTCAGCCCGGGTTCGGAAGATGCGGATCGAAATTCCGGTGATGAACGTGGCCAGGAGGAATCTCTTATGAAGCATCCTCGCAAACAGGAAGGCGCCGCCCTATTCGTGGTGCTGATGATCGTGATGGTGGGCACTGCGAGCGCCGTGTTCGCCGCAAACACGGTCTCGCACGAGGTCCGAGGCACAGGGTTCGCGCGCCAGCAACTCCAGACGCGGAACGTGGCTCGCGCGGGCTTGATCGGAGCGCTCGAATGGTATGACATTTTCGGGCCGGTCGCGATCCGAGATCTGATGTTGTCCCCGGACAGCACCGAGGGCGTCTTGTACGACACTTGCACGAGCACGGGCGGTTGTTACCCCGAGCCGCCCCTCGCGAACGGGCGGCGCGCGTATCGGATCCATGCCGCGCACTTCGAGGCGCTGCTGACTCAGGACGGCGGCCTCACGCCTGGGTTGATCGAAAACCTGCCGATCGAGGCGGACTACTCGTTCGGCTCTACCTCGGCGCACTCGCCAGTCGTGGTGGTCGATCTCTATGACGAGCACATCGTGAGCACGCTCGCGCCCGGCGCAGCGGCTCAGGGTGGAACCAAGTTCAAGTACATGCGCACGACGCTGACCGCCCGCGGTCGTGCCCGCGTGGCGAGCGACGCTACGGAATCCGACGACCATGGGCGGGAACGGAACGAGACCGCTGCTGACATGCGCGCCTATGTCGTCAGTGGCCCGTTCGTGACGGGGTTATGATGAGCGCTTCACTTCACCGACAGATCGCAATCACGAGCGTGCTGCTCGCTTCGTTTGCCTCGAACGCCAAGGTCTCCGCCCAGGACCCAGACATTCGGAACATCCGTCCGCACATCATGCTTCTGGTCGACAGCTCCGGTTCGATGGAGCGAAAGCCCAACTGCATTTGCACGACACCCGCTTGCCTCGAATGCCTACCCGTCTGCGCGCCGGGGAACTACGAGCAGAACCGCTGGTCGGTCGTCGCCCAGGCTCTCACCGGCGAGTTCTCGCCTTACGAGTGCAACTCCGACACGCGTATTGGCGGCATCTACAGCGGCGAATACGACGAGGGATACTTCCTCCCACACATTCAGTTGCCGCAGGAGATCCTCTCGTATTCCGGCTCACAGAGCGGAAACGGCGTCCTCGATATCTACCTCGAGCGAATCAAGTTCGGTCTGATGACCTTCGATGCGATCGGCACCTTGAGCGATCGGCCTCCGCTCGTCACCCAGGCCGACTTCCTGACCGCGCCTTTTCCGACCGAATCGCTCGGCACCAAGGGCATGTATTCCTACGCAGACGACCGTCCTTTCTCGTTCCCGGGCGCCTTGAGCACGTACATGCTCAACAACGGGGCGCGCTCTTCATCTGCCCCCGAGGGTGGCCTGGTCAGCGTTGGCGCGGACAGCACCGCCGCGATGACGGCTACGAATGCCTCGATTCAGGCCACCTTGCTCGGTGACGCAGGTCTTGGAAAGAACCCACTCCGCCCGTTCGGCGCCACGCCCACCGCAGCGCTCGTCACCGATCTCCAATACTTCCTTCAAACGGATGCGGACATTACCCAGAAGACCGCCGATCCAGGCCCGGGCGACCCGTACTACGATTGCCGGAAGCGCAGCGCCGTCCTGATCACCGACGGCTTTCCCAATGGCGACATGCGCGGGAACCCGGTGAACTGCGAGCTGCTCGGTCAGCCCGTGGGCGCAACCGGCTGCCCTTATGAGCTGGTCACCGACACCGTCTCGGCGATGGTCTCCGCCGGTGAGCTCGACAAGTTCTACGTCATCGGCTTTGCCTTGGACGGCAATCCAGCGCAGGTCGCGGCTGTCGAGGCGCTCCTCAACGACATCGCAACGGTAGGCGACAGCACTGAAGCGTACCTCGTCGCCGACCGCGCCGAGCTCGTGACCGCACTCAGCACGATTCTCAACGAGCAGAACCGAGGCGCCACCAGTCGTACCGCTCCAGCGGTCACCGGTCTCACACCAGGGCTCATTCAATCGGAGTTCATCTCGGGCTTCAACGTCTCCTTCGATGCCTCAGACCCATGGGACGGGATCTTGGAACGACGGCGCATCGAGTGCGTCGATGGCTTCCCAGAAACCCAAACCGTCGTCGATTCGGATCGCTTTCAGCTGACGCTCAACGCTCAGTCGGTTGCGCCGGGTGACGTGGAGCCATGGAGTGCAGACGTCGGCGTGAGTTTCGCGGGCGGCTTCTCGCGAAACCTCTGGACGGTTCTCCCGAATGATCCCGCCGACATCAACTCTCACTTGATCGGCAACGGCAAGACCAAGATCACTTCGCTTTCGAATGACGCGATCGATGCGCCGCAAGACTTCAGCGGTCTCGAGATTCGGGACGTGCCTGCCGGCGAATTCAGCAAGGCCATCTCGCCGGAATACTTCTTCGGCCCGGGCAGCACGGATACGGCGCAGCGCGACACGGTCGTCGATTGGGTGCACGGCGTCGTCGGAAGCGGCCGCGAAGACGAGCGGCTCGGCGACATCTATCATTCGACACCGGCGATCGTCGGGCCGCTGGTGGACGACTTCGAAGACCGCTCTTACAACGACTGGCGCCTTGGCTTGGCACATCAGAAGAGCCCGGATGAGCTCGAAGATCTTTCGACCGACGGATGGCAGCTCAACCGGCGTCCACGGGTGATCTACGCGTCGACGAACGATGGCGTCATTCACGCGTTCCTCGCCGATGATTACCCGGTGAACTCCTTTACGGTTGGGAACAAGCTCGAAGAGTTCTCCTGTGCGGAGAACAAGAAGGCGGGTACCGAGCTTTGGGGCTTCATTCCGCCCATGTTCTTGGACGACCTCGACGACCTGCTCTCCGGCGGCAGCAAGCAGTGGTTCGCCGATGGCAGCATTCAGGTGCGCAACCTCTACGACGTGCGCTCGTTTGGTCAGGACGATGGGTTTGGAGGAACCACTGACTCCCCGGCCGGTCAGACGAACGTCTGGCGCACGGTGATGTTCCTGAGCTTCCGAAACGGCGGCGCCGGCATGGTCGCCTTGGATGTGACGAACCCGTGCAAGCCTGAGTTCCTCTGGCAGTTCACGGACGAAGATCTCGGTGACACCTATGGTCAGCCGACGGCCGCTCAGATTTTCCTGAAAGACAGCGATCCGACCCCGCTCGGGAACCCGGGCGGTACGATCGTCTTTCAACCTCGGCAGGCGCATGGCGTGGTGATTCTCCCAGGCGGACAGGGCGTAGAAGACGCAGGGGCAAGCCCTTGCACATTCAGCTCGGGCGCAGCGCTTCCGGAAGGCATGGACACCGCCAGCAACGTCGGCATCACGCCTCGCTCCGATCGCCGATGCTGGCGCGGCACGAGCTCGACGCCCTCCGCCATCCCGAAGGGAAGAGCGCTCTATTTCATCGATCTCATCACCGGCACGGTCATTCGCAAGTTGGACGAGAACACGTTCCCGGCGCCCCTCAATGGTGCGGTCGCCGTGTTCCGCGGCGATACCGGCACCACGGGAAGCGTCGCTTACACGGTCGATGCGGACGGGGTGCTCTGGCGCATCGGCATCGGCTCGGGTGACCCCGAAGACTGGAACGCCGAGGCGCTCCACGACATGTACTATGCGGACGGCTACGATGAGGCGGAACCGACCTATTACGCGCCCTCCCTCACTGTCGACGCCGCCGGCAACATCGTGATCCTCACGGGAACGGGCAACATCGACGTGCTCGACGACGCCAGCGCCAAGAACCGCGTGGTGTCGATCACGGAGAAGCTCAGCTTCGACGGCAACGGCTTCATCGACAAGGTCGAGGGACGACTCAACTGGGAGATCGAGCTCGATCCCGGCGAGCAGATGACCGGCCCGATGGAGCTCTTCGGAGGCCAGGTCTACTTTGGCACCTTCAAGGCCGGCGGCGGTACGGCGATCGATGCCTGCCCATTTGGCGGCAGCCGGATCTTCGGCGTGGGCTACCTCGACGATCCGACAAGCGCAGGCACGTTGATACCCTTGCTCAAAAATGGCCTCGGAAATGACACGACCAACCTCGACGGAAGCGATATCGCTTCACTCAACAACACCTTGCTCGTGGGCCTGCAGGTCGCGCAGCTTCCCGTGTGCACGTCGACCAACGAGCAGACGCTGGTCGATGCTTTTTCGGGCCAAACGGCTACACTCGCCATGCCCTGGGCCACCAGCGGACGCCAGTTCAAGCTGATGGGCCATCTCAGCGGCTCCGCAAGCACCACCGGAGGACTGTCGATCGACATCCTCGAGGAGTCGATCACCGCACCGGAGGGCTTCACAGTCATCTCGGGCATGGCCGAATCCCTGGAATGATCGGTAGAGCGATGATCACGGTTGCAACGATGCCTCCCCTGCGATTTTTCGCTCTGAGTCTCGCGATAACGCTGACTGCGTGCTCGTCCAAATCCCGGGAAAGTGCCGAGCCGCAGCATTCGGATGCTCCAGCAAATGCCCGCATGGCAGAAGAAGCGACCCACAAGAAGATCTCCAGAGACTTCGATGCTCAGGGACGCCTACTCGCTTCGGATGACTACGTGGTGGGGATCCGACTTCCGAGGGGCAGCGAGCTCGTGCGTCAGCAAAGCCTCGAACACGTTTATCGAGTCCGGGCTCCGATCGACAAGGTCCTCGCCTACTTCGGTCCAATGATGATCACGGGCAACGTGGAGCGTCGTGGCAAAGGCGCAATCTACAAGCGCGCAAGCGTTCGCGGCGCTGAAGTCAATCCCACGAAGGTGGATGTCTCGATTCTCGAGATCGGCGAACGGGCGACACGGATCTCGGTGACCGAGCTTCCTCCGCCACCCGCGCACATCCCGAGCACTGCGGAGACCAAGGCCGCTGCAAGCGAGTCGTTCCGGCAGCTCGACTGAGCCGCAAGTGGACTGTCGCTCAGGGCTCTTTGTAGGCGGCGAACGTGCACTGCACAGCCCCGGCGCTCAGCGACTGAGTCGCTATCATGCTCGTGGAGACTCGCGCCCGATCGTCCATGGGTCGCAGTCGTGCGACGAGCTGAGCCACGCGTTGCGTCCAGGCCTCACTGCGAAGCTCGGGCACCGCGACCTGACAGGCGACCGGACCGTGGGGAAACGCGTCGACCAAGCCCTGGAACCGCTTCACCGTCGCGTTCGAGACCTGACCGCTCGATAAGAAGAAGCGCTCCGAGCGAATCACGACGCCATTACCTGCTCGACCGGCTACGAACCCCAGAACCACCGCCGTCTCGACGAGCTCCGTTGAAGAACCCGGTCGCGGCTCCGGCCAGTCTCCGCGGATCTCCCCGAGCAGCCCCTCGCTGCTCAGCAGCAGGGCCTCGACTGATCCGGCCGACTCGGAGGGCTTCCGCGCCATGGTCTCCGCACGGTCACGCAACGGCGAGAGCCGGGCATCGGGGGCTCCCAAGGCCTCGGCCAGCGCGAGATTGAAACGCACACGTGTAAGAACTGCGTCGAGCGTCGCCCCGCTGACGGCCGAGCTTCCTTCGATCGCCGAAATTCGATCGGCCTCTCGCAGCGCAACCGCTCTCGCCTCGTAACGCGAGATGTCTCGGGCGACCGCCGCCGAGGCTTCCTGGTCGCGGCCGAGCTGCCTCGCCCAACGTTCCTCTTCGAGTTGGAGCTCGGCGAGCTCTCGATCGAGCTGGATCCGCTCGGCCTCGACCGCGCCGGCAGCCAGCCAGAGATGGGCCTCCGTGAGGTGCTCGTCGGCCGCTTGTTGGTCCTTGCGCCGCAGCGCGGCTTCGGCCTTCTCCCATGCGATCTCTGCTTGCGCATAGAGATCGGGCGCGTGATCCCGTGCGAGGGCAGCAACGGGAGAACCGAAAAGAGCATCGGAAGTTCTCGCCGACTGTTGAGCGGCACATCCGAGACCAGCGGCCGAGGCGGCGATCAGCAGCAACGACGAAACGCGGAGCATCAGGGCTGGACTTCCTGGCGGGCAATTGAGGCGCGATCGCGCATCAAGGTCTCGAGAGCTCTCCTCTGCGCATCGGCCTGCTCGCGAATCGCGGCAAGACGCGCTTGGGTGGTGGCGAGGTCGTCCTGAGATCGCCGCCTCTCGAGCTGGCGCTCAGCCAGAACCATGGCCGCGCGGGCAATCCCTTCGGCGCGCGAAACTCGTTCATCGTCTCCGGCAGCGTCCGAAGCTGATTGCAGCGCACGTCGAGCCTGCTCGAGCGCGCCCTTGGCGTGAACCGCGTCGCCTCTTGCTTCGAGCCGCGCAAGCCGGGTTTGGAGCTGGACGGCTTCGGCGCTCGAGGTGGCCTCGTCTGCTAGCCCCGAAGACGCGGAAAATGCGCAAGCCACCCCGACGAGAATCAAGGCCTCGAGCGCGGCACGCACCCAACTCGGCTCACTGGTACGTGAAGCGGAGCTCGTAATCGCAGATGCGATACACGTCGCCTTCTTCGATGCGCTTGGATTCGACACGTTGACCCGCGAACTCGATTCCATTCGTGCTGCCCAAGTCTTTCATGAAGTACACGCCATCGTGGAACACGACTGCGGCATGTCGTCGCGAAATGTTGCCGTCGCGGATCGCGAGATCTGCACTCCGGGCGCCTCGCCCAATGATGAACTCGTCTTTTCCGACTGGAAACTTCTGGCCGTTGAACTGAAGCACCAGGACCTGGCGACTCGCTGCATCGGACGGCCGGTGGCCCGGAAGAGGTGGCGGCGCCGTCACCCGAGGCTGCACGGTCGGACGCCGTGACGGAACCGGGGTAAGCATCGGTGCAGGACGGGGATCTCTTTGCGGCGCGGCCATCGACCCACCACCGCCCATCGCGGAGCCTCGCATCTCTTGCGCATCCAATGCGGCCACGGTCTGCTCGCGGGCGCGTGCGTACTCTCGCATCGCCTCGTTGATCAGATAGTCGACCGAACATTGGCGATCCGAGCTCATCCGATCGAAGATCTCGAAGAGGTAGTCGCGGCACTGAAAAGCCCGCACGGTTTTTCTGTCGCCTTGATCACCCATCGATTCGACTACTCACTTTTGTCACCCTGTTCGCGCGTCCGAAGCGCCGTTATGGCTGCGTCAGCAACATCCCCAACCGTTTTCACGGGCGGGTTGAGTTCTGACCATCCCTGTCCCGAAACTGTTTCTCCATCCGA
>DASRZF010000036.1:0-2338 GCA_035686645.1 Polyangiales bacterium
GGCTCTACGTTTTCATTAGCCTTGATTTCGACGCCCATCCGTACGAGGAGCGGGATCCAGGCTGCGTTATCGAAGTCCTTGTTGATGAAGTAGTTAAACGGGATGAAGCCGCCGACCACCACGCTCACCCGCTCGTGGACATCGATCGACACCGGCGCGCCAACCTCTGCCCTGATGCCGAACGTGAAAGTGTTGAATGTGTTGCCAGAAATGAGCACGCCCGGGCGAACGAAGATCGCGATGTCGTTGGTGACCTTGGGACGCTCTTTGGTAGCGAGGTTCCAGCGAAGGAGGCCGTTCACGCCCAAACCGATCTTTATGTACCGATCTCGGACCCCAAACCCGTTGAAACTATAGCGTTCGATACCCGCCGCACCCCAAGGGCCATAGACCAGCTCGCCGCTCAGTCCCCAGTCGAGATTCTTCTTACCCTTATTCCACCATTCGTACATGATGCTCGGGTAACCGACACCGCCGCTGTGGACCATGTCCTGTTCGAGCTTCTTACCGCCGATGACCGAATTCTTCGGTCCGGCTAGCGCAGGGCTCGCCATCGCGAGCACCAATGCGAATACACCAATTGCTCTTGCTGTCATTATTCCAGCTGCTCCTTCCCCGTAAGGTGGCCGAACCTTAGAGCACAACCGCCCACCTTGCCAGCGATTATCAAGGCGAACCCAGGTGGACACAAGTTTCGTGATTCACGAATGATTCCTGTCGCTTGACCCGCCGGCAAAGGTCACCATAAGCGGGGCTCGAGGAGGTTCCATGCGTAGAGCTGTGTTTTTGTTCTCTCTTGGTTTGGCCGTTGCTGGGTGCAAGAACCCCGGTGCGGAGGTGACGGCTGCCAGCGTCGAGCCCGCCGCGGAGGCGAAAGAAGCGATGCCGGCTGGGGCTGACCCGACAGCCGGGGCTCTGGCGATCAACCCATCGAACAGCAAGATCGAGTTCGTCGGCGCCAAAATCACCGCGAGCCACCCCGGTGGTTTCACCGACTTCGCGGGCACGCTCGAGCTCGGTGATCCGCTCGAGAAGAGCGCAATCTCGGTCACGATCCAAACGGCATCGCTCTACGCAGACAAAGAGAAGCTCACCAAGCACTTGAAGTCGGCCGACTTCTTCGACGTGGAAAGATTCCCAACCGCGACCTTCCGCTCGACCGAGATCAAGAAGGAGGGTGATGGGCACGTGATCAGCGGCGATCTCACCCTGCACGGGGTCACACGACAGGTCAGCTTTCCCGCCAGCGTGAGCGCCAGTGAAACTCAGGTTAGCGCAAGCGCGGAGTTCTCGATCAATCGGCAGGACTTCGGGATCGCGTATCCGGGGATGCCCGACGATCTGATTCGTGATCTCGTCGTCATCAAGTTGTCGCTAGCGCTGCCGCGCTAGGGCTTGCGGGTCTCTAGCGGGGGCCAGGGCTGCAAGTCGAGCAGGTCTTTGACCACGATCTTGCCGGTTTCCCGGACCCCGGTCGCCGCATCGGCGATGGTCCAGGAATGCGTGCCCTGTCCCATTGGCTGTGACTCGACGAAGATGCAACGAAGCTCGCCTTCTTCGAACTGACACTGTTCCTGAATCGAGCGCAGAAGCTGCATGTTGTGCAGATGGCCCTCGCCGAAGTTCCATCCGATGACGATTCCGGCGACGAGCTCGCCATCTAGATACTCATAGGCATCGATGTCGTCGACGGCCTTTGGCAGGAGCGATTGCAGACAGCGGCCGTGAAGGTGCATCGCGCGGAAGCCGAGGACTTTGGACACAGTCGCCGTGATGGTGTCCTCATCGAGGAACTTCTCGAGCTGTGCGTGCAGGTTGGGGGCCGCCTTGGTGAGGTGCAAATCGAGTTTTTTGGAGCAGTCGCCCTTGAAGAGCCAAACGCTGTACGCCCAGTTCCCCGCGTAGTAGCGCATCGAGCATAGAAACGAGACTCGTGATGGGACGAGGTTTCCGAAGAGGGGGACCGCGAGCAGTGCAAACGCGAGGTATGCGATGAGCAAGGGCGAGCCGATGCTGAAGGCGCTCACGTCCGCGTAGTGCCCGAATAGAACGAACGCGCCGTATACCATGATGACGTTCCACTCGATGGGAACACCCATGGGTATACTGCTCGTGATGAAGGTGTGGAAGAGCACCATGACGGCCAGCGCAACCGTCGTTGAAGGGCCTCCGTCACTGAGCACGAGCACGACGGGAAACATGAGCTCAACGGCAGTGCCGGCGTGCGCCATCAGGTGCGTGAGCCGAGAGGGGCGCAGGTATTCAGGGTAGTTTCGGTAGAAAATCTTGCGCAATGAACCGATGCGCGTGAGCGGGCTGTTGCTCTGCATGACCGCCA
>DASRZF010000037.1:0-2021 GCA_035686645.1 Polyangiales bacterium
TCGCTCACGAGGACGAGGTCCGCTTGCGCGCGGACGAGGTCCGGGCGCATGGCGAGCGTTTCCTTGAGAAGCTTCACGCAGCGGTCGGGGTCGACGTATCGCTCGAACGCTTCCATCGCGCGGAGAAAGGTGCGGACCGGAGGATCGGCTTGCCCCTCGTCGGCGTAGAGCATCATCCGGTCGTACTCGAGCCAGTTTCCGCGCAAGCGGTAGTAGTTGGCATTGGCGAGATATGCCATCTGTGATTTCGGGTCCTGCGCAATCGCCTGCTTGATTAGGTCAGCCCCGGAATCGAGGGGCTCCTGAGACAATACGCGGAGTGCGCGGACGACCTTGCGGGTGTCGGCGATTTTGGCTTGGAGCCTGGCGGCACGGGCGCCGTCTTGCTGAGCATCCTTTCCGCTTTCGAGTGGTCGCGCCATCGATAGCTGCCGAAGCTCGGTTTGATCTTGACGCTGCTCGCGTTCCAGAACCCAGGCGGCGGTCATCAGCGCATCTGCATAGCTGAGCTCGAGGTAGCCACGGATGGTCAACGCTTCGGCTCCCATTCGGCTCGATGCAAATCGCCTGGCCTCGTCGAACTCCGAAAGGCGATCTTGCCGGACGATGTCGAGCACCTGCGCCATGGAGGTCACGGGCTCGTCGGGAGGAGGCAAGGGCGGGATGCCGTACGCAGCCTGGAACTCTTTCACGACCTGCGCCGCTTCGGGTGGACGCATCGTCTCGACGTCGATGCCTTTGCCAATGGTCGACCCGTCGTTCGTCGAAGACTTCGAGGACGCGCAAGCGCTCGAGAGCAGCAGCAGGGCTGCGAGAACCGTTCGTTTCATGGCGCGGAGGCTAGCACAGCCAGCGATGGGGGCCCCAGATTCGCATCCAAGGCCTGGATTCCGGCGCGACGCACCCTCCCGACTCAGCTCATCCAGAACGTCGCCACGCGCTGGATCATCCAGAACGAGGCGAGGATGCCGACGGCGTAGGCGGCTGGCGTCTCGAATGGGCGCAGTCGATCGAGCGCAAGGTCGGCTCCGGCAATTTTCCGGGCCCCAAATCGTGCGAGTTGGTAGACGAGGATCACGCCGAGGACGAAGACGAGCTGCCCTACCTCGACGCCCAGGTTGAAAAACAGCAAGGCAGCAGGGATCTCGGTCTGCGGAAGCCCCGTCTCTCCGAGCACGGCCGCGAAGCCAAAGCCATGCAGGAGCCCGAATGACGAAGAAACCGCGATCGGGTAGCGGTACGTCAGGCTCTGCGGGTTGCCGCGCACGATCTCGAGCGCGAGGAAAACGATGCTGAGCGCGATAGCGGCTTCCACCGGCGCCACAGGCACCTGGACGAGGCCCAGCGCGCTCAGCACGAGCGTGACCGAGTGGGCCAGGGTGAACCCCGTTATCGTGATCAAGATTCGCCGGCCTGTTCCCGCGATCAACATCAGACAGACCAGAAACAAGAGATGATCGTAGCCCTCGAGGATGTGCCGAACACCGAGTGCCAGGTAGTCCCGGGCAACGCTTCCAAAGCTCTCGGACTCGGGAAGGATGACTTCGCCTTCCTCTGGAGAGGCGACGATGGAGTACTTCTCCCCTGAGAGCCTGGTCACGCGAACGAGCGCAGAAACCGATGGGTTGTAGAGTGCGTAGCGAATCCGAAGCGGGGAGCCGGCAGGGTCGGTCTCACACTGGTAACTGCGGTGCTGAAGGCTTGCTCGCGTGCCTCGGGGCCTTGGCGGAGTCGTCGACGTGCACCCTCCGGTCATGCTCACCTCCGGCGCGTTCGCGATCTCGATCGACGGAGGAATCTTCCATCGAATCGAAAACACGAGCGGCGCATTCTCGGTGACTTCGACGTAGAGCGGGCGGCTTTCGTGCGCATTCGCTCGAGAACCAAAGCTCACCGTGGTCGCAAGGCACAGCAAGACCCAGATCAAAGCACGATTCATGGCTTGCTCGCGCGCTCGTACTCGATGCGCACGTCGTAGGTCCCCACGATTTCGCGGATCGCCGCTTCCGTTTCCTCGCGGA
>DASRZF010000038.1:0-10900 GCA_035686645.1 Polyangiales bacterium
CGGACGAGCCACGACACCGAGACGGCTGTAGACGTCGTGCACATCATCCCAGGTCCGTAGCTCGCTTGACCTGAGAGCAGGCCGGAGGTTTTCCCGGGCCCAACGCGCGAAGCTGTGGATGCCCTGGTGGGCTTCGCAATCGATGGCTCGCTCGGGAATCTTCTCTCGGTCGCGCGTCTTCGACCGAAGCGGTATCAGGCCGAGCTCCCGCTCGAGGGCCCGGGCCCCGGTGAAGAGCTTCTGGTGGTCCCAAGCGGGCGAATGAATCCGAAAGGTCTCCGGGTGGATCTTGTTGATGGCAACGTGGATGTGCTCGTGATCCGTATCGTTGTGACGCACAGCGACGTGCTGATGCTCGGAAAACCCCAGAGTATCCACAAGCCTGTCCACAACCCGTTGGAGCTCCCCTCGCTCGAGGCGCCGATCGTCGGGGTGAAGTGAGATGACGAGATGGTAGGTGCGCTTGCTCCCGGCGCGGGTGTTCTGTGATTGGACAGCGTCGACGAGCGCACACGCAAGCTCGAGGTCGTCTCTTCCGCCGACCCCTGGCAGATTCGCGCTGTAGAACCAGGTGGTGCGCGGCTTGGCGCCTCGCCCCTGAATGTATCGCGCAAGCTTACGGAAGCCTCGATTCGAAGCCGATTCGCGCTGGTGCCGCACGATCACCGTTGCCCCGCCAAGCGGCTCACCGCCCGGCGAACGTTCATGACCGAGTCGATGAGCTCGAGGTTCAGGCGGCGGTGACTCGATGGGTCCGAAACGCCCTCACGAATCGCAAGCTTGAGCAGCCCGCCGATGCGGTTGAGATTGGCGTGAAGGCGTGACACTTCGCTGAGGGCTTGGGCGTCCAGAGTGCTCTCGAGGCGTGCACCACGGAGACACCGGCGAAGCACTTCGCCACGGGAGCAGCTCGTCTGTCGAGCAAGAGCATCGAGACGAGCGAAGTCGTCTTCATCGACGCGAAACGACACGATGCGGGATTTGGCCTTCTTCGCCGCGACATGCGCGCCCGGAACAGCAGTCACTTGGCCCTCGTCAGATAGGCGAGGAGCTCCAAGACAGCGTGCGCCAGCTCACGCGACTTCGCGTGCCGTGAGCTCGAAAGAACCTGGCGTGCCAAGCTGCCCAAGGTCTCGGCGGTGGGCACATCTCCCACGTCCGCCCTTCCCTGCGTCGTCGCGGCTTCGATTTTGCCACTTGGCAAACCGGTTTCCCGAAACTGCTTTTCCTCGTGTTTTGATTCCGGTGGCTCGGGATCCGGTTTCCTGTGATTCCCCGTACTTGCCTGATTCGTAGCGGAATCCGCAGTTTTCGATTCCCACCGCCTCCACCACTTTTGGATTGGAATCATTCAGCTTTCGGCCGCGATGTGCGTCGGTGTCCAAAGAAGTGTCCCAAAGCCGGTCGCTCGCGGGCCGGAAGTCGAGGAGCGTCCCGCGGTCGAGGTTGACCTGGAGACAGCGCACCGCGCGGCACAAGGTCGGCCACTCAAAGCTCGTGTAGACGTCGATGATCTCGCCGCGCCGATTATGGGTGATGCGCTCGAGGACGTCGGCGCTTGCGCCGTCCGCCCGCGCATAAGTGATGAAGTAGCGCCGAAAGCCGTGAGTGCCTTTGTCTTCGATCTCGACCGCAGCGCAGTCGAGGTCGGGCGCCTTGGTGACCTGCGAGTGCGTCCTGGCGCGCATATTCCGGCGGTCAGGCACGATGAAGTCCTCCTCGGTCGGCAGCCGCCCGTAGACCGCTGAAAAGCCTTGTGACCGCCACTTAGAAAGCACCTTGGCGAGCTCGGGATGCACCGGGACCATGCGCGCCTTGCTATCGGCCCCGCTCGCTGTCTTGAGCGGCTGGCCGTCATACTGGCAATGCACGTGAAGCGCGCCGAGCGGCTTCGCGCCAGCGTCGTAGTCCTGCCATCGAAGGCCGGCCACCTCCCCTACCCGAAGACCCGTGAGCCCCTGAACCGCGTGGAACACCCGGCGGTCGGGCGGGACGCGCGGGTCGGTCATCAGCGCCCAGGCTTCATCGCGATCGTAGAGCGGGCGCTTCTGCTTCCCGATCCTCGGGAGCTTGCCACGGGGGATCTGAGCGCAAGGATTGCGATCCATCACCCCTTCAAAGACCGCGAGCGCAAACACGCTCGAAAGGATGCCCTTGAGATTGTGAACGGACTTTTCGCTGAGCTTGCCGCTCACCTTTCGTGCACGCTCATCGGGCTCGTGGCACGCCCAACAAAGTCGGAGGACATCGGGCGGTGTGATGCTGGCGATGGGACGCCGCCCCAGCGTCGGAAGCACGTGCAAGCGAAGCTGGCGCACCTCACGGTCGAGGTTGCGCCGCCTCCCGACGGCCTGCTGGGCCTCCCAACGCTTCACGAACTCAGCGAGCGTCACATTCGGCCCGACGCCCCGCTCGAGGTCGAGCGTCCCTTCACGCACCTGTCGTTTTCGCGTGCTGAGTTTGCGCTTAGCCGCTTCGAAGCTTCGTCCAGCATGCTCGCGGCGCCATCTTCCTTCACCGTCCTTGTAGCTGATGCGGTAGCGCTGCTTGGCTTCATCCCAACGGATCCCGGTTGTCGATCGCTTCTTTTGCTTAGCCACGCCCGAGCTCCTCTCGCCAGCGCAGCACATCGGCGAGCCGCCACCGAAGCTTCTTTTCACCGACGGCGACATGTGGACACCCTTCTCGTCGCCAGTTGCGCGCCGTGTCGGGCGAGACCTTGATGACCTTCGCGAGTTCCTCGGTGGTCAGAAGCTCGCTCGTCGTCCCAGGCTCTCGCTCTTCCATCACGTCGCGCACTGCGTCCAGCAACACCGCGCGCAGATCCGACACGGTCAGATCGATGAGACGATCGTCGTTACCGAGCTTCATCTTGGTACCCACTGAGAATGATCTTCATCGGCTTTTCTTACAAGAGCCGGGATACGCGGTCGCTCGGGGTCCAGGTCGCGGTCAGGGTCCATCATCGCCTGGATTTCTTCTGACGTGAGCCCAGGAGGGCGTGTGCGTGGAGGCGGATATCGCTTGCCCTGGCCGATTACGCTGACGGCTCTGCCTGGCGTGGCCTTGGGCGCTTTCGAGGCCCTGCGCCTAGCAGCCGGAGCGCTCTCGCAGTGCTTGCGGCAGTAGCGAAGAAACGACCGATACGAGCCTGGAAACGGAACGCTCTTTTCGCAGTAGATTCGCCACACGTCCTTCACGGAGTAGCCCGCCTTCAACCACGCCTCGATGTCTTCGAGCCGCAGAAGGAAGTACGGATACGGCATTTTCTCGGCAGCCTTGCGTAGCCGCCCGGTCAAATCGGATCTGTCGCGCTCGTCCATCACTCGTCTTATCGGTTTTGCCCCCCGAAAAGTTGCTCTGGCGGAGCATCTTTTTTCGCATGCGAAGAATCAACGGCAATTCCGACGGCCTGAGGCCGGCTTTCGCGTCCTCGGCGCGACTTGGCGCTACCTGTCGCTATTTGGCGCTCGCAGTGCACTCGCTGTCACTCGCGCGACACTGTTCGGCGTACGCGCGACACCATCTGGCGCACGCGCGACACTTCCTGTCACTTCTTGTCATTCTTGCCAGGAAGTGTCGCGGTTGTGACTGAGAGCGCCAGGTTGTGACTCACCCGGGACAACCAGCGTCAGTTTGTGACTCGCTACCGGAGGGCAAGGCATAGTTTTGGCAGACACCAAAACTGCACGCTCCCTCGCTCGCTCGGTTGCACGAACTACGCGCTCAACGCCTTCGGCTTATTCGCTCGATCGTGCTAGCCGTCTTTCCGGGCGAGTGTCGACGAAAGCGTCAAGCTCCTGACGGTGTTTCGCGCTTCCCGACTCTTCCCGTCGCCGCTCGAAGATTGGTCTCGGGACCGGGGGGCGCCCCATTCCGGAAACCCCCAATGAATCAGGGACCCTCGAGCGCCTACGCATCAAGGTACGCCCGAAGACGACGAGGATCGTGCGCGACACGGGGGCTTCGGTGAGAAGCGATTGACCGGCTACGGTGCTTCGGTCGCGGCGACACCTTCCTGCGAGGAGAAGCGGACGAACCCTCGGTACGCTCCGATGTAGATCGAGTTGCGTGGTCCGAAAGTGAAGGTGGCCCAGATGTTGTTGAACACCTTTCGGTCGTAGAAGAGCTTGCCGAGCGATTTCTTTTTCACGATGCGCGAGAGGTCGTCGCGGAAGGCTCCCTCTTCGAAATAGCCTTTGATGCGGAAGACCCGATAGCCCGTACGAAAATCGAGTGCGGTGAGCTGCCAGTCGCTGTAGCCCTCGGCATCGGTGTCTCGGTTGTAGATATAGATGAGGCCGTTCGACAGCGAGAGCTTCGGCGTTGCGGTCTTGGCGTCGAGATGACCCGTCGCGGGCCAGCCCTCGACGGGAACGTAGGTGCCCTTTTCCTCGTCGAAGTCGAATCGTGCAATGCCGCCCGCGGTGGGATTCTCGCGGAACGGATCGGTGTATCCGTAGGTGTTCCCTACGATGAGGTGATGACCGTAAGCGACCACCGAGTTTTCGACCGCGGCAGCGCCCGCTTGGAACAACGGGATCTTGCTGACCAAGGATCCGTCGCTTTGACGAAACGCAAGCAGATTGACTTGACTAGGCGCGTTGTCGACGATGACCACGTGGTCGTCGAGCACCAAGGTCGGCGTCGTTCCGCTCCCCGCGTTCAAGTGGCCGGGCTTGACCGTGTGGTCGTTGTCGTAGATCAGGTCTCCTTGTGCATAGGTCGGCGCCCACTTCGGGTCGAGCTCGATGCGTCTCGCCTCTTCGTTGAAGCGCAGCTTGTAAAGGGCGATGTTCGTCACGACGTAGACACCGTCGGGGCCCACGGAGAAGGAGTTCTGGATCTCCTCGGTGAATTCCGAGTCCGGGCCCAAGAAGAGCTCGCGGAACTCGTCCATAACCTCGGACACATCCTCGATGTGTTGCTCGGTTTTGGCCTGTTCCAAGTGCGCGAGTACCTTCTCCGCACTAGGGGGCAGAGGCTGAAACAGCTCTCGAATCTTCGCCTTGATGGCGAAGAAAAAGATCGAGGTGGCGTACACTCGGGGGCAACCGCTTGCCGCGTGTCCGGGATCGAACACACCCACGATTCCGTACTTCGAGGTGAACCAAATGCGTCCGTCCGCATCCGGCATGATCGCGGTGAGCCTATTGATTTTTTCATCTTGGTGCCGCGCCGCGTGGTGATGAACGATGCTTCCCTCTTCCATCTCGTGGATGAGATTCACGTGGGTCATCTCTTCTCGTACGATGCGCCGGTTGCGGATCGGAATTTGGATGACCGTGTTGTCGTGACCCGGCACGTGCACGTTGCCATCGCGGTCGAGGTACGAGTAGGCGCCTCCCGAAGTGTCGCGGAAGGCTGCCTTTCTCGAGCTCGAGCTAGCAAGATCGAGCAGGCCGTATCCTCGGCCCGGGAGATCCACCTGGTCGAGAATCTTTGGAGCTCCTGAGACGTCGATGACGAGAAGGGTCGCAGCATCGCGCCCAAATGCGATCGTGACGACGGTGTTCTCGTCCAGGAACTCGTAGAGCGGCGCCATGCCGGTCAATCGCTCGCCCTTTTCGAGGATGTTCACGTACTCGACACGCGCCTCGTTTGGCGTCGGTCCAGCGAAGGCGCTCACGTCGGTCGACAGGCTGTCCTCGTGCATGGTGCCGGCGTATCGACCTGAGAGGATCGGGTGCTGCCAGTGAGGCGCTGGCGGAAGGGGCTCCGGCAAGGTCTTGCCAAACCGGGACACCCATTCGTCGTACCAGGTCACCTCGACGTTTGCTTCTCTGGTCTCGTAGGCGATCTCGAAGTCGTCGACGACGTGTGGTGCACAGGGCTCGGTGATGCTCGCGTTTTGCGAAGCGCAGCCGAACCCAACGCTCGCACCTGCCATACCGAGCAAGATGAAGGACCAAAAGAAGACGGGTCTCACGCGCCAAGTGTGTTTCGGCGACCCATCCACGGCAAGGGCGGATCAGGCCACCGGTGGTGGCGGCGCCGCGCCTTGCGCGTCGCACTTCGAGCGCTAAGCAGCAGCCCAAAGGAGGATTGTTTCATGAGATTCTTGGGTTTGATGTTGTTGGGTGCTGGTTTGGTGCTCGCGGTCAACACGGCTTCGGCCAAGAAGGAGAACGAGGAGCTCAGCCAGCAAGTCCAGCAGATCAAGAAGGACTGGCAGGAGAAGGACGACACCTTCAACGCCACGCTCGAAAAGGCCTATGGTTACGTGATCTTTCCAGAGGTTGGAAAGGGGGGCTTCATCGTGGGCGCCGCCCACGGTACGGGCGAAGTCTACGAAAAGGGCAAGCTCATCGGCCACGCCAAGCTCACGCAGACCACCGTCGGTGCGCAGGTGGGGGGCCAGACCTATGCCGAGGTGATTCTATTCAAGAACAAGAAGGCGCTCGACCGCTTCAAGAACAGCCGCTTCGAGGGAGCCGCGGGAGCCACGGCGATCGGCGGCAAGAAGGGCGCGGCGGCCACCGCCAAGTACAAAAACGGCGTGGCCATCATGGTCTTGCCGCTCAAGGGCGCCATGGCCGAAGCGGCGGGCGGCGGCCAGAAGTTCAAGTTCGAGCCGCTTGGGCAATAGCCCCTAGGTCGCATCCGCCGCGGAGAAGTGGCGACCCTGGCTGGACGCTGTGCTCGTGTCCTAGACAGGGTCGTCGTTTCCGACTCCTGAGTTGTTCCTCCGCCTAGCGACGTCAGCCGGAGGCTCGCAGTTTCCGTATTGCCAACATTTCGGCTCAAGGGCACCATCGCGGCGATGAACGCGGGCAAATGGGCGGTGTTGGCGGTCGGTATTGTCGCTCTCCTTTTTGTCTGGCTTCTATTCAGAGAAGGCCTTTTCGACTCCAGGCAGGCACTCGATGATCGAGCGGCATCCCTCGATGCCGGTGTGCTCGAACAGTGGCCGTTCGTCGACGGCGGCATCGAGGACGCAGGAACGCCGGACGCGGGTGTGTCCCCCGCAGAGCAACCGGCAGGCCCTTCACTCGGACTCTCCGGCACGGCGCGGCTTGCGCTGGACCATTTCGGAGCCGTCGACAAGCAAAAGCGCCATGTGCTCCGCGTGAAGCACCTCAACGTGACGATGGACATGGATGCCATGCGGCACGGAGCGATCCATGTTCCCCATGGACGCATCGAAGGCGCCGAGATCACGCTCTACCGCGACAAGACGGGCAAGATGACGATCGCGAGTGCCTTTCGCCCGGGTGCGGCGCCACCGCCATCCGAGCCATCCGACGAAGAGACCGAAGAGCTAGGATGGGCCATTCAAGTGGGCCCCATGATCCTCAAAGACGTGATTCTCACGCTCGGCTTCACCGCGAACCCCGTGAAGTTCCGGGTGGACCACGGCACGATGCATGTCCGCAAAGGAGGAGAGGACTCCGGATCCATGATCTACTTCGATCACATCGAGGGCGCGATGCTCGAGCCGAGCCCGCTTCCGCACCCGGTGCGTATCGCGCACGCCAAGGGCGTCGTGCGCTTGAAAGGTCACCCCATGGTCGACATGGTCGCCAGAACTTGCCTAGGCACCAGCGAGCTGCGGCTGCGCGCCGTCGTCCCCACCCGAAAGAAGCCCGTCGAGCTCACCGGCGATTCGGCCGGCGCCGGGGGCCTGCTCGGACGCATGGCTCTGTTGATCACGAGTAAGGCCAAGGCCGAGAAGGTCCACTACACGCACGGCGCCGTGAAGCTGGAAGGCGGGCCCGGATGCCACGAGGCTCCCACTCACGCCCCCCAACCGGAAGACGGCGGTGTTCAGCCGCCCGCAGTGAACGACGCCGGCGTTTCTCCCCCGTGAGCGCTTACTCCTCGTGCGGTTCTTCGTCCCCGTGCGCGCCATCGGGGGATTCGGACACTCGCCTTCGGCCTTCTCCGCCGTCTTGGGCCATGCCGAGGGTCAGCATTTGCGCGGTGACCGCAAGCCCCGCACGCGTCGAGACTTTCTTCATGACCTTCGCGCTCACCTCGGAGACCGTCGCACCACCGGGGCGGGTCCCAAGGCCGTGGAGCTCGAGACTCAGAGGCGGGATCCCCAGCCCCTGACGATTTAGGCTCTGGTCGTGGAAACGGACCTTGGCATCCTTCAACACGAAGTGGTCGATCTGCAGCTTTCGTGATCCCGTCAGTTGATCGGCGAGGTCGCCGAGATCCGTGTCGCCTCCGGTGCCGCCTCCGACGCTGGCCTGGATGTTCTTCACGAGTCGCTCCAGGTTGCTCGTATCGTCTTTCTTCTCGTAGTTGATGTCGGGCGAGTCGACGTAGATCTCTCGAATCACGATCTTGTCGCCGAAAAGCGACCGAGGGACGAGCTGTATTCGCACCTGGTGAAGCTTGAACGCGTACTTGCTTTGGAAGCCACGAGGGTTCCCAATCACCAGACCCCTGATCGATCCGCGGCCGTCGAAGACCGAGAGATCCACGTCCTCGACCTCGACGGTCGTCCCTGTGAGTGAGGGTCCGACGGTCTCGATGCCGTGCCTCACGAGAAAGTCGAGGCCGAAGTACCAGGCCGCGAGAACCACTACGGCGAGAACCGGAAGCACGGCCAGCGCCTTCTTGACACTCATCGGATACAGATTGCACTTTTCGGGGGCTTTCGCCATGGGGGCGTGAGACCCCGGCCGGCGGTCGATTGAGTTTCACCCGAGACTTGTGTCCAAGTACGATAGCCGCGGATGATGCGCCTGCGTATCTGTTCTCTCGGGTTGATGGTCGGCCTTTGGCTCCTGCCAATTCCCGGAAGGGCGCAGAGCGACGGCGTGTTGGTCGGGGACGACGCTTCCTTGCTCGCAGGCGCGGTGACGGCGATCGTCAACGACGGAAGCGCGCTCTATTACAACCCCGCAGGCCTCCAACTGGTCGATCGAAACACGGTAGACCTGACGATCACGGCATACAGCTTGCGTCTCTACCGAATCCCCGATGCCCTGGTCTCGACTTCCGGGGTATCGGCCGACGCGAACGTCACCGAAGTCGTGATCATCCCGGCGGCTGTGTCGTACGTGCGCACGACCAAGAGCGGCTTACGCATCGGATTTGGCGTCTTCGCCACGTCGCTCGCGGACTACAGCCAGCGAGCCAATCTCACGTTTGCAGATGCGGCCACTGGATTCGACTGGGACTGGCTCATCCAACTGAGCAACGAGATCTCGGTCTATCACGGCATCGCTGGCCTTGGTTGGAGCACCCGAAGCCGGCGGCTTCATTTCGGTGCAACCCTCGACCTTTCGTATGTCGGCTTCTCGCAATCGTCCCAGGTCGGCGGCGGGCTGATCGCCAACCAGGACACCGGCGAGGCTGTCCTCGCCGCCTCGGCTTCGTCGAGTCTGTCACTCACGGGACTCGGACTTCGACTCGGGTTCGGCCTTCTCTGGAACCCGACGCCGGCCGTCAGCTTCGGAGCGGCCTTTCAAACCGCGAGTTACCTGGTCTTCGATGACGTGTCTCTCCAGAGCGTTGAGACAGCGGGGACGGCTGAACCGTTGGATTCGGCAATCATTCTCAATACCCTCGATGTGAGCGGCTCCGATCTTGGGTTCGAGCGGTTCGAGCCCTATCGATGGCGCCTAGGGCTTGCGTACGATTTCGGAAAGGTGCTCCTGTCGCTCGACGTAGACGTTCAGCTCGATGAAGCCGTCTCCAACAGCACCTGGTACGCTACCGTCAACGGCAGAGTGGGAGTTCTGGTGGTCGTAAGCGAAACCCTTGGAATCGGGTTCGGGGGATTCACCGACCGAGGAACCACTCCCGACGAACCCGTGAGCTTCGGCGAGTTCATCGTAGACTACTACGGCTTCACTGCAGGGCTCAGGCTCAACAAGACACGATTGCTCGCCGCGAGCGAAGAAGTTCCCAGCATCACGTTCGAGTCGACATTTTCGATTCGCTACGCGATCGGGTTGGGGACGTTCGCTGGCGCAGAGGTCATCGACGACCTCTCAACAATCGATCCCGATGCGCCAGTGCTGGCACAGCCCAATCTGGTGGATCTCCGCATCCACGAGATCAGCTTCTACGTGGGCGGAGGCGTTCGGTTCTAGAGCCTCGAAGTCTCAGCAAGCTACCGATCCTGGACGCTGCACGACGGCGACAGGCTCGACCGCATCGACCTGAGGGTGCTTGGCGTTCGCAAACTTGGGACCCACGCGAGAGAGTGAAGCGCGAGAACGCGGAAAGTAGCCTCGACCCCCTGCTCGCTTACTCAAATCACACGCAGCATTCCCCACGCGAGGCGTGTGCGCGCCAGCACGGCGTCGAGTGAGTCCAGGTTTTGGACACGTGTCCGCAGTGGATCCGCCAACGCGCATTCACCGGGTTTCAACAGCGTCTCCTCGTCGACACCCTTCCGCGTAATCGCTACTGAATCGCGCGAACCAGGGCGTTCTGGGGACGGTTCGATTCCCACCGCCTCCACCAAACAAGCCAAGTGATTGCTTGGGGTTAGCGAATTCGACGATCGCGCGAGTGACCGCATAGAGACCGTCATCGGCTGCTCTTTGCATCCGTTCGGTGGATTTCGCCAACGTTTCCCGGGTACCGGAATTGGCGTAGGGCGTCCTTACCCAAGTCCATCCGGCCTTCTCTTACCAGTAAGAACCGCCTGGGACCACTCATGAGCAGTATCGCGACCACAAGACTCTCGTCCAGGGGCCAAATCGTGATTCCCGAGGAGGTTGGTAACGAGCTCGATCTCGAACCGGGGGCCCAGTTCGTTGTCATGGGCGAGGGCGACGTCGCAATCCTGAAGAAGATCGAGGCACCGGACAGGCGAGAGTTCCAGGCGCTCGCTCGCAAGGTTCGAAGTCAGGCCCGCAAGGCCGGAGCGAAGCGCTCCGATATCAAGAAAGGGCATGCGTTGTCGAGCCCATGGTCGCCGCCCAGACGCGAC
>DASRZF010000039.1:0-14734 GCA_035686645.1 Polyangiales bacterium
GCCGAGGCGCCCACAACGAGCACGCCACCATCTGGAAGCTGCTCTGGGTTCCTGTATCGGGACGGCACGACTTGATGCACACCGGACGAAAGACCTTCCGCGACCTGGGGGACGAATGGCATGTCGCAATGACCCGTCGCCACGACGACGGTTGGGGCTTCCCAGTCACCCTGATCGGTTCGCACGAGGTACCCCTGACCGCATCGCTTCACACTGAGCACGGTCGTTTCGTCCCGCACCGGGGCGCCGGACGCCAGCGCGTAGCGCTCGAAATACGAGACGATTTCCGGCATCGTCATGAAACCATCCGGATCGGCACCCTGATATCGGAAACCGGGAAGCCGGGTGTGCCAGTTCGGACTGAGCAGCCGGAGAGAATCCCAGCGCTCCGTGCGCCAGCGCTCGGCAACCCTGCCTCGCTCGAGCACCACGTGCTCGATTCCTTCTTCAGACAGACACCGGCTCATTGCCAAGCCAGCTTGCCCGCCTCCCACGATGATGGTGTCTGTGCGCTTCACGATGATCTCTCCTCTCTCCCGGCGGGATCCGCCGACCGGCCCGCGTCAGTCAGGCCGGTCGGCATGCTCCGTCGACCGGTTCACTACGCGGCATCCACTTCGATCGACACTGGAACTCCATTGGTGAGGACGTCGTACACCGCAGAGCGTGCCTGCGACTGCGCGACAACCTTGCGAAGGGTCTCTGCGTCGGCATCGCCCTTCACCTTGAAGTTGAGGCGAATGGCCTCGTAGCCGTTGCGAACCTCGTCGGAGAGTCCGAGCAGACCCTGCACGTCGAGGTCGCCCTCGACCGAGCACTCCACCGATTCGAGCTCGATGCCCCGCGCAGAGGCGATGTTTCCGATGCCGGCCGTGATACAAGTCGCGATCGCGTGCAGGAGAAACTCGACCGGGGTCGGAGCGTTGCCCTTGCCGCAAAGGACCGGCGGGTGGTCAGCGTCGTACACGAAGTCTGCCGTTTGCTCGTGCTCGCCGCCTGCGCCGCGGAAGCCCTCGATGCGGGTCCGGCTGTGGGTGCCTTTCACCCACTGGTTCGACGCCCGGAACTGAAACTTCGCCAGCTCCGGCTGCTGACCGACGGCGTTGATGGTCGCCAGCAGAGTGGGAACGTCTACGCCGTTCATCGCCCGCTTCTCACGGCGGGGCTTCGGGTTGCTGGTCTGAGCTGATGGGGTTGCGTTGCTTTCCATGGTTTCCTCTTTCGTTTGAGTTGGGTGGCGGGGTTCTTCCCGCCCACGCAAATCAATCTACGGAGGCACCGTGTGAGCCTGCGTGTGAAGGACCGTGGAAAAAGTCGCGGTCGCGATTCTTCGCCCTAAGTCACCGAAATCACGGGGTATGGACCGTCGACGGCCAGATCACGGCGTTTTCGAATCCGTTCGACCGGCTTACGGCGCGTAGGGCCTCGGCGTCGGGAGCCAGGAAGACACAGATCATGCGTTGCCCGCCCGGCATCAGATAGCTGCGGACCGGCTTGACCCGGTAGAGGTCGAGGCACTGTGTCTCGGCGGCCATCTTACGAACCTCGTCCGGGGTCAGGGGCTCAGAGAATTCGCGCTCTAAGACGACGTACTCCATACCTCGATGATACCACGGAGCCATGAGCCATCAGAGCCCGAAACGATGATTTGACGCCAGATTCCATCGCGGGCAGCCTTCTCGGGGTGAGCGTCGCCGCGCTGCAGGTCCAAGTTCTCGGACCGCTCTCTGTCCTTCGGGACGGTGAGCCGGTGCGCCTGCCTCAGTCCAAAAAAACACGTGGCTTACTGGCATACTTGGCCATCACCGGCCGCGCCCACCGCCGCGACCGGCTCTGTTCCCTACTGTGGGATGTCGCCGACGATCCCCGCGGCGCCTTACGCTGGAGCCTGTCGAAAATTCGCCCGGTCGTCGATACAGATGTGACGCGCTGCCTAATTGCAGACCGCGAGAGCGTCGAGCTCAAACTGGAGAAGGCAAGGCTCGACTGGCGCTGGGTTCGACACGAGCTCGCATCTGGCTTGGATTCCCTCTCAACCGAGCGTTTGAAGCACCTTGAATCCGCGTTCGAGGGCGAGCTTCTCGAGGGGCTCGACCTCACAGGCTTCGACGAGTTCACCGCCTGGTGCGCAGCGGAGCGAGAGCACGCGCGCAAACTGCATGTCGAAGTCTTGCGGGCGCTGGTTGCCCGATTCGAGTCCACGGCGATCGACGCCTTGCCATACTCGAGAGAGCTCGTTCGAATCAATCCCGTCGACGAGGACGCGAGAGCGGACCTGATTCGGCTCCTCGTGCGGGCAGGACGAAGAAACGAAGCCAAGGCTCAATATGAGAGCGCGGCACGCATGCTCAAGGAGCTCGGCGCCAAGGTCATGGGCCCGTTGGAGACCGCATGGCGGGAGGTGAACCGCCGGGATGACGCCCCAAGCGACGAGCATTTTCCATCGCCGGTCGAGACGAACGGTGCCGCGACGTCAACTGACGCAAGCGCGTCCCCGAGTCCGCGAAGTCGGGACGTATTCGTGGGTCGCGAGAAGGAGCGGCACCGCCTTCTTTCGCTCTTGGATGATGCAAGCACTGGAGGCTTGACGGTTTTCATGCTCAAAGGGGAGTCCGGTATCGGAAAGACCAGACTCCTCGCAGAGTTGAGCGCAGAAGCACGTCGCCGAGGCTCCACGATATTCGAAGCCACTGCGTACGAAGCCGAGGCGGGCCGTCCGTACGGCCCTTGGATCGATGCGCTCCGCCGACTGCCAGCCGACGCCCTCACACACGCCGATGGCAACGCTCTCGCTCCGCTTCTCCCGGAGCTCGGCGGATCAGCCGCCGAAGCCGGCGCGAGCCGCGATCGCTTGTTCGGTGCGGTCCTCGACCTCGTGACGGCCCTGGCCCGACGCGAAGCTCCCGCCGTACTCTTGTTCGACGATATCCACTGGTGTGACGATGCATCGGCAGCGCTTCTGCACTACGTCGCGCGAATGAGCCTCGAGCATCCTGTGCTGGTCGTGCTCGGGGCGCGGGACGGAGAGCTCATCGACAACGAATCCGTCATAAAAATGTTGCGGAGCTTTCGCCGGGAGGGTCTCATCGACGAGCATCTCTTGCTTCCATTTACCGAACGAGACGTCGAGGCGCTGATTCGGTCCATCGACGGAAGTGCAGATGCCACCGAGGTCTTCAATTTGAGCGGTGGCAACGCCCTCATGGCGCGTGAGCTTGCACACGCGTCGAGCGCCGGGGAAACGGTTCCTGGATCACTCAAGGAGCTGATCAGCGATCGAGTTGAACGGGTGGCTCCCGAAGCTGGCGACGTGCTTCGATGGAGTGCTGTTCTGGGAACTGCATTCGACGTTTCCCGTCTCTCCGAGCTGGTTTCGCTGGACTTCGATCGACTCATGAGTGCGCTGAGAGAGCTAGAGCGCCATGCCCTCCTCGAAAGCTCTGGCAGCTCCGCAAACATGTACGCATTTCACCATGCTCTGGTCCATCGTGTCGTGTACTCCGAGATCTCGGAGCCGCGCCGAAAGCTCATGCACCTGCGAGTCGCACGACTTCTCGCAGAAGCAAAGGACCCCGAGGGAGTCATCTCGCTCGAATTGGCTCATCATGCCTCGGTCGGAGGTGATGCCGCCATGGCGGTTCGCGCCTGCGTGACCGCGGGGGCGCGGTGTCTTCGAGTATTTGCAAATGCCGAAGCGTACACGCACGCGCGGCGGGGACTCCGCCTCGTGGAGCAACTCGAGGATCCGGAGCGCGCGAAACTACGCATCGAGCTCGAGCAGATCAGTCTCGGCGCACACTGGCCCGAAGACCCAGACGCCGAGTCCACTCGCATCGAGGCCCTGGCAGAGCAGGCACTCGACGCGGGCTGCCCCGAACACGCCCGTCTGGCCTTCACACTGGTGAGCACACTTCGCTGGCACGAAGGCTCGCTGAGCGACGCCCATCGCTTGTCGCTACGAGCGGAGCTGGCAAGTCGGGGCACCACCGATCAGCATCGCGCGATCGGCATCGCAGAAACGGCCCGTTGCCTGGTCATTCTGGAACGGGATCTCGCGCAGGCGGAGGCACTCCTCTTGGAAGCACGCGCGCTGATGGACCGTTCGGGCGAGCCCACCTGGGCGGTTTTCGACGGTGTTGGCCTGCTTCGATTGCATGCCGGCGCTTTGGACGATGCGAAGACAGCATTCGAAGAGGCCTGGATGCTAGCGAAGAAGAGCGGGAACCGCCTGCAAGAGTTCATGGCGCTCGAGCACCTCGTCATGACCTCGATCCATCGCCGAGATCCTGACGAAGCGTGTCAGTATGCCAAAGAGCTCGCAGTCATCGGCGAAAAACTTCGTGAGGGCAGCGAGCGACCACTCGCGAGAGCGATGCTGGCACTGTGCCGTTACAACAGAGGCGAGGTCGAGGATCGCTCCGCGTTTGAAGAAGCTTTGCAGGAGCTCCGCGACGTGGATGCGAAGCAGCGCCTCGCTTTCGTGCTCACGCAGGCCGCCGCGGTCGAAGCGGAGCGGGGCAATCTGCAAAGTGCAGCTACACGGGCTGCCGAGGCCGAGAAGCTCGGTCAAATCCTACAACAGCCCAGTGAGTCCGGTCTTGCAAGTGCGGTATTGCTGCGGATCGCACGAGAGCGCGGCGACAGGGCGGCGATGCACGAACGAATGCAAGAGCTCCGCGCGATCAGCGGCTATGCCAAACACGTCGGTGAGATCGTCGAACGCGAGCTGGCCACGGCGGCAGCCCTCTCAGGGACGGAGTTGCGAGATATGGGGGCAGAGTGATGGCACGCGTGATGGTCGAGCGGAAATTCGACGACGCCCAATCGTTCGACGACCTCCAGGCGCAAGAGGTCAGTTTTGCCTGGTGTGCCGAACAGCACCAGGTGCGATTCATTCGCAGCTACTTCTCACGCGACAGAAAACTCATGATTTGCGAGTACGACGCCCCCGACGCCGAGTCAGTTCGCACGCTCCAGCGCACGGCACGGATGCCATTCGAGCGTATCTGGACCGCAATGATGTTCGACTGGGAAGCCGATTCCGACCTTGAGTGATCGTAAGGAACGCCTCCGTCGCGAGCTGCGACAACGCTTGCTGGCCGATCGCCAGGACTTGCCGGTCAGCGCACTGGCACGCTTCAGTCGCACGGGGTCCACGGGCTTGCGCATCGGACGCGCGATGCTCGCCGCGGGACGAAGCGGCAGTGATGGGGAGGTCGACATCGAGACGCTTGTGAAGATCGTCGGCTCGATCGCTCAGCTCAAGGGTATCACCATGAAGATGGGGCAGATCATGAGCTACATCGACGTCGCCCTTCCGGACGACCTGCGCGACGCCCTTTCGGTGCTTCAGACACACGCGCAGCCCATGTCTCTCGAGCAAGTTCAGGACATCTTGCGCCAAGAGCTCGGCGCGCAAGCCAATGGCCTCCTCGATAATATGGAGGCAGCACCTGTCGCCGCCGCCTCGATCGGCCAGGTCCACCGATCCCGACTACCAAGCGGTGAACGGGTCGCCGTCAAGGTGCAATACCCTCAAGTCGAAAAGGCAATCGAGAGTGAGCTCAAACCCGCGGCCATAGGCACCGCGATCTCGGCAATCGTCTATCCGGGCGCCAAGATCGACGACTTCATCGCCGAGGCGCGGGCGCGCTTCCTCGAGGAGTGTGACTATATTCATGAGGCTGCTGCGCAAGACCGATTTGCCCAGATCTACCGGGGCCACCCCCACATCGCGGTTCCGAGCGTTCACGAGGCATACTCCTCCCGGAGAGTTCTCACGTCGACCTGGCTCGAAGGCATCGGCTTCGACGCCTTTCTGGCGGGGGCCCCAACGCAGTCGATGCGCGACCGAATCGGAGAGGCCCTATTCGGCTTCTACGTGGGAGCGCTCTTCGAACATGCGCTGTACAACTGCGACCCGCATCCGGGCAACTACCTCATCCTCGACGACGGACGAGTCGGTATGCTCGACTACGGCTGCACCCGTGAGTTCGACCGGAGCTTCGTCGTGCAACTCGCGCGACTCACGCGAGCTGTGCACAGCGACGAACACGCTCTGCTGCACCGAGCCTTTTTAGACCTCGGTATGGTCCGCGACGGGCAATCGTACGATTTCGATACCGCGCGGGATCTGGTGCGCTCGTTCTACGGGCCGATGCTTCGCGATGCGGTGCAATCGATCGACCTCGGCGAAGCCATCGGCATGCGACGGGTCTTCGCTCGCAAGCGTCAGCTGCTGAAGCTCCGGCTCCCCGGAGAGTTTCTCTTTCTCTTCAGAATCCGGTTCGGCCTGATGTCGGTGCTGCAGCGATTGGGAGCTCAGGCCAACTGGTACAATCTCGAACGGCAATGCATCGCAGCCATCGCTTGAGGAATGCGAACGAGCCCGCCGAGCTCGTAGCCGGTGGTCGATCGTCGCTGGTCCAAGCCGGGCTTCCATGCGAAACTCCGATTTCATTTCTACCTTTGGTCTTGCAATGACTCAGTCGGGATTGACATGTCGGCTGCTCGGTCCGCTTCGGATCGAGCGCAATGGCAAAGCAATCGAGCTTCCCCGCTCGAAGAAGACGCGTGCCCTCCTCGGCTACTTGGCCGCCAGGGGTGGCGAACACCGCCGCCAGCGGCTCACCGACCTCTTCTGGGACGTGGCCGACGATCCACGCGGTGGGCTGCGTTGGTCCCTAAGCAGGCTTCGCGGATTGGTCGACGAACCGGGTCGAGCTCGCGTCGTCGCAGATCGTGATTGCGTTCGACTCGATCTCAGTGACGCCGATGTGGATCTGCATCGTGTTCAAGCGGCCAAGACCGGCTTGGGGACACTGGACACCGACACCGTGGGTGAGCTGGCTGCGCTGTTTCAAGGCGAGCTTCTCGAAGGAATCGACCTGCCCGAGTTTACGGAGTTTCAAGCCTGGTTGACCGCCGTGCGCGGGGATTGTCGCCAGCTCCGCATCCAGGTACTCGACGAGTTCGTCGGTCGATCAAGTGACGATCTCGAGAGAGCGCTTCCATGCGCACGCGATTTGGTTCGTCTTGATTCGTTGAACGTCCAGCGATGGCTTCATCTCTTGGACCTGCTCGAGCGCACGGGGAGAGGTCGCGAAGCGGAGCAACAGATCGAGGTGGGGCGGCGCACGCTGACTGAACAAGGCATCGACGACGGCGCACTGGTGGAGGCAAAGCGCGTGATGCTGGGCAACCCGAGAGCTCGGTTAAAATCGCCTCGCGCCCAGGAGCTTCGCCAGGAGATCCGTTTCTGCACCTCGTTCGATGGCACTCGAATCGCGTATGCGACCGTTGGCGAGGGAAGGCCGATCCTCAAAGCAGCCAATTGGCTGACCCACCTCGAATTCGACTGGGAGAGCCCAGTGTGGCGTCACGTGTTCACCGAGCTGAGCCGGAACAACTTGCTCGTCCGATACGACGATCGCGCAAATGGACTTTCGGATTGGGATGTCGAGGATATCTCGTTCGACGCGTTCTACAAGGATCTCGAAGGTGTCGCCGACGCGCTCAAGCTCGACCGTTTCGCGCTCTTGGGCATCAGCAAGGGTGCATCCGTGTCCGCGGCCTACGCGGCAAGGCATCCTGACCGCGTATCCCACCTCATCCTCCTTGGAGGATTTGCAACGGGAAGGCTCGTCGAAGCCAGCGAGCGATCGCGTGAGCACGAAATGGCAATGCGAACGCTCATGCGCGTGAGCTGGGGCGCCGACAACCCGGCGTTTCGGCACCTCTTCACCAGCACGTTCATCCCAAACGCCACGCCTGAGCATGTGAAATGGTTCAACGATCTGCAACGAATCAGCGCATCGCCGGACAACGCGCTTCGGCTTCGCATCGCCGCCGCGGATATCGACGTACGGAGCTTGCTTCCCAAGATCCAGGCGCCGACCTTGGTCATGCACTCGAGAGGCGACTCGGCGGTCGAGTATGGGCGAGGGCTCGCACTCGCCGGAGGCATCCCGAACGCGCGTTTCGTCACGCTCGAAAGCGACAACCATCTGCTCACTGAAGACGAGCCCGCCTGGACGAAGTTTCTGGACGAGGTGCGGCGATTCCTAGGTGAATCGGAGAACGGCGCCTGACTGTACCAAGAGCCTCGGCTCGGAGCCTCCATGCAAAACCAAGTCCTACATGTCCTCACGGTGTTCATGGGTTTTTTCGCCATCATGAACCCTATTGCCAACACGCCGATCTTCCTCGGACTCACCGAGGGGGATTCGGCCGACATCCGGAGAGCGGTGGCTCGACGCGCGTTGCTCGTGACGTTCCTGATCATCGTGGTCTTCACGATCTCGGGTCGCATGATCTTCGAGCTTTTCGGCATCGGACTTCCGGCCTTCCAGATCACCGGTGGCCTGCTTGTGCTTCTGATCGGGTTCCATATGGTGCAGGGTCATGCGTCCAGGGTTCAGCACCCTGGCAATGCCGGAGCCACGCCCGGCCTCGAGGGGGAGCTCGACAAGGCCATCTCCCCGCTTGCGATGCCGCTGCTCGCGGGTCCGGGCACCATCTCGACGGCGATCAATTTCGCTTCTCAGGGCGGCATCGGCCCAGTGGTGACTACTCTGGTCACGTTCTTCGCCCTTTGCGTGATCACCTATTTCTTTTTCGTTTACGGAGAACGGCTGGTGCGGTACCTCGGACACGCCGGCATGAGCATCATTACGCGCCTGATGGGACTGATCCTAGCCGTGATCGGCACCCAGATGGTCATCGGCGGCATCACGGGCGCGATCAAGCTCGCTGCGTCATAGTGTTCGAACCGAGCTGGAGCCTCATGAACCCACGCATCGTTTCACTCGGCGCCATTTGGACGACGTGCCTGCCACTGAGCGTGGTTCTGCTGTCGTGCGTGTCTCAGACCCCCGCTGCAAAGCCTGCTCAAGCGACAAGCCCCGAATTCGGCATGGCGCAGGACATCGTTTCGTTTGCGGCTGCGGTGAGCAAATCTTTGAACGACCGCTCCGCCAAGCCAGCTCCCAGCAATACTTACAGCTACGAGACCGCATACGGTCCGGACGAGCTTGCCGAGCCGCCGGTGTACCTGGCTCCCACCGCAACCTACTCCGGACTCGCTTCGACGGACTGCTCGGGCTGGGTGAGCTTCGTCGTCAACACGGTCTCCCCTTTGCACGAAGCCGTGCTCCAATCGCAGGGCCGATTGCCTGCTTACAACCAGGTCTACCCAGACGGCTTCGCCTTGGAAGAAGGGCAGCGACCCTGGTCACGAGCATTCGTGCTCACCAATTTCTTTCGCGCGGAATACGCAAAATCCTCAGGACTTGCGCCCGTACCGCGTTTCGAAGAGCTGCGATCGGGAGACATCGGCGCCTACGCGATGGGACGATACGTCGACCCTTCAGACGCAAGCCTGATCAAGACCACGGACACGGGACACACCTTCATCGTGATGGGCCCACCGTCGATCGTGGATCCGAACACGGCTGACTATGACGGACAGGGCACTCTCTCCGCCCAGGCAGTCAAAGTGATCGCGGTTCCGGTCATCGATTCCAGCGCCGCGGTGCATTTCGATCCTGACGCGCGAAAGAATGAGCAAGGCCAGTATTCGTTGCCGAAGAGCTCGCCCTACGCAGATGCGAAGCCTGGTGGGGTTGGGATCGGTACGCTCTGGTTTGCCCTGGGCGAAGACGGTCGCGTGCTGCAGCGCCGGCTCGGGCCCGGAGAAACGTACGCCGATGTCGTGGTGGGCGCCGCGCGCTTGCAGAACGTCATCTCATTGCAGCCGGAGATCTTGGATGAGCGAGGCGATTTGCTCGTCGAGATCTTCGACAACTCCCCGTCCGAGTTTGATGGCTCTTCGTTTGGCCCCGCGCCGATCGATCTGACCGGACCGGGGGGCATCCGCCTCGCCGACGGACGCCTCGGCTTGAATGGGCGAAGCGACTTCTCTGGAGGGGTGACGGTGGATTCGGGAGAGCTCGTGGTCGAGTCGGATGGCGCACTCGGGACCGGCGACATCGATGTCCGCGGGGGAGCGCTGACGCTCCGGAGTCCGGCGCTCGGAGACACGGCAGCCCTTCAGCTCTCGGACGACCTGGAAGACGGCGCGGTTCGTCTCGACTTTTCGGGGACTGACATCGTTGGCACGTTTCGGATCGGAGACAAAGTGCACCGCTGCGGAACCTGGGGAGCTGTTGGCTCGGGCGCCATGTTTACCGATACCGTGTTCTCCGGTGCAGGCATCCTTCAACTCGCGGCCGAGCCGATCGAAAGTTGCAGTCTCAAAAACTGAAGGACCAAGGCCCGCCATCTCGTGGTAGGTTCCGGAACCGTGACGGACATCTCGACCTCGGCTTCGGTTCTCATCCCCCGCCCGCGCGACGAGGTCTTTGCACGGGCCACCGACAGCACGAACACGCCCGAGACCTTGCGCGCGCGTGGACCGTTCGCAGGGATCACCAGGGTCGAAATGGATGAAGGGCAAGTCCTCGCAAAGGGAACGAAGCGGCGCGTCTTCATGACCGACGGCACGGTGCTCGAGGAAGTCATCCTCGACTATGACCCCCCGGTCCGGCATCGCTATCGCTGGACGGGCGGCGCCAAGTTCCCGTTCTCGTTGCTCGTGCGGAGCGGCACCGGCAACTGGGACTTCATCGAAACGGAAGGCGGCACGCGCATCGTCTGGACTTATACGTTCGGCCTGACCTCCCCGCTCGCCTATCCGCTCGCGATTCCCATCGTCTTGCTCTTCAAACGCTGGCTGCAACAGGGCCTAGACGCCATCCGTGCAGAGCTCGTCGCCGAGCCAGAGCCGTGAATGCGTTTTCCAAATCGAGACTCCCTGTGCGTTATCGATGCGATGACCTCATGAGCAAGACACGGCTCGATCTGCCATTCGTCTTCTCTGCACTGCTGGCCCTGTCCGCTTGCGGAGAGGCGGTGACCGTCGAGGACCAGGGAGGCGCCAGCGGGACAGCAGGTGCGGGTGGCGGCGGGGACACCGGCGGTCGGGGTATCGGGGGTAGCGCTGGCAGCGAAAATACCGGGGGAGCCGGTGGCGTGTCGTACCTGGTCTGCACCCTTGGGCTCTGCATGGAAGACGAGGCGCTGGCCAGATCTTGCCAAGAGGTATACGACGTATGCGTAGGTCAGGGTCACTACACGAGGTGTTGCAGGATGGATGCCGACAAGACCTGCGGCGTGTTTGGAGAAACGGGGCCCTACTAGGCCATCCACACTGCCGGAAGGAGAGCTCAATGAGGATAGCGGTTTCGACATTGGTCGTGTTGGCTGCGGCCATCGCTCACTCGGGATGCACTGTCGCGGAAGATGAAAGCGGCGAAGGAGGCAGCGGAGCGGGAGGTGGAGGAGAAGGAGGAGGCGGTGGTAGTGGTGGCTCCGCTGGAACGGGCGGTGCAAACGGAAACACTGGAACCGCGGCGGTCGCGGGGCCGGAGACCTGTGACCTCGGAGCCGCGGATCGACTCCCGATCGCAGATGCCTACATCACTGGCGACGGTCCCGAAGCGGACCGCATGTTGGCTGACACGAACTTCGGGGGCGCAACGACTCTGCTTTGCAAGTCCGCGGCGAATCTGGGCTTCACACGGAAGACCTACATGGTGTTCGACCTGAGTGATCAGTCAGCGGCTGTTCAGTCAGCGACCCTCGTGCTCACCTTGGAGCGCCACATCGAGGGCCCGACACCGGAGACGTCGGGGCCGCAACCGTTCAACTTCTACGGCATCATCGACGACGAGGACTGGGACCCAGCCACGCTTCCCGAAACCTCCACGACCGATGGCATTACTTGGAACAACGCACCTCGGAACAAAAACGACTGGAGAGTCCCGTTTGAGGACAGCCCCGGTGTTCCCCTGCTGATCGCCGGGTATGACTTCATGCTTGGGGGAGATTTCGACCAAGATGCGGACGGCGTAGACGACCCAGGGACGCGCTACGCCTTCGACCTCACCGACTACATCAACGAGCGCATCGCCAACGACGCAGACGGCAAGGTGTCGGTTCTCATCGCGCACGACAACCAAACCGGCGTGAATGTCGATACCTCCGTGTTCTTCTCCAAAGAGTACGCTGATGACGAGTGCGACCGCCCGTTCCTGCGGCTCGAGTAGCTCAAAATGAGTGCTACAAGTCAGTGGTGACCCGTGGCACCCCTAAGCGCCCCTTCGAGAACCGAAGCCGGCGCTACCTCGAAGAGCTCCTCGCCTGCCGCGGTGTCGAAGAAGACCTCGAGCTGCGCTCCCGCTTCGGCTTCATGGCGTTTCACGGAGGAAGTCTCGAGACGCAAACCGACGCGATTGCCGCAGGGGCGGCGCAGAAGTCAGGCGCCTCTTTCTATGCGGTACGGCAACCCGCCCATCTCCGCTGGCACATTCCATCGTCGCTCTTTCGCGCGGACGAGTCCGACAAGCTCCAAGCATTCTTCGAGAGCGTCGACGTCGTGGTGACCGTGCATGGCTTTCGACGCAAGGCCTTCCCCCACCACGTCATGCTCGGCGGACGTAATCGGACCCTCGCCGCCCATCTCGCCGAAACCCTCAGGCCCGAGCTCCCAGGCGCGGTAGTCGTCGACGACCTTTCGAAGATCCCGAGCTCGATTCGAGGCGTGCATCCCGACAACCCGGTCAACGTCCCCCGGCTCCGCGGCGTGCAAATGGAGCTTTCCCCGCTGCTTCGCACCCAGCCGGAGAACCTAGTCGAAGCCCTCGCACAAGCCGCCCGCACGTTTTCGCCTGCTTAGCGAAACAGCAAGCCAACGGAATCGCATGGATTGCGCCGCAACGCGGCACCGGAGCGTGTTGGCCCGGACGCCGAAGCACTGGCGTTCGCGTTGTGGCACGTGATCAAGGTCGTTTGACGCGAGAAGAACGTGTCCAGGCGGCATCGCGGGCGAAGGGATCGAAAACGGAGGACGCGTATCGATAACGAGCAGCATCGGAGACACGCGTTTGAAGTTTCCGATCGAGCTCTGAAGATCGGTGCCAACGCGAGGCGCCGGGCGACACTCTAGGATTGCGCAACCCAAGGGTTGCGGTAGCCTCGACCGAAGGAACGTGCAGAACCTCAGCGATACAAGGCTCTTTCGCCAGCGGTGCTATGTGGATGGCGACTGGACGCAGGCGGAGGGCGGCCGCAGCGTGGCGGTGACCAACCCAGTGAACGGAGAGGTCATCGGACACGTTCCCGATTGCGGCGCGGCGGAGACGCGCAAGGCGTTGCAGGCCGCGGAGTCCGCCCTTCCTGGCTGGCGCGCGCTGCCGGCGAGGGAACGCGGCGTGAAGCTGCGCGCCTGGTTCGACCTGATGATGGCGAACCAAGATGACCTCGCGCGGATCATGACGATCGAGCAGGGCAAGCCACTCGCCGAGTCGCGCGGCGAGATCGCCTACGCGGCCTCGTTCATCGAATGGTTCGCCGAAGAGGGCCGGCGTACATACGGCGATGTAATCCCACAGCACCAGGCCGACAAGCGGATCATCGTGATCAAACAACCGATCGGCGTCTGTGTCGCGATCACGCCTTGGAACTTCCCAGCCGCGATGATTACGCGTAAGGCTGGAGCTGCTCTTGCGGCCGGTTGCACGATGGTGGTCAAGCCGGCCCTCGAGACTCCGTATTCGGCACTGGCGCTCTGCGAGCTCGCGGAGCGTGCCGGAATCCCAGCAGGCGTGCTGAACGTCGTCACTGGCGACGCGAAGTCGATCGGTGGCGAAATGACCTCGAGCCCGATCGTCCGAAAGCTCAGCTTCACCGGCTCGACAGCGGTTGGAAAGCTTCTGATGGAGCAGTGCGCCGGCACGGTCAAGAAGGTCTCACTCGAGCTCGGAGGCAACGCGCCTTTTCTCGTCTTCGAGGACGCCGATCTCGATGCCGCCGTCGAAGGCGCCATCGCGTCGAAATTCCGGAACGCCGGTCAGACCTGCGTCTGTTCGAACCGTTTTCTGGTGCATGACCAGATCTACGACGAGTTTGCGCGGAGGCTTGCCAACGCCGTGAGAGAGCAGCTCAAAGTCGGCAACGGGCTCGACGAGGGTGTGGCCCAGGGCCCGCTGATCAGCAAGGCAGCCGTCGACAAGGTCGAGAGGCACATCTCCGATGCCGTCAGTAAGGGCGCCAAAGTCGCGATCGGCGGCGCCCGGCATGCGCTCGGCGGCACCTTCTTCGAGCCGACCGTGCTCACCGACGTCACCCCGGCCATGGCCGTGGCCCAGGAAGAAACTTTTGGTCCGCTGGCGCCGCTCTTTCGCTTCGAGTCCGAAGAGGAGGCCGTGCGCATGGCCAATGACACCGAATACGGCCTCGCATCTTATCTCTACAGCCGCGACGTCTCCCGTGTGTGGCGTGTCGCCGAAGCGCTCGAGTACGGAATGGTCGGCATCAACACGGGCCTCATCTCGACCTCCATTGCGCCATTTGGTGGGGTGAAGTCATCCGGCATCGGCCGCGAGGGGTCGAAGTACGGCATCGAGGACTACCTCGAGATCAAGTACATGTGCATCGGGGGCATCAACCCGTGAAGCGAATGACATCTCGGTAGACGAAGGAGCCCGATGGCGATGGCGACGAACTCGGAACTTCTCTCGCGACGAAACCAGGCCGTGGCACGCGGTGTCGCCAGCATGCATCCCCGCTTCGCCGAGCGCGCCGAGAACGCGCTGGTCTGGGATGTCGAAGGCAAACGCTACATCGACTTCGCCGGCGGCATCGGCGTCCTCAACACCGGGCACCGGCATCCGAA
>DASRZF010000040.1:0-4451 GCA_035686645.1 Polyangiales bacterium
ACCACGGATCGATTGGAACGAGCTGTTGGGCGTCAGCTGCAACCGCTCGTTAGACGGCGGGCGCGTCCTTTCGTATCTGGGAAGAGGCTACCCAGGCCTGGTAATCGGCGCGGTACGTATTCGAGGCGCCTTCCCAAATCCTGCGACCGATCGGCGACGCTAGCAAGAACAGGGCAGTGCTGGAGCGCGCAGCCCACGTTTCGTCATCGATCATGCCGGCCTGATGCTGGACGAACATGTTCTCGTGGGAGCGCACCATGAGGAACAACCAGAAACGAAACTGCTGGTGCTCTTCCTCCGTGAGGGTTCCGTCGGCGATGCCAACGGCAATCGGAATAACGCGCGCCAAATTGCGATCTCGGGCCGGGATCTCCATCGCGGTCTGCTCGGCGAGCATCGCAGACTGCATAGCCGCTAGTCGTGTCGATCGGCCACTCTCGCGAATCTGTCGCGCGAGGTATACGAGTGTTGCGACCGTCGCGAGCCCCCCGAGCAGCTCTGCGATGGCGCCGATGGCGTCCCAGTTCACTCAGGCTCCCCGCCGTCTTGTATATCGATCCAATGCTCTCGAGTACGACCTTCGTACACTCCAAGTGATCAGCCGGGTGAGGCCGACGGCGCATGAAGCCAAGAGCTTGACCGTCAGATTGGCCCCCCGCCCTCTTCAGCCATGCCGTGGAGTATCCGAGGCCCGAGAGCCTGCGTTTACAAGACGAGTAGGTGATGGTGCAGGGTCGGGGAACCGGCAGCCATTGTAGTCGAGCATCAGGAGAATGTGTTGCAGAAGACCGCCCTAGTTGAAGTTGACGTCAGCGCGAAAACATTGGCGGTGATCATCGAACAGAATGAACAGCGAGGGTCCGTGCTCGAGTTCGCCAACGATGGTATTGGTCACCGCAAGCTCATCACCGTGATCACGAAACGCGGGCGCTCGGCGCGCCTTGTTCTCGAAGCTACAGGAAACTACAGCCTCGACCTGGCGTTCGCGTTGCATCGAGCCAAACGGGTCGAGGTCATGGTGGCCAACCCACGCGCCCTCGCTCAGTTCGCCGGAGCCCTTCTCCGGCGATCGAAGACCGACGCGATCGATGCTGAAGTGATTCTCGAGCTCGCGAAATGGATGCTTTTCGCGGCCTGGTCGCCTCCAGATCCCGAGTGCATGGACCTACAGGCCATTTCACGTCGAATCGAGGCGATGACGAGGAACGCCACGCAAGAGAAGAATCGACTTCGTGCTGCCGATGCCTTCGCTGAGACAAGCGACATCGCGCGAAATGACATCGAGGTCAACATCCGGCATCTCGAAAAGAGGATTGCACGATTGCGCGACCAGGCGCTTGCACTGATCGAGGATCATGGCGAGCTCTCGCGTCACTTCGAGCACATCATGTCCATCAAGGGCATCGCCGATGCCGCAGGGATCCAGATCCTTGCGGAGATCGCGGTGCTGCCCAAAGACATGTCGGTGAGGGAGTGGGTCGCCCATGCGGGACCCGATTTCCGACAGTTCCAATCGGGCACGTCGGTCAACAAGCCGGCGAGAATCAGTCGACGTGGGAATCGGCACATCCGCCGGGGGCTCTTCATGACGTCGATCGTTGCCGTGCAATACGAACCGCACCTAAGAGCTTTCTACGAGAAGCTGCTCGCCAGAGGCAAGACCAAGATGCAAGCGAACGTCGCGGTCATGCGGAAACTCCTACACGCGATCTAAGGAATGATGAAGCACGACCGAGTCTTCGAAGGGGAGAAGTTCTTCGCGCTCCGCGATTGACAGCGAATAGAGTATCTGACGGATTGGGCGCTCAGCTGCGGACAACAGCGCCGTCGAAGGTCGCTGAGCCACCCAGGTTGAATGCCAGAACGCTACCAAACCCCAATTGGAACGCTCTGTTGGCCGTCAGCTGCAACGCCTCTCTCATGGCGCGCGGCCTCTTATGGCGCGCGGCCTACGGCGTGAACCGGCCACCATGGGTGGCGATTTGCCACGTGTTGCCCCAAGGATCGCGGATCATTGCGCGCCGATCTCCGTACGGCATGTCTTGCGGTTCCTCGAGCGACTTGGCGCCGAGATCGACTGCACGCCGAAAGACAGCGTCAGTGTCCTCGACGTAGACGTAGAGAAAGGCCTGCATCGCCTCGCGCCCGATGGTGGAGCCCACCATGATGAGAGAGTCGCCGATCCGAAGTTCCGACGGCCGCTCCCGATGGAACTTGCCCACTGCACCGAAGACGCGTTGGATGAACCCTACGAGAGCCTCGGGATCGGCGACGGCGATTCGGGGGACCACGGCGGGCCAGCCAGCGGGTACATGGTTCGCCATCCTCGACTCCACGCCGCCCAACGGATCGGCGTTCAGCGGCTTGCGGCGACCTGGCTCGCAGCCCCGGAACACCTCGGATGTCGCGATTCTACCACGCACCACTAGGCATCAAGCGTTGGCAAGTCCGCTGCAACGGCACTTGTTGGGCGGCAGGCCTCGCGGCTAGCGCTTTGCACAGGTAACAACGTGCCCTGCCATCGGGATGGCAACCGTGCCGTCAGTATCAGCGTAGGGCTTGAGTCGTTCTCGAGCCCCGGGTGTCAGTGCATCGACGTCTACAAGGCCCTTGAGCACCCAACCGTCTATCTCCGTTCTCAGGAAGTCCTCGATCGAGGGGAATCGCGCTGGCTTCTCGTACGTTTCTGATTGCGGCGAGTCGAATCCGGCCTTCGCGAGGAGTTCGGGGAGAAGGTCCGGCTGCGCCATCGAGAAGGGGGCCCGGAAGATGTCTGCGATCTCCTTGCCGGAGGTCTCTTCGAGGAGCTCGGCGGTCGAATCGTACCCTTCGCTTCTACCCCACACCTGTACGGCCAACTGGCCACCCGAGCGGAGGACCCGCCGCATCTCTCGGAGGGCGGTGACTGGATCGGGGAAGAACATCAGACCTGCCTGACAAAGCACTGCATCGAAGCTCGCGTCGGGAAGGGGCATGTCCGTCGCATCACCCTCGTGCCAATTGACGTCCGGCTGCAGGCGCCGCGCTACCTTGATCATGCTCGGGTTGAGATCGAGACCGGTGACCTCTCCCACCCCCGCGAGGCGATCGGCAGCGACGCGAGCAACGATGCCTGTGCCGCAGGCCACATCGAGAACTCGCTGACCCTGGGCCACTCCACCTGCATCGACCAAGATAGGCGCCCACTTGGCAAAAATGGCGGGCACGAAGTGGCCTTCGAAGTACTCGGCGGCGGCATCGTCCAACCGCCACCCCGTCGGTTCCGGCATGAGTCCCGCCCTCCGAATTTCGCGTGAGCAGACCGGTCGTCCTGCAGCCCAACGGATCGGCGGTTCAGCTGCGAGCCACAGCGCCTCCGTGGCTTGACCGAAGCGCCCATGTTTCAATGCCAGACCTTACCAGAGGTCGATTGGGCCGAAGCCGCTTCAGCTGCAGCGCCTGTTGGGCGAACCGCGTCGCCAGGCGACGCTCAACTGACCGCCTCCTCGATCCACGCAGCGCCACGGTTGGCAATCATCGCCACCACGGCGTTCGGGTGGCCACGCGGGACCGCCGGCATGACGGAGGCATCGGCGATCCAGAGCGCCTCGATGCCCCGGACGCGCAGCCGCGAGTCGACCACAGAGCGCGCGTCAGAACCCATGCGGCATGTGCTGGTCGGGTGATAGACGGTCTGCAGCTCGGTGCTTGCATAATCGAGCAGGTGGCGATCGCTCTGCACATCCGCACCCGGGCGGAGTTCGCCCGTATTGAGTTCGGCCAACGGCGAAGTCGCGGCGATGGTCCGGCTCAAGCGGACGCCCTCGAAGAGCACTCTCGCGTCGATGCCCTCGCCGTCGCTCAGCAACGCCGGGTCGATCCCGAGTGGGACGAGCGGATCGTTGCTTCGCAGGATCACGCGTCCTCGAGATCGCGGCGCGACGACAGCCGGCCCGAGGCCGAACGCGTGCCGAGTCGGCGGCTCGAGGAACTGCTCGCGCATCTCGAACGGCAGGAACATGAGCTCGAGGTCGGGCGCATCCACGGGACCGGGCTCGACCTGGGTGAACGCGAACCCTTCCACCCCGTTCGACGCGAGCATTCCGCGCTTGAACAACAGATACCGGAGCAGTTCGCGGGGTGACTCGGCTCGCAAGAGAGTATCGGTGTTGGTGGTGCCGTAGACGATCGGAAGGATCGGGTGATCCTGAAGATTCTCGCCCACCTCCGGCGCGTCCACGAGGACCGGTATCTCGAAGTTTCGCAGCTGGGCCGCGGGGCCGATACCAGACAACATCAGGATCTGGGGCGATGCGTACGTCCCTGCGGAGAGCACGATTGTCCTTGCGGATTGGGTTTGCTCGGTCCCGGCGCGGCGGATCGTGACGCCCGTGGCGCGCCCTCCTTCGATCACGATCCGGGTGACCAACGCGTCGGTCATCACATCGAGGTTCCGGCGCTGCGCCGCAGGC
>DASRZF010000041.1:0-2983 GCA_035686645.1 Polyangiales bacterium
TGCCTTGGATGGCTGCGGTCACCGCTGCGCTCATCATTCGGGTTTGGCGCATGGGTTGGGGGTCCAAGTTGGCGCTCAGCGCGCTCGTCGCCACACAAATCCTCGTCGGAAGTGACGTGTATTTCATGCAGACGCACGCGATGATTCGATCCCCCATCAAGAAGGTTAACGACCTCCTTTCCGCCGGCTATGAGAAGCGATACGAGCAGCGTCTCGACGTCTTCAAATCGTGGACGAGGGCGCGTGACGCCATTCCCGACGACGCGCACGTATTGCTGCACGACAACCACGTCCACCTCGGCCTATCTCGCGCTACCACCTCCGACTGGGGGGCCTGGCAATTCGGGATCAGTTACGGGCGGATTCGATCGCCCGCGGAGCTCTGGGAGCTCTATCGCGAGTTGGGCGTGACACACCTTCTTTGGGAGGACCGAACCTCGAAGGGCTGGGACTCCATCGCAGGGGACTTGGTGTTCTTCGACTTTGCGCTCAATCGAACGACTGGAAGGAAGAGCGTCGGAAACCTTCGGATCGGAAGCATGCCGACCGAGCCGCCCCTCGACGCCGCGTACGGCAGAGTCGCATACCTGGGCTGCGGCACTACGTACGCGACCGGCCTGTATGAGCTCTCCCAAATGACTACCCCCGTTTTTGGACCGGAGAAGGAAAGCTTCGCCGAGCCCATTCAACCGGCCCCGCTCGAGGACGTCGCTGGGCTTCTCGACGAGGCGAGCTTCGTCGTGCTCGACCCCGATTGCGCTGGCAAGCTCAGCGGCGACGTTGCTCGCGCAGGGTTCGCGCTGGGCGCATCTCGGCTACAGATCAATCCGCGGCGAAGGACGAAGCTGCAGCTCTACGTCAAGGCCTCGCCGTCACGGCGTCCCTGAACACCTAGTTCGAGGGCGGCCAGGCGAGCCAGGCGATGAAGCCGAGAACCAGCGTCGGAACGTAGACCACTGCGAAGAAGCCGAGGCCGAACGCGATGCCAAGAGTCGCGGCGAGCCCGAACGCGGGAAAAACCAGCGCGAAGAAGGACTCGCGGACCCCAACACCGGAGATCGAAATCGGGAGAAGGCTCAGCAAGGAGCTGATCGCCACGAGCGCCGAGACGTCGATGAAGCTGAGATCGATCCCGAGCGCATTCGCCACCAGCCAGGCCTGAAGGTAGTTGGTGAGGAAAGCCAGCACGGTGAGCAGAGCGGGGCCGACGAGATTCCAACCGATCTGGCTGCGGAGCGCATCGAAGAAGACACTCAGACCTTCGTGTATCTGGCCTTTGGAGAACCGCCCAAAGAGCCACTGGGCTGCCGGCTCGGCGACCCGTCGCACGAAAAGGAACGCAGGGGCGATAGCAACCGCGGCGACCGCGAGCCAGGTCGTTTGCGCAAATGGAATCGACGCAGTGCGCGCTAGATGCACGATGCCCAGGGCTACGAACGCAAGCAGGACGTAGACGTCACAAAGCCTGTCGATGATCGAAACCGCCAAGCCATCGGCGTATCCCACCGCGTGGTCCCTCTTGAGGTACTGAATCCGCAACGCGTCTCCGACCCTCCCCGGAGTCGCCAAACCCAGGTAGAGGGAGGGAAGAAACGCCATGTAGGCGCGTGAAACGGACAGCGACACGCCGGCGGACCTCAGCAAGCTGCGCCAACGCCAGAGCTTGGCGTGGATCACGACCGCATCGAGTGCCACGGCGATGACCAACGGCCAGGCCCGGGCGCGTGCCAGGGTGTCCGCAAGTGTGTGGAGGTCGGCGAAGCGCCAAACCAACCAGATCAGGAGGAGCGGCCCAACCCAGCGCATGACCCAACGAATGCGTGATTTCGCCATGGCTTCTTGGCGCTATTCGACCGGCGGTGGCGGCGTCGCGCGATAGAGCGCCCAGGTACGACTCCGTTCGACCAGCTCGATCTTCTTGGCCTCTTCCAAGCGTTTGATTCTCTCCTTCACTCCTGAGCGAAGATCCCGGGTATCGATCAGGACGTAGTCAGTCTCGATGTCTTGCTCGACTTGGTAGACCTCCGCACGGTTCGAAACATGGGGCCCTACGCGGGCGCTAGACGAGACCGATGCATCCGGCTCGATCTTGCTGATGAGCTCGGTGAACGATTGGTACGCGGCCTCCTTTTCCGGGCTCAGCGAGCGCGTGACCTTCGAGAAACCACCGCGGAAGGCTGCGTTTTCGACGATTCCACCGTGCTTCCAACTCACGAGAAGACTCGCCACGAGGACGCAACCCATCACTGCCGCCGTGAAGCTGTGGTCTCTCAGCCGTGCCTTTTGGAGACGAAGCAGCCCTTCGGGGGCCAGCGCGATGGCGACTGGAAGGAGGACTGCAGAGTATTGGAAGTGCCAGGAAAATACTGGGGGCTTCGAGGCAAGGAGCGTGAAGATCAGGCCGTACAGCAGCATGAAGCGCTTCTTTCCCGCCCAGGCCGCGAGCATCAGCGTAGGGAGGAATATGACGAGCAAGTAGTGAAGCTTCGCTTCTTTCGTGACCAACGCCACGATGTAGGCTGGGTTCGTGAGCAAGGTGATCAGGAAGTCACCAAAGCCCCATTTGTTCGGGATCATCTCCGCGTAGTAGTAGGAGAACCCATACGACTCGGGGCCCTGGTTGAAGATGTCCAGCGAAGTCATGAACACCGTCTTCACGAGCACGAAATACGTCAGACAAGCGACGATCGTGGCCCATCCTGCACGCTTGTACTCGGTGCTACCCGAGATGACACCGTAGAAACCGACGAAGCACATCAGCAGCGCGACATCCTCGCGGATGAGCAGAAGCAAGGCGAGCATCGCGTAGTAGAGACGGAGCTTGCCCGACAGGAAGAAGTACAGCGCGAAGAGCAGCGGCGAGAACAGGAGCGTGAGCGAGTGGAACTCGTACATGTTCGCGCCGTGAAGCGCGGGGTGTAATGCGTACGCGAGCGCCAAGATGAGCCCCGATGCGCAGGTTCCGAGCCGGTCGCGGCCGAGG
>DASRZF010000042.1:0-7588 GCA_035686645.1 Polyangiales bacterium
CTCTTTGTCCGCCCGCGAAAACGGGAGAGGGAGATCTGGGACGGGCCAAGGGCTGGGGTCGAAGGGGCGGTACGAGACTTCGGGGCCGACGCTGCTTTCCCAATCGAAGAGTTGGCCCAGCGGCTCCCTGACTACCTCGGCAACGTCGAGCGTCTGCACTATAGAATCGCGACCAACGGGCAAGCCGACGCCAAGATCTTCGACTGCCTGAATCAGCTTCGCCGCGGGGGGCGGCGCGGCATCGTCGCCCCGGAGGTGATCGTCGACTCTTCCGTCCACCTTCACGAGCTGCGACTGCGAAAGTCCGATGAAGAGCTAGCGCTGATGCGGCAGGCCGCGGCGATCACCCGGGAAGCACACCTTCGCGCGATGCAACTCGCTAATGCGGGCGTCCGTGAATACGAAATCGACGCCGAGCTCTTACACGCATTCCGAAAACATGGCAGCGAAAGGCCCGCGTACGAGAGCATCGTCGGGTCCGGTCCCAACGCTACGATCTTGCACTATCGGGCGGGCAATCGAGTCATGAATGACGGGGAGCTGCTCCTCATCGACGCGGGGTGTGAGTACGAGTACTACGCGAGTGACGTCACGCGCACATTCCCCGTCAACGGTAAATTCACACCGGAGCAACGCGCGATCTACGAGCTCGTGCTTCACGCTCAAAAGGCAAGCATCGAAGCCGTGCGGCCGGGGGTAACTCTCGACGACATCCACGATGGCGCGGTCCGAACGATCACCGAGGGCTTGATCGAGTTGGGACTGCTGAGCGGCAACCTGGATTCGCTCATCGAAGAGAAGAAATACGAAGCGTTCTACATGCATCGCACTTCGCATTGGCTCGGCATGGACGTTCACGACGTCGGGCACTACTACCGAGGCGGCAAGCAGCGCTCGCTCGAGGCAGGCTTCGTTCTGACGGTCGAGCCTGGGATCTACATCGCGACGGACTCCGAAGCCGTGGACGAACGCTGGCGCGGGATCGGAGTGCGCATCGAAGACGACGTCGTCGTCACCGACTCGAGCTCCGAGGTCCTCACCGCAGGGATTCCCAAAGAGATCGACGAGCTCGAAGCGGCCTGCGCGTAGCCGCCGAGCACGACGTGTCGCGTGGCGCGCGAGTATGGTATGCCGCGCGTCATGCCTCTCGAGCACAGCATCGCCTTCGTCGGCGCCGGCAATATGGCGGGCGCTCTCATTCGCGGTCTAGTCGGAACCGGGACCGTGGCTGCCGGCCAGATCATCGCGGCTGACCCGGACCAGGCGCGTATCGCCGCTCTCGGATCGGAGCTCGGCATTCGCACGACTACCGAGAACGCGGACGCGGTCGCTGCGGCAAACGTCGTCGTGCTGGCCACCAAACCGCAGGTGTTCGCCCAGGTGCTTCCTGGCGTCGCTGCGGCATTCGACCCGGGCGCGCTTCTGATATCGATCGCCGCAGGGATTTCGACGCGCGTCATCGAACGAGCCTTCCCGCCTGGTTCGCGCGTGGTGCGTTCCATGCCGAACACGCCAGCGCTCGTCGGAGCGGGCGCAACAGCGATCGCGGCCGGCGCGCACGCAACGGAGGCAGACCTCGAGCTATCGGAGCTGCTTTTCAGAAGCGTGGGCATCGCCGTGCGCGTTCCAGAGGATCAGATCGACGCCGTGACCGGCCTGAGCGGCTCGGGCCCGGCGTACGTATTCGCGATGGTCGAAGCGCTTCGCGATGCGGGCATCAACGAGGGGCTTCCGGAAGACACCGCGCTGCAGCTGGCCTCGCAAACCGTGTTCGGCGCAGCGCGATTGCTTCTCGACGAAAAGGAAGCGCCCGAGGTCTTGCGCGCTCGGGTGACGAGCCCTGGCGGGACCACCCGGGCGGGATTGGACGCGCTGGCATCGGCGGATTTCGCTGGCGTCGTTCGAGGCGCCGTTCGTGCGGCGACGCGGCGCTCGGTGGAGCTCGGCAAGATCGCCGAAGGCTCCGAGGACTAGGGCTCCACCGCTGGACGCGGCCCGAAGATCGCCGTACCGATTCGAAGCATGGTGGCCCCCTCCTCGACGGCTTGTTCGAGGTCGTGAGTCATTCCCATCGAAAGCTCGGGCAACCCTTGAGATTTGGCGAGCTCGCGCAGCGCTGAGAAGAACGGCCGCGTCTCTTCCGGATCATCCAGGTCAGGGGCGACGGTCATCAGTCCGCGAAGATCCACGTTCGGCAATGCCTGCACCGCTTCCACGAGCTCGGGAAGAGCGTCAGGGGTGCAGCCCGATTTCTGCGCTTCGCGCGCCACGTTGACCTGAATCAAGAGCTCGACCTCGCGCCCATCGAGCTGCGCTCTCGAAGAAATCGCCTCCGCCAGCCGCAATGAATCCACCGTGTCCACGCTGGCCCGCGCGCGTTCGATCAGTTTGATCTTGTTGCGCTGCAAGTGCCCTATGAAACGCCACTGGAGCCCCTCGAGGTCGCTGAGAATCGATGCCTTCTCCGCGAGCTCCTGGGCGTAGTTCTCTCCAAAGACGCGCATTCCGGCATCATACGCGGCTCGAATCGTCTCCACCGGATGCCCCTTCGAAACCGAAATGAGCTGAACAGTATCGACGTCCCTGCCTGCTCGCTCACAAGCCCGGGCGATTCGCTTCTGCACGCGCTCGATGGCAGTGCGGAGGTCTCGACTCATGGCCATTGCTCCAAGGCCCCTCGATCGAGGAGCATGCTGATGACCTCGGAAGCGGGAAGGCCTACCACGTTCGTGTAGGATCCCTCGAGCCGTGTCACGAACCCGCTCGCAAGCCCTTGGATCCCGTACGCGCCGGCCTTGTCGAGACTCTCGCCGGCTGCCACGTAGCGCGCCAACGCCTCCCGAGAGGCAGGTTTGAACCAGACGCGGGTTTCGACCACTCGGCTTGCCAAAACTCCGTCAGCGGCTCGACCGAGCGCGATGGCCGTCCGAACGAGGTGGTCACGTCCCGCAAGGAGCGACAGCATCCGAACGGCGTCCAGATCGTCCACTGGTTTTCCCAGACGCTGATCGTCAACCGTGACGATGGTGTCGGCCGCGAGAACGAACACGCCCTCTCGCACTTCAACATCCAATGCGGTTTGCAGCTTGAGGAGTGCGGCTGCCCGCACGAACTCCAAATGATCCTCGATACGCAAGCCGCCTTCATCGGCGCCGCTTGGATGAACTTCGAACTCGAGGCCGAGGGCCGAGAGGATCTCTCGACGGCGCGGCGACGCCGATGCGAGGACGAGGGGTCCCCTTGCCGCAGTCAATGGTCCTCTTGCTTCTGCTCCATTCGCGCCTTGTATCGACGTATGTAGCTCTGGCTGACTTGCTCGGGATCGAGCCTCAGGCACTTCGCGAACTCGGTCACGAAGCCCCGCACGTAGACGGAAGCAGGAAGCTGCGAAAACACTTCCTCTTCGATGCATCGCAGATAGCTCGTGCCGACCTTCGTTCTTTCGCTGATCTGCTCGAGGCTCGTGCCTTGCGACTCTCGAACGGCTCTCAGAAGCGCGCCACTGAACTCGGTGTCCGGGGTGATGCTCGGGGCTGGCGGCAGCTCGCCATTCGGAGTCTCGGCCTGCTCAGCTTCGGCTTTGGTTTCCTCCGCCTCTGGGAACACCGAAATTTCATAGGGGCGGCGCCGGGCAGGATCGAGAAGAACGTCATAGGCCTCATCGATCCGCGTCCGGGCAGCATCGAGCCCCTCTTCATCGAACAGCCCGAAAGTGACGAGGTTCTCAGGGTCGAATACCGCGCACATGCGCTTGTACGCTCTCCGGATCTCTTCGTCTGTGGCGCCGCGTTCCACCTCGAGGACGTCGTGATGGGAGCTTGGTGGAACCTCTCGCCACGGCGCGCGGTCTCTTCGCCCTTCCTGCGACGCAAAGAGACGCCGTGCAATTTTTTCGATGTTGCGGCTCGCCCGACTGCCGGGGCTTTCGAGGAGAAGCGGCCGCCGCTTTCTCGAGCATGTTCGAACCGCGTCGTCGTGTTCGACATAACCGAGGTACTTCAGGTGAACGCCATAACGGCGACGCACCGCAACGGTGACCTGATCGCCCAGCTCGAGGTCCGCTCGTAAACGCGCCTGGTTCACGATGAACGGGAAGTCCAAGCTGCTCATGCAGGCTTGCAAGGCGCGGCCGATCTCTGGCCACTCGCGCTGCATCAGTGCCGCGATGTCCGATGGCGCCGGGCTCTGACCTGCTTTGGCAAGGGCGGCATGTAGGGCGACCTGCTGGCGCTCGTCTGAAACGCGACCGAGCGCGGTCGCAGCAAACGACTTGCGCACGAGCCGGTAGAGCCCGCTGAGGGCATTCGGCTCAGGCACCGTCAGGGCAAGACGATGGGCTGCTCCGCACCAGAACCGAATCGCCGCGTCGGTCGGAGCGGATCCGAGGTCGACCACCGCGTAGTCCGCATCTAGTTTGCCAAGACGAGCTTCGAGCTCGCGGAGTGAGCTTCGACGCGCGCTCCCTCGGTGAGGCTCGCTGAGGCCTCCGTCCATCAGCAAGAGGCTGGAAATCGGCCCGTCGATTGGCTCTCGGAGGGGAAGCGTGTTGATCGCGTCGTGGTCGAGCGCAGCGGCCAGACTGGACAGACTGCCCTCCACCCCGAAGGCGGGCGCGGGCGCCGTGTAGGGTGCGACGCGAGGCCCGACGCCGAGCATCGCGTTGAGGTCCGCACCCGCCGGGTCTGCATCCACCGCGAGGACCCGCTTGCCAATCGTCGCCAGATAGATCGCCAGGTTCGCGCTGAAGAGCGAAGTTCCGACGCCTCCCTTGGACCCGAGGATGGCGATCGTGGTCGGCGGCATCGAGCGCTCTTACCAATCGGTCGATCCTCGCGCAATGACGCGCTCGCCTGATTCAGTCGCGACGGTCGTCGCGCGCACTTGGCGCGAACGGGTAATATCGCCGTCTGCCCTCCTCCGCAGGGGCTTCTCCCGAGTCATCCAGCTCGGCGTCGGCCGGCGGTCCCGCCGAGGTCCAGCGGCCCGTGCCAGAAAGGCTTCGCTTCCGGGCCTCCGAGGTCTGTATCTGCAGTCTTCCGATGGGTGCGCTCATACGGGGCTGAGTACTCATCTTCCTCCAATCCAAATCCGTGCGCTTTTAACAGTAACGGACGATTATGCTGAACGCACAACCGCAGAGCGTTTTCAACTCAAGACTGATAGATTCCGCCCGAATCGTGGGGTCGCAGGAGTCAGAAGAGGTCCTCGAAGGCGTCGTGGAGGATGTACTGTTCCGCAGTGATGACGGGCGCTTCGCGGTGGTTCGCGTCGCTCCGGACAGCGGCGCCGAGCTGGCTCCGACGATGACGGCCGTCGGCGATCTGGGGCAGATTGCCGCTGGGGAAAACGTTCGCATGCTGGGGCGCTGGACGCAGCACGCGGTATACGGCCCCCGCTTTCAAGTGCTCTCATTCACCCCTACCATTCCCTCTAGCGAGCAGGGGATGGTTCGATACCTCGGCTCCGGCCTGATCCCGGGCATCGGGCCCGCACTCGCCGCGCGCCTGGTCGAGCGTTTCGGGCCGCGCACCCTGGATGTCATCGCCACCGAGTCCGCCCGGCTTCGCGAGGTCTCCGGCATTGGCAAGCAGCGCGCGGAATCGATCGCCAAGGCCGTGCGGCAGAGACGTGCGGAGGCGGAAACGATGAGCTTTCTGCATGCCCTTGGAATGGGTCCGGCCACCGCCCGTGAGATCGTTCGCAAGTACGGAGCAGATGCGCCGCGAATCGTGCGCGACGATCCCTACATCGTCGCCGAGCAGATTCGCGGCATCGGTTTTCGGACTGCAGACCGCATCGCAGAAGCGATCGGGATTGCGGGCGACGACCTGCGCCGCGTGCAAGGCGGCGTGCTCCACATCATCGGCAAGGCGGTCGACGAAGGCCATGTCTTTGCGACCAAGGCGCAACTCGCCGAAGGCCTCGCACAGCTCGATGTGCCATCGCAATCCCTCGAAGAGGCGCTGCAGACGTTGCGCGGGCGAGAGCTGGTGATCATCGAGGACGAAGCGGTCTACCCACCGCTGCTCTACCGCGCGGAAACCCTCGTGGCCGAGGCTTTGAGCAGCTTGGCCGAGCGCCCGAAGTCGAAGCAACCCGTCAAGACTTTCGACCACAACCTGAGCGACATGCAAAGAAGCGCGGTCGACGCCTCACTTGGAACGCATCTCCTCGTTCTCACAGGCGGACCAGGCACGGGCAAGACCACCACCGTGCGCGCGATCGTACAAGCCCACGCTGCACTCGATCGAACCGTGGCGCTCTGCGCGCCAACCGGACGGGCGGCGAAACGCCTGTCGGAGGCTGCTGGCATCGAAGCCAAGACGATTCACCGGCTTCTCGAATGGAATCCAGCGACCGCTCATTTCAATCGCAATCGCCGCACACCGCTCGAGGCCGACCTCATCCTCGTGGACGAAGCCTCGATGCTCGACATCCGGCTCGCGTCGCAGCTTCTGGCCGCGATCCCCGCAACGGCAACGCTCGTGCTGGTCGGCGACATCGATCAACTGCCACCCGTGGGTCCCGGCCAACCCCTGCGCGACCTCATCGCGTCTCGAATCTGCAAGACGATTCGTCTGCACGAGGTTTTTCGGCAAGCTCAGCAGAGCGCGATCGTCCGAGGTGCCCACTCGGTGTTGGAAGGGGTCATGCCGGAAGCCACGCCGGCCGGCACGAAAGGCGATGGCGACTTGTTCATCATCGCCGCCACGGATCCGGAGACAATCACCGAGCGCCTCCTACAGGCGCTACGCCGAATGTCAGTCTCCTACGGCTTCGACCCATCGGCCGATGTGCAGGTGATGACCCCGATGCGTCGTGGCCCACTTGGCACGCACCGGCTGAACGAAATCCTCCAAGAGGCCCTCAATCCAAGTCCTCAACCCAACGCCGTGCCCGCAGGGTTTCGGCCTGGGGACAAGGTGATGCAGCTTCGGAACGACTATGAGAAGGAGGTCTACAACGGTGACCTCGGGGAAGTCCATCACATCGAAGGCGGTGTTACCTACGTTCGTTTCGACGGGCGCGAGGTGCAATACAAGGGCGACGAGCTCGATGCGATCTCTCTTGCCTACGCGTGCACGGTCCACAAGGTTCAAGGCAGCGAATTCCCTGCCGCGGTCATCGTCCTGCACAACGCCCACTTCATGTTGTTGAACCGCGCCCTGCTCTACACGGCACTCACCCGGGCGAAAAAGCTCGTCGTTTTGGTCGGCGACCCACGGGCCATGGCTCGGGCCGCCCGAAACGCGCTCTCGTACGAAACCAACTCGAGGTTACTCGATCGATTGCGCGCAAGCGCTGCTTAGCGGCCATCGAATGCGGCGATGACCGCATCCTGAAAGCCTGGGCGAAAAGCCCGAATGGCCGTGTTGTCGTCCGATACAGCCACTCGATTGCTGAGGAGCACGACGACGATTTGTCGCCGTGGATCACACCAAATCGAAGTACCGGTGAAGCCGAGGTGCCCGAACGCGTCGGCGTCGATCGACGTGCCCGCGGCGCTGCCCTCCGGGGCCTTGCCGTCCCAGCCGAGCCTCAGCGTGCCGCCGGCTCGGACGGCCGTAGAATGCCGAACCAGCTCCTC
>DASRZF010000043.1:0-8461 GCA_035686645.1 Polyangiales bacterium
ACGGGACTATCTCGATGCGCTTCGCGCATACACCGATACGCTCTATGGCCGCATGCTGTCCACGAGCGACAGCAGCTATTTTCTCGATAAGACCCCAGCCAACGCCCTCGTGCTTCCGTTCCTGCAGCGGCTTTATCCTGATGCAAAGTACGTCGTGCTCACACGGCACCCGCTTGCGGTGTTCAGCTCCTACGCGAACAGCTTCTTCAACGGAGATTGGAATGAAGCCCATGCGTTCAACCCGATTCTCGAGCGCTACGTGCCCGCCATGGCGACGTTCCTCCGGGAGCGGCCAGTCCCCCTGCTGCACCTCGCCTACGAAGATCTGGTGACCGATCCAGAGCCTCAGCTAGAGCGTGTCTTCGCTTTCCTCGGGCTCGAACACGATCCGGATGCCGTGGAGTACGGCAAGGCCGGTCCTCAGAAGAAGGGAATGGGCGATCCGATCACCGTCAACAACGAGGACCGCCCAGTATCCGACAACGTGGGGAAGTGGGCACTCGAATTGGCGCACGACGCAGGCAAGCGAGCGCTCGCCGAGCAGATGATCGACGCACTCGATGCGGCAGACCTCGAAGCTTGGCAATGGCCTGCCGAAGCGCTCTGGGCTCCGGTCGAGGTCGCCGGCGGCGGACCCCCGCCCAAGCCAGCTCGCAATAGCTACACCTTTCAACGTCGAGTCATGCTCGCCCTCAAGAAAGACATCCACAATCGCCCTCACGGCAAGCTCGTGAAGCGGGTGAAGTATTATTGCGACGTCTTGCTCAGGGAGTAGGTCGCCGCATTCGAGCGATCACGACTTGGGACTCGGTGCCTGCGTCGATAGGCTTCCCTTCGAAGTCTCCGGTATGCGACTCGACTTGGAATCCGTTGTAATGAAGGAGTGATTCCAGCTCGGCTGGGAAGAACTGCCGCTGCGTTAGCGGCGTGCAGAACGACTGCTCTTTGTTCACGGGATGCTCGAAGTCCATCACTACGGTTTCGATCTGTGTCATCGGGTCGTAGCTGAAGTATTCGCCATACCGATAGCGGACTCCATCGCGCGGATGGGGAACGAGTCCACCGGCATATCGTTTCGCCGGATCGCGCGCGAGGCTCACCGGGTCAGGTAACAGGACATCGAACGCAAAACGACCCCCAGGTGCGAGATGGTGGCGAACGGTAGCGAATCCGCGTTCGATTTCCTCGCGCGTGTAGAGGTGCATCCAGACGTTGAAGGGTGCGATGACCAAGGGGAACTTCCGGCGGAGGCGTAGACGCTCTAGGGTCGCCCGACGAAGCTCTACGCGTTCTCGTGTGTTTCGGGGTAGGCGGGCGAGGCGTTGGCGGGCCTGGTCGAGCATCGGAGTCATGGGATCGACTCCGACGACTTCGATGCCGGCTTCCGCAATTGCGATTGTCACGCGCCCCGTTCCGACTCCGAGCTCGAGCACTGGGCCACCCGAATCGAGGGCCAGCTTCGAGTAAAAACGCACATCATGGCGGCGCAGGCGATAGGCCTGGTCGTAGTAGCGACCATTCTCGTAGTGGGCCTCCGAACCGGTCCTGGCGGTTCGTCGCTTCGGCTTAGACACGGTCGCCTATGAGATGCATCGCAAGCTCTGAGAATCCCAGGCCGCGGTCGGCATCCGTTAGATAGCGGGGTGGAATGGGAAGTCGGTCGAGATGCGCGCGTACGTTCGCGACGCCAACGCTCTTTGGGAAGCGTGCAAAAGCGGCCGCGTCGTTTCCGCTGTCCCCAACGAAGACCCATCGATCGGATTCCTCCTCGAGATTGACTCCGCACACCTGCTGCAATGCGCGCGCCACGCCTTCGGCTTTGTCCCACGCTCCGGGGACCGCATGGGCATGAACGGTGGACACCGAGCTTCGAGCACCCATCGCTTCGATCAGCGCGACCAAAGCGTCGATCTCTTTGCGCGGCAGGGTCACCGATTCGCCTACGTCGAAAGCGAGGTCGCAGCGACGATGCCGGTCGTCGCTCGTGCATCGGACCCCTGGCATCTTCGACGAAACGGCATCTCGGATCGTTTGGAGGAGGGCACGTTGCTCGCGTCGCTCAGTTTCGTTGCAGAAGTAGCCCTCGTGTACACCTTCCTGGTCGACCCAGGTCCACCCGGCGCCATTCTCCCCGACCGCGACCCGTACCGGCCAGATGCGCGCGAACACGTCGGTCCAGCCAAGCGGCCGCCCAGTGACGGCCACCAGCTCGAATCCGGCGCTGACCAGGCGGTGCATCGCGGTGTACGCATTTGGCTCGAGGACCCCATTCCGGGTCACCGTGTCGTCGATATCGAAGACGACCCCTCGCACGCCGGTCGGATCCAGCTCTCGATAGCTCTCCATCTCGGCTCCCCCATACCATACCCCTGGGCTTGCGGACCGGTTCGGAGCGGCGTACCGTGGGAATAGCGGAGGGGATTACGTGCCCAATCTCGGTTTTGGCGAACTAGTCATCGTTTTTCTGATCGTGATGCTGATCTTCGGCGCCGGACGCTTGCCGCAAATCGGAGAGGGGCTTGGAAAGGCCATCCGAAATCTCAAGCGGGGGCTCAACACCGATGACGACATCGATGTCACCCCGACCGAGAAGCAGGTCCCGCAGAAGGCGGCCTCCCGGGTGGAGGACGCCGAGGTCGTGGACAAGGTCGAGTCGAAATAGCGCTCGGCTCCTAGCTGTCCCCGTCCCCTGGAGGCGCTGAGCGCGTCTCGAGAATCCGCCTGCAGCTCAAGCGCAGAGCCGGTGCAAGCTCTGGCGACGTTGCAGCTTCCCTCAGCTCGGGTTTTCGGAGTAGGGGCACCAGCAGAAGCGCGGTGTCGAGGGGAGTATCGGGGTTGCGGACGATCGCGTTCCGGGGGCGGTATCGCACCACCCAGCGCCGGTGACGGTACACCGCCTGAAGCACTTCGGGATCGTTGGGTCGGGTAGCGCAGACATGAACGACGTCCTCTTCGGTGAGGGAAGGGTTGTCGAGCAAGATCCGAACGACGTCGGGGTGGGGGTCGCGGACGACGCGTTGAATCAAGGCGCGGTCGTGGGTCCGGGCGAGTGACTTGCGTTCGCCGAGCGTGACGGGTCGCCCGCGACCAAAGTCGGGAATGCGCCGCTTGTCTTCGGGCGGCGACTCGGACTCGGCCGGCGGGGTGAGGAAGTCTGCGATGTGATGCAGTCCGGCGTTCCTAGCAGCCTCACCAAGCTCCGGGCGCCTTTCTTGGAGCCGGGTGTCGAAGAGCGCCCAGCCGATCGCGAGAAACACCCGTTGCGCCTCCGTTCCGCCAAGCGCTGCGCGCTGGTGAGCCTCGTCGAGCAAGCAGACGGCATCTTCGCTCGCGATCGAAGTCATCCGTTCGCAGAGCAGGCCCACGCGCATGTCGAGCTCGTCGAGGCTCGCCAGGAGCCGAAACAGGTCTCCAAAGGATCTTGCGTCGCCCACAGCCTGACTGCCCCTATGACCAGCCTAATGAGAAGGCCCCGAAGTGCCAGCTTGACGCAGTGCGTCGCCAGGCTAGCCTCGTTTCAGAATGGCTGAGGCGCAACCGGTTCGGGTGATCAAGCGGTACGCAAACCGCAAGCTCTACGACACCCGCGATAGCAAATACATCACCTTGGACCGCATTGCGGAGCTCGTTCGCAACGGTGAAGAGGTGAAGGTGCTCGACAATCGTTCGAAGGACGACCTCACCAAGCTCACGCTCGCGCAGATCATCTACGAGGAGCAAAAGAGCGGCCACGCCACGGCATGGTCCGTTCAGAGCTTGAGGGGCTTCATCCAGCAGGGCCGCCAGAAGTTCCTGACCTCGCTCAAGGAAGGGCCGGTCGGAAAGCTCGTAGAACGTGCCGAGGAGCTTCGAGCAGAGGTGTACAGCGCCGCCGACGACCGTGTTCGATCGGTCATGGAAAGTGCGGCAGCTCACGTAAGGCAGCTTCAGGCTGAGGTGCTCCGGCTTCAGGCTCGAATCGAAGAGCTCGAGTCCAAGGTCCGTCACGCCTCCTCAAAAGACGAGCCGCCTGATAACGTGGAATAATCCCCGTTTTCACTGGTTCTAAAAGCAGGCATGCCCAGAAAATCCAAGAAATTCGATACCGAGCGCGAGCTTTTCGAATCGGAGGCGCGCCCCCACCTCGATGTGCTTTATTCGATCGGACTCCGGCTCACTCGTTCGCCGGTCGACGCCGAGGACCTGGTGCAAGATACCCTGGTTCGCGCCTACCGATTCTACGATCGGTTTGAGGCCGGGACGAATTTCAAAGCCTGGCTTCTGAGAATCCAGATGAACACGTTCGTCAATCGGTACCGGCGCGCGACCCGTGAGCGTCAGGTCTTTGAGGGTCCGATGGCGATGCCGGTTGGAGAGGGCGTCATGGGCCGCGCAACCATGCGAGGATTGACCGACCCCGTGGGCGATGCGCAACGCCGGTTGATCGGTCGCGAGATTCAGCGCGCTTTCGATGAGCTCTCGGAGGACGCCAGGGCGATGGTCTTGCTCGCGGATGTCGAGGAGCTCTCCTACAAAGAGATCTCCGAGATCGTGGGCTGCCCGATCGGAACAGTCATGTCGCGTTTGCACCGCGCGCGAAAGCAGCTCCAAGGCTCCCTGCAAAGCCATGCCGTGCAGCTCGGCATAATCGAGGATGATGAGAAGGTCGACGACCCGATTCCGCTCGAAGCGTTTCGCGCGAGGAAGTTGGTGAAGTCGTGACTTGCAAGCTCGTCAGACGTCATCTGGGTGCGTTCGTGGATGGGGAGACCGATCCCGCGACGCAGATCGAATTCGAGCGCCACCTCGAAGCCTGTCCCGGCTGCCAGGAGCATCTTGCGTTTGAGCGCTCCTTGCGCGAGCAAACCCGCGAATCGCTTGGCGGCATTCGCGCGCCAGAACAGCTTTGGAACCGCGCGCTGCACCGTTTGGACGAGATCGACGTGGTCAGGAAGGATCGCCGCTCGCCGATTGACGCGCGCCCGATGCATCTGCGGCAAACCTGGACCATCGCGGCTGCGGCGGCTGCGATCCTGATCATTGGAGGGGTCGTGGGCTTGCCCGAGGGCACCGATTATCAGAGCGCCGGGATGCTCCAAGATGTGGTGAACCTTCATTCGCAGGCCTTGCCGTCGGACGTCAAAGCCGAGGCCCCTCAAGAAGTCGTTCGCTACTTTCAGGGCAAGACCCCGTTCCCGGTCAGGCCGGCTCAGTTTGAAGAGCCCAGCGTGAAGTTCGTCGGCGCGCGGTACATCAAAGTCGGTGTCCACCCGGCCGCAGCGCTCTACTACAACCACGGCGGCCACCGCGTGACTCTCCTGGTCTTCCAGTCTCCGGAGATCATGCGAAACGCACAGCGAACCAATGTCGGTGGCCGTGAGGTCTACTATCACAATGTAGGTGGTCACGTGGTGACCATCCGCCAGCATGGTGGCGTGAACTATGCGTTTTATGGCGACCTCGACCGTCCGGTGCTGTTCCAGCTCGCAGCCAACGCCCGGGTCGAGGACTAGCGTTCCCCACTCCGCTGGTCTTTTGCGGGGGTTCAGCCGTTGACAGGTCGGCGCCGCGACGCCTATTCTTTTTTGACGTAGGCGTAAGTTTGCATGCGCTGAAGGGGTTGGAAGCAGTTTCGTTCCTATCGACGAGATCGCTGGTAACCTGGCTGTGGGAATCGAAGGGGAGAGCCAATGTCGGATGAAAACATGCCGAGCGACGCGCCAACCAAGATCGGGGAGCCACCCGAGATTGATGACGAAATCGACGAGTTTGCCGAGAGTGCGTTCGACGCGCTCATGATGGAAGGCGAGCGGAAACCGGCCTCGGCACGCGCCGAATCGATCGAGTCCCACGCGCCGGCCGAGATGCAGACCGGCGAGTATGAGGATGTCGAGCTCGATGACGTGATCATGGTGTCGGAGGTCCCTGCCGGGGAGCTCTCCGCCGCCTCGGTGCCGCCCTCTGCGCCGCCCGGTTCCTTGCGCCCGGAGTCCGCTCCGCCGGCCCCGACTGAGGGCCCAGGCACGCGGGAGGTCGAGGTCGCTCGACTGCGTTCCGAAATCTCCGGACTGAAGGCGAAGCTCGCCGAAAATTCTGGCGGCGTATCGAGCCGCCAGTTTCTCGATCTCCGGGAAGCGCTCAATACCAAGGACAAACAGATCCTGGAGCTGCGGGATCAGGTCAGCGCCCGAGACAAAGAGATCATCGAACTGAGGGATCAGTCGATCGTCCTCGAGCGCGCGCGCGCCGATTTCGACGAGAAGACCGCGGGGCTCGAGCGCTCGCTCTCGAAAGCGCAAGACGCGATCGCGAGTCTGACGGAAGACAAAGAGAACGCGAACAAGAGGTACGAGGACGTCAAGGCTCGATTCGAACGGGCGAAAGCGAAGTCTGAAGGGCTCGAAGCGGAGCTTTCGCAAGAACGGGAAGCTCGTGCAGCGGACATCGAAGCGCTCAAAGGAACGCACGACGCCGAGGTGGCGAAGTTCCGAGTTGCGCATGAGCAGGCAATGGACCTGTTGAAGGCGGAGTCCGCCGCTGCGCTCGCGAAGGCTCAAGAAGACAACGAAGCTGCGATGCATGCGGCGGCGAGCGAGAAAGAAACCGCGCTCGCTTCGCTTCGCTCGGAGCTGGCCGATGCCGAAGCGGCTGCTCTGGCCCAAGTCGCTGCGGAGGCGGATGCCTCGAAGCAGGCGGCACTTGCATCGCTTCGAGAAGAGCTCGACGCCGCCGCGTCGGCGCGGATGGCCGCAGCCGAGGCAGAGTGGCAGCGCACGATGGCGGAGCGCGAGGCTGCGCTTCAGGGCGAGAAGCAACTCGAGCTCGAGACACAGGAACAAGAACACTCGAAGCAACTCGCGACCCTTGGGCGCAAGCTCGGCGATACCGAGACAGAGCTTGCAGGCGCTCGCGAGCGCGAAGCGATGAACGAGGAGCGCTCCATCGAGCTCGAGGCGAAGCTCAACGAGACGAGCGCAAGTTTGGCAGCGGCCAATGCGCAGCTCGCGGAAACTCGCGAAGAACGAGACCGCCTCGATGCGGAGCTTGGTGAAACCAAGGAAGCCCGCGATGGCTTGCAACAGGCGTTCGATTCGAGTCAAACCAAGGTGGGTCTACTCGAGGGCAACAAGCGGGACCTCGAGTCTCGCGTGGGATCACTCGAAGCGATGAAGTCGCAACTCGAATCCAAGCTCACGATGGCGCTCGAGAAGATCGCCACCGACGAAGGGTTACTCGAGCGCGTTCGCAAAGCCATGGCCATCGGCCTCAGCCTGCTCGAAGAACAAGAACGGAATACCTATGGAGATGCTACCTCCGAGATGGAAGGCGTTTCCGAGGACGCAGAGTAGGGGCCGCGCGAGTCGACGCCAGCCCGGGCATGCTCGGAATGGCGTCGCGCCTTCTTGCCGAACGAACGAGGTCGCCCAGCTCACGCTGCGCGAGCGGTGGGGGCGGGATTTCGTTCAGCATCTCGAGGAATGCTGTCGCATGTGGTGGGCGCACCTCGGGCTTCGGAGCCAAGAGTGATTCGATGGCGTCGGCTAGTGGAGCGGGTGCAGCCGGCGAAGCTTCGCGAAGGCCCCGGTGACGGCCATTCCTGGCCCGCTCTAGCGTTTGCAGATCGTTTTCGCCGTCGAAGGGTCGGTATCCAGCCAGGCACTCGTATAGAAGAACGCCTAACGAAAACAGATCGGACCGGGCGCTGCACTCTCGTCCGAGCGCATACTCGGGCGCCATGTAGGGGATCTTTCCCTTGAGCGCGCCGCTTTGGATGCTGCCGGGGAGGTTCGCGGCTTTGGCGATGCCGAAGTCGGCGAGCTTGATCTCGCCCGCGTTGCTCAGAAGCACGTTCGAGGGCGAGACGTCGCGGTGGATGATTCCGGCGGCGTGGCCTTCGTCGTCCGCTGTGTGCGCGAAGTCGAGCGCGGACGCGAGCGCGTGTGCGACGTACGACGTGAGGCCAGGGTCGAGCGATTCTCCGCGTCTGCGCAGATGGCGCAGCACCGCACGGAGGTCGGCGCCTTCGATGAGCTCGAGCGTGAGAAAGTGCGTCCCGCCGGCGATGCCAAAGTCGAGGACGCGGGCGATGTGTCCGTGATGCAGGAGCGCGGACAGACGCGCTTCGCGGAGGAACATCTCGACGAAGTCGGCGTCGTTCACGAACGTGGGGAGGATGCGCTTCAGACACACGCGCTGCTCGAAGCCTGCGAGGCCGCGACGAAGCGCGACGAAGGTTTCGGCCATGCCGCCGACGCCGAGGCGTTCGATCAGCTCGTAGTCGCCGAAGCGTTCGGGGGTCGACGGAGCCATGGGGAATGCAAAATACCATAGGCCCCGCGGGAACGTGCTGGAGTCGAACGACTTCGTGCGCGAGCGCACCAAGGCAGAGCTCAACATGGCTCAGTGTCGCCGATTTCGGGGCCATGATTGGCGAGCAGTCGACGGGGTCTGAGAAGGCACACCCACATGACCATGACCGCTG
>DASRZF010000044.1:0-15576 GCA_035686645.1 Polyangiales bacterium
CCGCCCCTCGACCGTCGCGAGTTCACGGTCACCCACAATGGCCAGTGTCACCGCTACTTCCTGACGCCGAAGGAGGAAGCGGTTGTGGAGGCCCTCACCTGCCGCGTGACGCGGGCCATGCAGAACGTCATCGGCAAGGCCGCAATGGCCATGGTCGAGGCTCTGGACGTTGAGAACACCCTGACCGACTGATCCCCCCCGTCAACCCAAACAAGCGCGAGCAGGTAGCGAATAGCGCTCAAGCTCAAGACTCACCGCTTGTTCGTCGGGGGGACACAAGTGCCCCCCGGCGATTTCGATTCACCCTCTGCAGCAGGAGACCCACCCGATGACGATCCCAACGGAAGCTGACCCCCGCCGCGTGCCTGAGCACGAACGCACGATCGTGCCGCCCAAGTTCGGACTGTGCCTGTGCCAGCACCGGACCCGCACCGGCGGCTTGTGCAACGCCCCGGCCATGATCGTCCTTGCGGCTACGCCCCTCTGCCGTCTGCACGAACGACTCTACAGCGTGGAAGCACGCAAGGACGAATTCGTCGCGGGGACGAACGGTCGCGACGAGGTACGTGTCGTCCTCGTTCGGCTCCCGGTCACCGAGATCGCGGCTACGTCCCTCGCGTAATTCGACCCGCGCCGAGCGCTCCCATTTGGGGGCGCTCATCATGGGCCGCATTGTGCAACCCTGTTTCTTGTTCCCCGCATTTGGAGATCAACCATCATGGCTACGAAGAAAGTCACGTACGTCACCTTGCCCCCCGAACACCAGAAGACCATCCGGGGAATGCTCCTCGCGATCACCGCCGAAGGTCGTAAGACCATGGAAGCGCCCGAGGGTGTTGGGGCGAAAGTCGCGAAGGCGCTACAGGACAACGCCACGACGAGCGCCAGCACGAACAAGGCCCTGCGCAAGCTGGCCGAGGCCATCATCGGCGTCGAGTTGCCCGATCTGGCGAACGCGCCCACGGGACCGGAAGTCTGCTCCGCATACGTTGCCCTGTGGAACCCGGCAGGGGACAACTACCCCTACATCCGCAAGGACGGCGACACTCCGGTCCCGATCGTCCGATGGACGAACGCAACCGAGACCGGCTGCGCCTTTCCTGCTGGAAAGATCGCGGACGACAAGTGGGCCTCCCGCTTCGAGGTCGGCAACACCCCCTCGTTCTCATCCTGTGGCAACACGTACGACGGTCGGCAGGTTTGGCGGTACGCCACCGACGCCGAGATCGACGCCATGGATCTGAGCGTACTGCCCTCGTGTCTCGCGGGCCGCGCGTTCGCTGAGTTCGCCCCTGCACCGATCGCAGACTTCCCGACGGACGACGACGACGACAACATGCCGACCGACGACGACGACTAATTTCGCTTATGTGGGGGGAGGGCACGTTGTCCTCCCCCGCTTCTTTCACTTTCCGCATTCGGAGACATTGACTATGAGTATTCCTGCTTCCATTCCTACCCCGTTGCCGGAGCAGATCATCTTCGGCTCCGAGGGGCGCGGGGAGCGCCGCTGTGCGATCGCGTGGATAAATCACCGCTTCGCTGGCAATGCCAGTATGGCCCTCAAAGCCCGCAACACGTTTGTCCAGATCGCGGCAGAGCGCGGTTGGGGTTTCGCTGATGCCAGTGTTCCCCACAACAACGACTCGCAGAAGCCGCTAGGCGAGACCGGTCAGCAGCGTATCGCCAACGCGCTCCATGAGACGTTCGAGCGGCTTGGCATCCCGCTGAACGGTAAGGAGATCATCTGAGACGAGGGTTGACTCCACCCCCCTCCACGGAGGGGGGAATAGTCCACCCTTGGGAGCCTCAGTTGAACAAGCACCACGCCCCCCGGCCACGCGACCCCGATCGCACGACCGGAATCACGATCGTCATCATCATCGTCCTCTATGTCCTCTGGCACAGGAGCCTGTGACTATGCAACAACGTCATCGCCTCGACCGAACCGGCGAGAAGCCGAACCTCAGCGCCCACTGGCCCGGAAGCGCGGGCTACCTCTACTGTGGCCACTGTCACAAGCCTATGGAGCGGCCCGGGGTTTCCTACTGCTCGATCGTCTGCGCGAAAGCCGAGTCTGCCCTCCGTGCAAAGGGGGAGGCCCTTCTTCGGACCTCCGAGGCCATGGCGAACAACGAACGCGCTGCGAGATCGGCGGGAGCGCTTCGCGAAGACGGGAGCGTTCGCACGATCTGGGACGATGACGCTCTGGACGGACCGTCGCTGATCTGCCCTCCGCCCAAGGACAAGGGGAACGGATGATCCGCCGCATGGCCCTTGTCGTCTACACCGATTGGCCAGAACACTCAGTCGAAGTGTTCCGCCTTGCGGGGCACGCACGATTCGAGGAGGCGGTGATCGGGTTCGGGGGGATTCTTCTCCCCGATCGACATCGTCCTTGCTTCTGCGAGGTCTTCTATTCCGAGGGCGGAGAGGAGGGCGCGATCGCGTTCGCAATTGAGGATTACAAAAACGCCCTAGAGGCGGGCAAGCGCCCGTTCTGGCCGGACCCATCACAGGAGAACAAGCAATGAGATGCCCCTACTGCACAAGCGTACAAGTCGAAGGAGAGGCGGTAGCGGTTTTTACCGCTGGCACCGAGCAGACTTGCACCTGCACCCGCTGCGCCGGAACGTGGACGGACGTGTACGCATGGACGCACGTGGTCCGAACGCACATTCCGTCACTCGCGCCGCGTCGCGCCGACTCGATCCAGTGTCCCGCGTGCCTCAGCACGAACATCACCGCATTCGATTCGATCACCCAGCGGTACACCGTCGCCGACGATCGTACGGACGTGCTGATGCTCAACTACGCCGGAACGTGCGACGACAGCGCGAGCGAAGTGTGGCTGGAATGCGACGACTGCCATGAGGAATGGCCGATCCCGAGCAACATAGAGGTCGATTACACTTGACGCCGTGAGGCGAAGTGCTAGACTGACTTCGCCTCGCTCCTCGCATTGGGAGACTTCAGAATGATCTTCACCGACTCGCAGGCTCTTGCGCACTTACGCGAATCCCATGTCCGCACGATCGAGATCGGGCGAACGTGGCGAAACCGCAACGTCGCGCTCAAGCACGAACACGAGTTCGACATGCTGATCCACCACGAGGACGGGGACTACTCCGGCGCGTGGATCGTCTACTCCAAACTCAATGGGGCGTACCGCAAGAAGCGGGAGACGCCGCAGCGCCCTGTAACGTAAGGAACCACAGATGAGTTACGGAATCTACATGAATACAGCAAGGGTGCGATTGTCTCGCGGTGACTTTGACGGCGCGAGACACGCTTGTGATCTTGCCATTGACGAAGCGAACCGGATTCTCGATCGGGCGTTGGCAATGTCCAATGAAATCGCCTTCGAGAGACGCCAAGCACCGCGAGAAAAGGGGCTAAACGCGATTCTCGCAGACAAGCCCGCCGACATCCCGGGTGTCGAATGATCGACATCGCTGCACGCATTGTGATTGACCATCCCCTGCTCGCGCTCGCCATCGCTGCCTTGCTGGGCTACGCCATGGCGACCCTGATTGACGGACTCGCGTTCCGTCGGCAGGCGAGAGCGATGAGAAACCTTCGTCACAAGATTCGCATGCTGGAACTCAGGCTATGAGCATCCAGCACGAACCTACTGAATGGGACGGCGCGAAAGCGGTGCGAGAACGCGTGCTGATCTTCGCCACACGGCATCGGCTCAACGGGTCGAAGCTGCTCCCGACGTTCCGTGCGATCGCGATCGAGTACGAGGCGATGCGTCGCGCGCACCACATCGACCAGAGCATCATCCGGGATCTGTTTCTTGAACGACATCGTGTTGAGCGGCTCCTGCATCGGCATGGACCCGACTCGGCAATTGCCATGCTCCGTGCTGTTATGCCGCACGCCACGGAGTCTCAAATACGGCGGCTATTGGAGCATTCGAGATGAACATTGTGGAGACCATGGCTCAGCTTCAGGGGGAGATCGCTGAGGCGCAGGCGAAGGTAAACGCGGCGGTGAACGACGGGCTGAAAGCGTGCGAGCGGATCATCGAGATCCGCGACGAGCTTCTCCTCGTCCAGCGCCACGGACGAAGGAGCATCAGGGTCGTCAAGAGGCGCGGACCGTACAAGCCGAAGGCGACGCCGGTCGATGCCACGAGCAACGGGCATGGGGGAACGAGGCGGGCGAAGACTGATCGCACGGTGACCGCCATTGATCTGCTGACGTTCTTGAGCGACGGCGAGAAGACGACCAAGGCGGTGAAGGCGTATTACGGACCGAAGCGATGGCAGACCGCACAGTCACAGATGGGGAACCAGCGGCAGTTCCGGCACACGTCGCGATCCAACGGGATCTGGGCCATCACGAAGAAGGGCGCGGAGTACCTTGAGGAGAAGAGCGTCAATGCCTGATGCGAACAACTCACACCGATCGCGTGTCCTCCTCGAAACGGATTTCTCGTTCCTCGAAAGAGAAGACGAGAAGACCAAGGCGAAGGAGAAGACGGTCCACGTCCCGGAATTCTGGCGGGTGGGTGGACGATTCCATTCGGCGAAGTATCGCTTTCTCCAACATTGCCGACGCATGGAGTCGTTCGCCAACGCCATCGACAAAGAAGGCATACCGGCGGGGATGGTGAACCGTCTCGACCGCGCGGTCACGCTCGTGCAGGAGGCCGCACTCAACAGCACCGGCAAGCATCCGGGGAAGAAGAAGTAGAATTCCCCCCTGTGCGCGGGGGCGGTGGGTTTCCCCTCACCGCCCCTCTTTCGTCCTTCCTTTCTCCTCACCACCCATTCGGGGGAACCCGGATGGGTGGGTTTCTCCCAACAAAAAAACGGTGCCCCTCCGGAGAAGGGCACCGCCGCATTGGGAGACCATCGACGACGCCCCTGAGCCCGAGGGCTCGAAGGAAACACCATCCATGACCGAGACTCAGTCTACCCCGTCCCGAGCGATTGTCTACGCCCGATTCTCCCCTCGGCGGAATGAGGACGAAACTGAGAGCATCGAGACGCAGGTGGAGGCGTGCGAGGACCTCTGCCGCAAGCAGGGCTACGCCGTCGAGGCGGTCTTCAGCGACCGGGCGGCGAGCGGGAAGGATGAGGACCGCCCCGGGCTCTGGGACGCCGTACGCTCGCTCAAGAAGGGCTACGTACTCGTCGTCTACAAGTCCGACCGGCTGGCCCGCAATCTCTACCTGTCCGAATGGCTCAGGCGGGAGATCCGGGCCAAGGGGGCGAAGCTGGAAGTCGTGAGCGGCATGTCCGAGGGCGACTCTCCGGAGGCCACCCTGATCCGTCAGGTGCTCGATGCCTTCAGCGAGTACGAGAGGAAGCTGACCTCAGCCCGAACCAGCTTCGCCATGCTCAGGCACCAGAGGACGGGACGACGCATGAGCCGCCACCCTCCGTACGGATGGGACTTCGATCCGAGCGATCCGCAGCGGTGGATCCGCAACGAAGAGGAGGGGAAGGCGGTCGAGAAGATCCTCGACTGGCGACGCAAGGGCGCGGCGTGGCGGCGGATTGCGACCCTGCTCGGAGAGGAGGGCCACAAGTCGAGAGGATCGGAGTGGCAGGGGAAGACCGTGAAGAAGATATTCAACCGGGAAACGACCTAGTCGTAGCCGATGGAGATATCAACCCCGGCGGCTTCTTCCGTACCACCATGACTCGCGGTCGTCGCGGCGATCACGAGACCATTCTTGAACAACAGGCCAGAGGACGTGAAGTGCGCCTCGTTGGCGAGCCCGCTCCCGACGAACTGCTGCCACGCCGGGAGCGTTGTCCCGAGCGTCACGTCACTCGTCGCGGCGGCATCGAAGAACTGCACGAACGTGGTTCCGCCGGAAACATTCGTGATGGAGTACGCGCCCATCTTCACCGGCGTTGCCGACACGAGCGAGAGGGCGGTGACATCGGCTTCGGTGTACCAGCTTTGCATCAGCGGACCCCTATCTTCTGCACCCCGGCGCGGAGCGCGGCAGCGGTTCCGAATCCGAGCGCGGCGAGGATCTGGTCGAGATGCAGGCCGATCCACGATTCAGGCGCGGAGTTTCCCCACATCAGGAGCGCGATCCCGGCGAGAGCAAGGATGTACGTCTTCGAGCCTGAGAACGCTTTGAGGAGGTCATTCATGGTGTGTTCCTGTCCTTGATCTGCTTTCCCGCGAAGATCAGCGTCACGAGCGAGAGGACGCCCGCCGTGATCTGCCCGAACGGAGGCGGCAGGAAAGGCGCAACGGATCCGGCGGTGTCCATAATGACCTCACCGGGCTCGACCTCGCGACCGTCGCGAAGGTCCGCGATCTGCTCCCCCTGCGCCGTGATCTCCGCCTCGAGCGCTTCCTTTTCGGCGATGAGCTTGGCGAGCTTGGTTTGTGATTCGGTGAACTCTTCCGGCGTCGTGTCTGGAGCCTCGAGCTTTGCGAGCAGGGCTTCGATCTGTCTCTGCTGGTCGATGATCCTCGACTGCTGCGAGTCCACGATCTGCTCGAGACGATTCGCTTCAGCGAGATCAGCGGAAGAGGGCGGGAGCACACACCCGCCCACGAGCACCCCGAGGAGGCACACGAGTCCCAGCACGATGGCGATGACCCACACAAGATGAAGAACACGGCTTCGGTCGGCGTCGATATTGACCATGGTTTTACCTCGGTTGCTCGATCGGGATGTCGTCAACGACCGGCATCTTCAGCTCTGGATTCAATTCATGGAATTTCCGCCAAGCTGCGCGCTCGTGCCACCGGTTCCATATCTCCGTCTTCGGTCGCTGTGAACTTTCGAGTTGCACTAAGTTGCGACGGATGTCAGCAAGCTCCGAAGACGGAGCGAGGAGCGAAAGCGCAGTCTTCACGCTTTCCATTGACGCGAGGAGCTGCTGCGCTGTGGACTGATTCGCCCGTATGGTTGTCTCGATCGTCGCCTTCCATGTCGCACCGAAATAGACGACCGCCATCGTCGATCCGAGGATTGACGCGGCAAGAGCAAGCTGGACCTTGCTGTTTCGGGTGATCGTTGTTTCGGATGCTGGCTCAGACATTACACCCCCGGGGGCAAAACGGTATCGATCGTGACACCTTTTCTGACCACCCGCAGGGGGATATCGGCGTACTTCGCCCAAAGCTTCCGGGTGCGTCGGAACCCGGCGGTCTCGACACCCTTCACGTCAACAGCATAGATCGTCCCGTTGCGTTCGACAACAAGGAAGTCGGCGGCGTACCGGTCGTCCTCGCCGAGATCGAAGCGGGGCTGACGGAGCCACCAGACGACATCGGGGTCGAGATCGAGCTGCTCCGCGTGCCTCCGCTCGTCAAGAGAGTCGTATACACGTCCTTGGTACGTGCGGCGTGCGCGGCCCTCCGCCGTCTGGTCCACGCCGTACTTGCTTCTGCCGAATTTGCGCATCCTTGCGTCTCCGCTGTTTTCGGTGAATGTTTTGCGGGCTGTCGCCCGCAGCGCGTTGCACGCTGAAATGGTTTTCCATCACTACGTGGTGGGGTGGGGAGTTTTAGGAGCCGCTCGCTGCGCTCGCTCCATCTGACGGCGACCATGATCAACATGCTTCTGTCTTCCCAAGCGTTTCATTCCTTGAACCCCGCGACATCGCCACGCGACACATGGGGCGTGATTCGACCGAACCGGCGTTCGGGGTGACGCGCTTGGATGCACTCCCGGCACGCCAGCGTCTCCTCGCCATCGACTACGTGCAGGAACAGGCACTCATCCGCAGGAGCGGGGTGGCCGCAAAAGCAGCACGCATTGCGGGCCTCGCCACGCAGGGCCGGGTTGAACGGTGTTGTTTTTCGCATCGTTCCGTTGCTCTTCGATCAGCTTCTTCAGTTGCTTTTCGTTCGCCATAGTGCATTTCCTTCGATCCGGTGAGTGCAGAGCCCCTATACAAAGGAGCCCTGCATCGCGTTCATTTCCTTTCGAGAGCCGTATGAGACGCTTCGCCCTGCTCGCCACTTTACAAACGGTCGATTGAGGGGCATTGATCGCCGCGACGTGGTGAGCCGCCCCGGTACGACTTCCAATCGATCCGGGACTCGCCCCCGCGCACAACCAAGGGCGTAGGCGGGGACGGGAACAATCCGGCGCGCCACTCTGGACGTATGAGGCCGGTTCTCTGCTTGGTTTGGCGCGCACGCTAGCAATCCCGACCCATGGCGCGCTCGCTGAGGCAGGATATCCACCGGTTATCCACTGGATACCCTGATCGCGTGCGCACGCTTCACCGGATCCGTGGCGCATTCGGCAAGGTGCATGAACAGACCCTCGCGGATCTGGCTCGTGAGCCGGTCCGTGAGGCATCGCATCTCGTGGGGCGTGCGCCGCAGGAGCAGCTCACGATGGTCGATGCTGGCGGTATACATGATGTGCGAGACCATGGCCTGATAGCTCTGGACGGGCCGGTGCAGCTCCGCATGCGGGGTGAGCATCGGGACCGGCTGCGAGAGCAGGAACCGCCGTGGGCCGTCCTTCGCGCTCGACTGGTAGTCCGGGTGCCAGAAATCCGACGTGGCGAGCGGGACGCTCACTTCGTCCTCACACTCCGTCAGCTTCAGCAGCATGTCGATGTTGTCGAGGATGGGCTCCATGTCCCGGGCGTACGCACGAAGCTCTCTCAGCTCCCTGAGCTGCGTGGAGTCCATGCGGGACATGGCTTTCCGCTTCACCCAACCGAGCGCCTGTGAGATCACGCCAGCTCGCCCTTCTGGTGGACGTTGAACATCAGCATCCGCAGCATCCGGCTGTCCTCTGGGTAGAGGTCTTGCAGGAAGGCCGGGATCCCGGGCTGAGCGAGGGTGGCTGCACGCAATGCGGTCAGCTCCTCCTCGCTCAGCCCGCCGAGCAGCTCGTCAACGAGCACCCGTTCCCGTTCGACCTTCGCGCACTCCAGACCGAACCGACTGCGACGTTCGGCGGATGGGTCCGCCTTGGGGAAGAAGGTCTCTCTGGTGTCCATCAGAACGGAATGTCCTCTTCGGCGACCGGGGCGTGCTTCTGCGACCCGATGGCGGGCTGCGCGTTCAGCGCACCCGTAAGCGGGTCCTGACGGAACGGCGGCGTTGGCGGTTGCGTTGTGACCGGCGGCGCAACCGGCTGCGTCGCAACCGGTGCAGCGGGGGCGAGGTTGCCGCCCCAATCGTGACGGATCCGGATGCACGAGACGGTCTTCTTGCCCATCTGCGTGCGCGTCGGGTAGACCCGGATCTTCTTGCCGGGCCAATGCTGCTCGATGTCGTCACCGCCACACTGAAGGTCTTCCGCGATCGTGTTCGCGTTCGTCCAATTCAGGCCGAGCTTCTTCTCGGTCTCGTGGAAGTCGATCACGATCTGCTTCTGCCCGTCGTCAAACTGGTGCTCCCCGATCACGGTCCTGATCGTGAGTGCGTAGTCCTGTCCGTTCAGGTCAGCGGCCTTGAGCCATTCGCCGGATGTGTACGTGTCCCCAATGTTCACTTGGAATCTCCTGTAGAACCTTTGCATCGACCTTTGAGAAGACCCTTCGGGATCTCCGCAATCTTGAGCTTCTCGTCCACCGTGACCTCGAAGTTCTCGTCCCACACGTCCGGTGACAGAATCGTGCGAGCAGCGCCGGGCTTGATGGCATTCGCACCAAGACACGACAACAAAGCCTCCACATCCCCACCGCTGGCGCTGAAGACAGCAGAGGCAGCTTTGCGACTGCTGAGGCATCGGGTTTTCTTGGGTCGCGTCACCGTGACGATCTTGTCGCCCATCTCGAGCGACACGACCCTGTGTTCGTTCATCCATTCGATCATGGCGGCATCGAACGCTGCCGCCTCCTCTTTGACGAGCGCGACGGCCCGCAGCACAGCGGACCGCCGCTCCAGAATCTCATCCGGTGTCATCTCCGGACCGAACAGGTGTGTGCGCCGGAGCACCGACAGGTTCACGATCGGTAGGTTCACGCTTGGCTTGTCGTTGGGCATCGATCATTCCATGGATGGCAGGGAAGGCTTTGGGGGCGGTGGTCAAGATCTCATCGGCGGTCCGTGCGCACCAGTCCAGATCGATTTTCGCGATCTCGGCAAGCACCCGGTCCCGGTCCGCCTCGGTCTCGACGTTCAACAGCATCCGCCGCGTGACCTTCGCACGGAATGTGCCTTGAGCGTTGCGACCCGCGTACCCGGGCTTCAGGACCTCGAGGAGCTTCTTGCGGACGGCAAGGGCCACCGGCTCCTTGAGGAGCGCCACCTTCCTCACCATCGCCCCCGCGTCACCGAGCCGCTCTGACCGCTGGCGGCGTGCCTCAGCCTCCTCTGGATCCGTCAGGATCTCCACGGCGGAAGCGATCCGCTGAAGACACCCGATGCCGACGAGGCACGACGCTGCGCTCAGCTCGTCCCTCGCGAGCCCCTGTGGCTTCTCCGGCGTGCCCCATTTCTGGCGCGACACCTTATCCCAAATGAACGCCTCAGATTCAGCCATGGTTCTGCTTCCGTGCTTGGATGTATCTGGTGATGCTTTCTTCCGTGAAGCGCCAACAGCCACCGACCCTTATGGCCGGTAAATTGTCTGTACGTATGAGGTTATAGACGGTCTTCTGGTGGACACCGAGCCACAAAGCGACCTGTGCCGTCGAGAGTAGATTGCCCTCATCCATAGGGGCAGCATCTTACCAGATTATGCCAGAATACCCATAGGCGACCAGCGAACGACCAGCGAACGACCAGCGAACGTCCAGCGCGTGGATGGCCGTGGATGGCCGTGGATGGCCGTGGATGGCCTACTGGTTCGGGTCGCCGATGCCAGCCTTCCGCCGCTTGATGAGATCGTCCAGCGCTCGCTCCCGCTCACGCATCTCGGGCGAGCCTGCCTTGAGCTGGTTTATCCGGTGCGTCAGCTCCAGACGCCTCTGCTCACGGTCGTAGGCGGCGATAGAGGCCGGGTCGCCCTCGAGCATGAGCCGGTCGTAGTCGAGGATCCGTGAGCGGACTCCGGCGTCGAGGACGAACTGAAGGTCCTCCTCCGCCTTCTTCGCCATGGCGTCACTCTTCTCGTCGCCGCCCTTCCCTGCGATCGCCTCGCGGAGATACTGCGTCGTCGCGCCGAGGTTCATCAGGGCGACGAGCGTGTCGGTGGAGTCGTCCGCCCGCTCCATTTCCTTGATGAGCCGGTTGAGGTAGGCCGACTTCAGACGGCCCTTGGCCTGCGCGAAGATATCCCTGCGGCCCACCCGCCCGTTGAGCTTCAGCGCGAGATCGACCCGGCGAAGATCATCGATCACCGCCTTCTCCTGCTCCTCCTTGGAGATGCCGCGCAGCTCCTTCGTTCGCTTCCACCAGCCCGGCTCCGCCCACGCCCGCATCAGGTCGGTGTATTGCTCGCGGGCCTGCCATGGCGTCATGCCCTGACGCTTCGGGAACGTAAAGAAGGCGGTGTTGCCGGTGAGGCTGAACGGAGCGAAGCGACTGAGGATATGCAAGCCCCGCTGGCCCATGTTCTCGAGACCACGCGTCCGCAGGCGGAACCCCGTGCCGGTCCACGCCATCGGGAACTCCGACCCGGCGGAGTGCCCGTATGCCTGCTCGCCGATGATTTGGAGAAGTCGCGCGGCTTTGTTCCCCGCGCTCTCGATGAGGCCCTTTGGGAAGTCGTCGAAGTAGCGGAAGATTTCCTTCACCTGCTTGCCCGGGCTCATATAGAACCGCTCCAGCCCGATCGGAATGCCCCAGAACCGGTGGAACCATCGATAGAACGGCGTCATGTCGATATCGAACTCGTGCCCCGGCTCATTGAGCCACGGGAACGGCTGCATGTCCGGATCTTCGTCGCGCGCCCAGAGGTAGATCGCGTGCTGCGCTGCCGCCATCATGCCGACGAGCACACCGAACATGTTCGACCAGATGCGCAGCGTCGCCCTGAAGGCGTAGAAGTTGTTCACCTCCTGCGGCCCCGGACCACCACGATTCGCCTCGGTGGACTTTCCTGCGGACAGCCGCGAGGAGGTCTTCCGCTCGATACGAATCGGAACACGAACGCGAGTCAGCGCACGGATGATGTCCTGCCCTTCCTGAAGCCCAACATCCCTGAGCTTCTTGCCAACAACGGGGATATCCATGAGACCAAAATCGAGCGGGATGAGCTGTGGAAGGTTCCGCCGAACGAACCGTGATGTCTCGAGCGGAAGCGATGCGGCTTGACGAATCTGCGCGATCGTCCAGTCCGGCGCGAACACTACCTGTGCGATCCACTGGTGCTGGCGAATGGTGATCGGCTCCGCCCATGCGAACCCACTGTCGCCACCAAACCGGGGGAGGTTCAGCTCACGCTGGCCACCGAGCGCATTGCGTACGACGTGCGCCGCCGTCGCCCGTGCGTCCTCGATCGACATGCCGCGACGCGCCAACTGGTCCTTCTTCTCGTAGACAACAACACCATCCTTGGTGGTCCGGCCCGTCCACTGGTTGACGAGCGAGTGGTACGAGAACAGCACGAGGCCCGCGTGTACGTCCTCCCAGAGATGGCGGTTGTACGCCTCCAGCATCCTTTCGTTGAGCTTGGCGAGTCGCCCAACGAGCGGGATGCCTTTCGTTCCGGCGCTGACGCTGCGCGACAGCTTCTGGATGTATTGCCGCGCGTGGTCGGTCGATGCGGGCATGTCGAGCGGGAGGCCCGCCGACGCGGAATCCTCGAGACCGTACAGCTCCGCAAGCCGGTGCCCCGCCGTCGCTGTGAACATGGGGCCGAAGGACTTGATGCCCCCGCGCTCCCCCGGAAACTGGCCCCGGGCGATACCAAGCGAGTGTTGCTCCGTCGGCATAATGAGCATGCCGCGCAGCACCTGCCCACGCTCTGGTCGTGCGTTGAGGGCCGTCGATGACTCGTACAGTGTGGCGTGGTGGAAGAGCGAGTAGGAGACGTTGAGGGCCTTCGCGTACTGGTTGATCGCGTTGATGACCCGCAGCGTGCCTTCGGCCATGGGCTCCTGAAGGACCGCCTGAAGAGGCCGCACGATTTCCGGATGGACGTAGGTGTTCCCCTCGAAGAGTCGGAAGACACCGTCCTTGCCGACGGTGCCAAAGAACCGATTGAGCGCCTGAATATCCACCTTGACGTACTGGTGCTCACCGCTGCCGACGTAATCCGGATCAGAGTGCGAATGGACAATGAGCTTCCGCCCGTCGGCGGTACGGAGGCTGCGGAGATCATGGACGAACTTGAGCGTCGCCGCGGCGCGATAGTTACGCTCGTACCACCGCTCCATCGTGAACGCGAGATCGTTTGTGAGTGGACGCAGCGGGAAGTCCGGATCATCAACCGCGTCGGCGAGGGTCGGATACTTCCGCTTCTTGGAGTGCTTGGTCTTCGTGATCCACTTCGCGGCGAAGTTCGAGGCGTCCGCGTCCGGAACCTGATACTCATGGCCGACGTAGTTCGGGAGCCATGAAAGAAACTCGCTGCCCTTCCCGGAAATCTCCGCGATCTTGTTCACGTCCATGCGGGCTTCTTCGTGCATGAAGCGAGCTTCGCGGAGGAGGCGATCGATCAGCGGCCAGTTCGGATTGGCCTGAAGCCGCTCCATGACCTTCTCGTAGGAGTCCTGATTGCCAGCGGGGGCGATGTCGTAGTAGCCGCCCGGCACCGTAACGCCGACCACACTCGGCTGGCCCGCCTTCGGCTGGAGCGGAATGCCGCTCGCGCCCTTGACCTTCAGGAAGTTGCCGTCGGCATCGACGAACACGTTCCGCGTGCCCTCGATCGCGGCGTGCATGTCCATGCGAACAGTCTCGGGGAACATCCGCCGCAGCTTCCGCGTGAACGTGTACGCCCGCGCCGTCCGTCCAGCATCGAGATTCTTCGTCGCCCTCGCGTCGGCGATGGCCTGCTGCCGCAGGGCGGGCTCCAGCGCGAGCGGCCCATGAACGAGCGGCGGCGGAATGTGGGTGTGCTGCTCACTGCGGCTCACGGGCGGCGTGGGGCCGACCGAGATGCCGTTGTGGAGCATGTTGAAGATCGCGCGAGCGAACGCATTCGCGGCGATCTGCTCCTTGACGTTGGCGATGAACTCCGGGGCCTTCTCTTCCGCAGCGGCGGGGTCGATGGCGTACAGCGCGAGCGTATCGGCGACCAGCTCCTCGTTCTGGAGGCGGTAGTGGATGTGCTTGTTGTTCGATTGCCACGTCATTCCCAACGGGAGCGGCCTGAAGTTCTCCGACGCCGCCGTCAGCTCACGCCTGAGCGCCTTCTCGCCGATTCCGATCCCCGGGACGCGGTGCTTGATGGTCTTGTGAAAACGTCGCTTCCCACCGAGCAGCACAAAGTCGAGCCCGTGGCCCATACCCTCGTGCGTCAGCGTCCCAAGGACACGAGGATCACGCACATGAATGAAAGACTGACCCGGCATCGATCGCATGGCGGCGAGGCCCATGATCTTCGCGCCGAGGATCTTCGGCATCACCGCACCGCGAAGCTCGTTGCTCCCGACCTCACCGAGCAGGAGCCGTGTTGCCTCCCACGCATCCACAAGGAAGCCTTCCCGTGGGTGGATGTAGGACGGCAGGTGGTCATCGAGCGGATTCATCTCACCGTACGGAACGTGCGGCCAGAACGCCTTGAGTGACGGACCCTGCGGCTGAATGTTCGCTCGCCCGGGGAGCTTGTCCAAACCTCCGCCACCACCGAACGCGGAATCCACATCGCTGTCGATACCTTCGATGCGGGCGGCGATGTCTCGGTCGCCCGGCGTGTTCTCGGGCCGGAAGAAGATGCCGCTCGCGCGGTACGCCTCGAAGACCTTCTTCGCCTGCTCGAGATTGACGCGCATGTTCATGCGGCCACCGCCGCTGACGAACTGGTTCGGGGCGGCGGCGGCGAGCGCCTTCTCGTGCAGGTAATACTTGCCGCCGCGCCGCTTTGCCTGCACGGCATTGAACCGCACAGTTTGCCCGCCGCCATCGAGGCTGACGATCATGTCGCCCTCCTCGTCCGCAAAGACCGGCTTGCGTGCTTCCATCATCTTGAAGATATTCTCGACGCTCGAGAACTTGATCGGGCGTGCGTTCAGGAATTCGTTCGGGGTGAATGACGGCGGCATCAGGATGCCCTGACGCACCTTGCCTTCACTCGTCGTGAACATGATGATCTGGCCCCGGTTATTCACCTGCTCCGCCGCAGCGAGCAGGTTCCCGGTGGCCATGAACCGGATCTCCCGGGCGTCGGTCGCGGCCCACTGGAACACATCGAGGATGCGCTCGCGTGTGAACTTCTGCTTCGCGGCAACCGAGTAGGGCCGGATCGCGCCGGGGATGTCGCTCTTTTGGAGCGTGGTCCTCGGCTCACCAGCGAGCGGCACGATGCGAGACACAAAGATGCCCTGCTCTCGCCACCCCTCCGGCGCGGCGACGATCACCTTCCAGTGGCTTCCGGCGACGGGATTGATCGCTCCCTTCGTTCGTTCGTAGCCCACCACGACGACGAGCTGCGGCCTCGCGATGTCGATCGGGTTCTTGACATCGTTGACGAGCGCGGCAACGGTGCCGGGCGGGAGCGTCTCCATCAGGTCGCTGAGGGATCGAAGCTGCGCCTCGGTCACGGCGGTGATCTGCCGCTTCACATCC
>DASRZF010000045.1:0-2456 GCA_035686645.1 Polyangiales bacterium
CACTGGCACTGGGCGCTGGCACTGGGCGCTGGCACTCACGCTGGCGCTGACGCTGCCGTAGGGAGGAGGACGGCTCGGGATGGGCAGCGCAGCGATTGGGTCGAGCCTAGCCGTGGGTCGTCTTATGGAATTGGGGGCGAGTGGGTCCCAATCGCGAGCACGTGAGTCGCGAGCCGTCCTCCGGTCGCACAGTCGCGCAACCACAGTTGCTGGCACTGCCGCTGCTTTGGCCCCAATCGTGTGGTAAGTCGCCATGGTGGGTTCGGTCTACTGCGCGCTCGTGCATCACCCCGTCGTCGACCGGCAGGGCGAGGAGGTCACCACCTCGGTGACCAATATCGACGTGCATGACATCGCTCGGAGCGCGCGGACCTACGGATTGCGCGGGTACTTCGTGGTGAGCCCAATCGAGGCACAGCATTTGGTGGTCCAGCGGATCATCGATCACTGGTGCTCGGGAGCCGGGAAAGAGCGCTTTCCGGAGCGGGGAGAGGCGATCGCTCTGGTCCGGCTCTCCGCTTCGATCGACGAGGCGATCGCCTCAATCGAGGCCGAAGAAGGCAATCCGCCGCGGCTGCTCGCAACCTCGGCGAGGCCTGGAACGGGTCGCAGCAGCTACGCCGAGGAAGCGGCTCGCCTCAGGACGGAGGACAGGCCCACACTGCTCCTGTTCGGCACCGGACACGGCCTCAGCGACCGTGTTTTGCAGCGTGCCGATGTCTTTTTGGAGCCGATCGATGGACCGGGCGAGTTCAACCATCTCTCGGTTCGGGCTGCCGTCGCCATCACCCTGGATCGGCTTTTCACAGGGAAATCATTGGCGAACGACCCGATTTGACCCCCTTTTGGCCCCGTGCTAACCCCGGGCTCCGTTTCGGAAGAGGCTTAGTGATGAGTGGAAACGTTCCTGAAATCCAAGCGATTGAGAAGTCGCAAATGCGTGAATCGACCCCGTTCCGCGTGGGAGACACGATCAACGTGCACTTCCGCATTCGCGAGGGTGAGAAGGAGCGTGTCCAGGTCTTCAAGGGCGTGGTGATCCGCAAGTCGGGTGGAGGCGCGGGCGCGACCTTCACGGTCCGCAAGGTCTCGGGCGGCGTTGGGGTTGAGCGAATCTTTCCCATTCACTCGCCTCGAATCGAAAAGATCGAAGTCGTCGCACGCGGCCACGTCCGCCGATCGCGCCTCTTCTACCTCCGTGATCTGCGCGGCAAGAAAGCTCGTCTCCGAGAGCGCCAGCGCCAGACCAACGACTGACGTTTCAGGCCTCTCGAATCGTAAGCGTCGACTCGCGGAACCGGTTTGTTCCAGGTTCGTGTACCCATAGGCGTCGCTCGGCGACCTTGCTGTCCATGACGCTCACCACGATGTAGGCGCAGGGCCACATCAGCTGGCCGCCGTTGGCAAAGGTCGCAGCGTCCTCGTCCGAGAAGTATGCGCCCGCGTCGCAGTGCGAATGGTAGATGACCTTCACGGGGCGACCCTTCTCCTCTCCCTGCTCGAAGGTTCGCGCCGCGCGGAGCTCGTTGATCTTGAAATACGTGTTCGAGGTACGCGGGAAGGTAACCGGGTCGAGCGCGTGGTACTTGTCCGCTTCGTTTTCCTCGCGCTGCAACGCATCGAGAACCGCCGGGCGGTCGGCCGGGCCAAAGACAAACCCGCAACTCTCGCTCGGATAACACTCGAGCGCATGTTGCTCGATCTCGTCCATGACCGACTTGTCGATCTCGAGGTCTCCCGAGATCCACGGCAAGGGCTCACCATTCATAGTGTTTCTCCCATTTCATCGGAGCAAAGTACCGGTCGCCTCGGTCGCAGGCGATCGCGACGACACAACTCGCTTCTTCGCGCTTGGCGACCTCGAGCGCACCCGCCACATTCGCGCCCGTCGAGTGGCCGACGTGCAATCCCTCCTGGGCTGCCAATCGATCGGACATGTCCCAGCCCGCGTCCGTGCTCACGGATAGGATCTCGTCTGGAAGCTTCGGGTCGAAAATCTCCGGAACGAGCGAGCTCGCCATGTGCTTGAGTCCTTCGAGACCGTGTAGGGCCTCCGCGGGCTCTACCGCCACACACTCGATCTTACGCGAGTGCTCGCGCAAACGACGCGTCGTACCCATGCAGGTACCGCTCGTGCCGAGCCCCGCCACGAAGTGCGTGATTTCGTCGCCGACCTGCTCGAGAATCTCGCGTCCGGTGCCGAGGTAGTGAGCCCTAGGGTTCGACGGATTGGAATATTGATCCGGATAAAAATACCGGTCCGGGTCGCCGGCAACCAGATCTCGCACCATTCGGATGGCGCCATCCGAGCCTTCCATCGGATCACTGAAGATGATTTCGGTACCAAACGCTCGTGCGATGTCCTTGCGAGCCTGCGAGACGTTCAACGGCATCACGAGTTGGATTCGATAGCCCATCGCCGCGCCAAACAGGCTGTACGCGACGCCTGTGTTTCC
>DASRZF010000046.1:0-2426 GCA_035686645.1 Polyangiales bacterium
GTCGGATCACGCAGCTGACCGATGTTGGCAAACGCCTGCACGAACACGTCGTGGAGAAGGTCCTCGATCTCGGAATCGCGCCCGAGCACGCGAATCAGCAAGCGTTCCACGAATTCGCCGTACGCATCGAAGAACGCCGCGCGCGCTTCAGGGTGACCCAATTGCAGTGACGCCACGAGCTCTGCATCGCCAGGAACAGACTCCTCTCCGTCGCGCAGCCCATCCGATTCTCGATTGAGCATGCTGGCTGTTTTGGACACGGCCATCGAGCCGTCCATTATGAGACTAGTGTCCACAGGCGGCTATCCCGGCTCATTTGTATGAAGTTGTAAGGATCCGAACCGCTTTTCACCCGACTGGTCACTTGAGGGGAGCGACGCCCGGCTGGGGCCTCGCGCAGCAATCCCCAAGCCCGTTCAAACAAGGAGCACGCGATGAATTCAAGATTAACCTGGTCACTTCTCGGAGCCGCATTTCTACTCGCTCAAGGCTGCGGTGAGCCGAGCGCCGGCTCATCCGAGCTTGCCAACCGCCAGGCCTCCGGCTCAGGCGGAGGATCCGGCATGGCCTGCGAGTCTGACCTCGACTGCCCCGAAGGCGAGGAATGCGAGCTCGAGCACGGCGACTCCTTCTGCAAGCCGCATGGCGGTGACCAGAACGGAGAAGACGGCGGCATGGTGGCCTGTGAGTCTGACCTCGATTGCGCGGAGGGCGAAGAGTGCGAGCTCGAGCACGGCGGTTCCTTCTGTGAGCCTCAGGACGACGATAACCAGAACTGCGACGGCAGCAGCGACGACGATGGACACGAAGGCGCCGACTGTAGCGACGACGACAGCGACAGCGACAGCGACGACGACGGCAACGACGACAGCGACGACAGCGACAGCGACAGCGACAGCGACGACGACGGACAAGGCGGAACCGACGGCGGCCAGGCCTAAGGCATCGCTCCCGAGCAGCCCGTCACGCTGACTGAGAATGCCGCTCGACTTGGCGAACCTGTACGGGTCGCCGAGTCGAAGCGCGTTCCGTCGTGTGTGCGGCTCTCCCGCTCAACGGGTGCCACGCCTCACTTCATCTTCCGCTCGATCTGCGCGAGCTCCTGCTTGATGCCGCGCAGCTCGTACACCACGTCGCGCACAGACTGCTCCGTCGTCCGTTGAGTGAGCGCCGGCGCCGGTCGGAAGATCTCCACCGCCGCGATGAGCGCCAGCATCAAAAAAATGGTCCGTGTATTCGGATTCGCTTCACGCATCGGTCCTCCAAGCTCGTTTCGAGTTTCTCGCTCCGCCTCAGCTTAGCCGAGTCCTCCCACCCGCATCAGCGCCCGCGCGCAACCCCCACAGGACCATCGGGCAGACCACCAGCATCGCAATCGAGAGCGAGATGAGCCCAAACGCGATGAGCGTCTCCTGCGCCGAGCTCCCGGTATGACCAGCCGCCCCAAGCGGCATCATCTTCTCCCCAGCGCCCCAAATCGCCGCAAGCAAAGTCGTCCCCCAATTCACGAAGGTCCCGTACGCCGCGAGCCAGAACGCGATGCGCAAGGCGCGAAGACCGAGTCGCAACCGGTGCCAAATCGCGCCGAGCGCCAGAAGGAAGAGCCCATTCATCACGCCCTCGAGGTGACTCGAAAGCGCCATCCGCGGATTCGCCGCCAGCGGAAGCGCAAACCCAGTCAGCAGCCCGATGAAAAACAGCAGCACACCAAGCTGCAATAGATGCCGCCCCATCTCGCCTTGTCGTTCTTCATTCGTCATGACCGTTCCCTTCTCGTCGACCCAGCCGCTCGCAAGCAAACGGACAAAACCAAAGCGTGCCGGTCATCCGAGGTTGTACGGCAGCTCTTCCAGACCGATCAAGCGCCGAGTGCCGACTTGTGTCCTGACGCACACCCGCTCGGCCCCGGTTGACCCATCCGTGCCAACTATGAGACCTTGGCCCTTCGTTGGTTCGCTTCACATGCCTCGCTTCATCCGATGCGCATCCATTCTCTTCGCTTGCCTAGCCTTGTCGGCTTTTGGTTCGACGGGCTGCGGTGATTCCTCCGAGAGCTCCGCGGGGACAGGCGGCATGGGCGCGGCGGGAACCGGCGGAACAGGTGGTAGTTCAGGTTTCGGGGGTCAAGGCGGTGACGGCGCAGCCGGGGGCGCAGGAGGCACCGGCGGCATCATCGCACCCAAAGAGCAAGAAGTGCTCCTCGTCGGCGGCTTCATGTCGGAAATCTATACGGAGCTGAGCCTCCATCTCGAAGACGAGCTCAACGCCGCGCTCCGAAACAAAGCCCGCACGCTCAACGTGCACATCGACTTGCCACTCAACCAGAGCATCGACATCGCCATCGGTGATGCCATCGCAAACGCCCTCCCACGGATTTCGCTCCCGCTCGAGCCGGGCGGCTTCATTTCGTTCCACACACAGGAGGC
>DASRZF010000047.1:0-5880 GCA_035686645.1 Polyangiales bacterium
TTGGACGTGTTTTGCTCGACACCTGTCCGCGAAACCGTTCGAGAATCGTTTAGACCAGGCGAGTCGCCCGATATTCGATTCCCACCGCCTCCACCAAACAAGCGAAGCAATTGCGCACGGTTAGCGAACTCCGCCATGGATCGCGTGACCACGTGGCGACCGCCTTCGGCTGTTTGCTGCCTCCCTTCGGTGGATTTCGCCAACGTTTTGCGTGTGCCGGGATTGGGGTTGGGTGTCCTTACCCAGCTCCACCGTGCGCTGGGCGCGCTCGAAGGCACGGCGCCGCTCGATTGCGGAAACGCTGGCGAAGCGGTACTGGGTAAAGGCGACATCGTAATCCTGAAGAAGATCGAGGCACCGGACAGGCGAGAGGTCCAGGCGCTCGCTCGCAAGGTGCGAAGTCAGGCCCGCAAGCCCGGAGTCAAGCGCTCCGATATCAAGAAAGCGGTCCGCGCATCCCGTCGTCGGGGATGAGAGTCGTCCTCGACACGAAGGCCCTGATGTCAGGCATCTTCTTCGCCGCTCGCCTGCGCGTTGGCAGGTAGCGCTGCCTGCGTTGTGTCTGGGGATTGCGCTCTCCTCCGTGCCTCTGGGTACGGGGGGATCGAGGTAATGATGCCTAGGGAGTTCCAGACGCGGCTCCTCCACGAGTGAACGCCCCGACGACACCGTCTCGGAGCAACACAGGTTAGAGATCGCACGTACGACACGAAGTCGTGACCAAACTTGGAGTCACTGTGCTCAAGGTTCCGCCACGTAGTACGACCCGAGCGGTAGAAACATCTCATCGTCGGTGGTGACACCGCCGAGCAGGGGACACGCGTCGCACATGCCGCCCTCCCCGCATACCGAGTCGTCGCCTCCGCAGCTCATGCCTTCGTTGTCGCCACCGAAGCATGCGCGTTGTGAAGGGGGACAACCGCACTGCCCGAAGGGATGGTCACACGAGGGCGTCTTCGGCTTAGTCGACTCTCTCTTGACGTCGAACGGGTTGTCGGCGCCGTTGTCGTACACGGCGCACGCAAGGAAGGTGCGCTCGGCCGGAGCGTCCGACGAGTACTCCAGCGGGGGATCGTAATAGGCATAGGCAGGGTCGTCGTAGAAACGGCTCTCGTAGTCCGCGGCGCTGTTTCGCGGCTCGCAAGTATCTACCCCCTCGCACGGCGTGTTCGGCGGCAACCAAATACGGAAGAGCTCACCGCGTGCATGCATGTGGGAACTCAGGGTCAGAAGCCGCGAGTGCTGCGGCAAGGTCCAGGTCATGCAGACTTCCCTCTTCTCGAACGGTGCGACCGGGCTCATGCTGAAGATCCGACCTGATTCGAAGATCGAACGCCTGACGTACTGACGCTCGTCTTCGGATGCGAACGTGAGGTTGACCCACTGCTCGATGCTCGTGGGTTGCTTCGTGAGGTTGAACCCATGGCTGTTCCACGAGACGAACCCGGAGAGTGGTAACAATGAGTACACACCAACCGGTGGCTCGTCGATTCGCGTCGACTCCTGCGCGCCCGAGAGAGAGACCGTGGTCGCGCTGCCACCGCCGAAGCCGCCGCCAGCTGCGAAATTCGACGGGGCATTGCTGTAGCCTACGCACGCGACCTTGCTCTCGGGGCGGGTTGCACACTGACCGCGTTCCCCGCAAGCACCGAAGTCCGTTGGATCACAGGGTTGGCCAGATGTAGCACCACCCAGACACTCCCAGTTCTTCCAGTCACCCCCGTTCGGATCCGAGCTGGGCGTGAAGATGTCGATGATGCTGTGGTGCGACTGCCCGTCCTGGGCGAGCTCGTTCCGACGGAACGCAAAGCACTTCCGACCCTGGCCGAGCTCGGGGCAGTCGACTTGGTAGTCGGCGGGCACTTGGTCGCTGAAGTCGTAGTACGTCGCGAAGCAGACCTCGTCCTCGGACTCCGCGTCGAGATCCCATGCCCCCGAATAGAACTGCACGCCCTCGTCGACAGCCGGCGCCGGCAGGGGATTGATCTTGTTCGGCTCCGGGTCGAACATGCCTTCGCAGCCAAGCAGCTCTAGGGTGCCACCCACGATCCCGTCTTCGGCAGCGCCACCGCGGATCCAGAGACGAACCGCCTCGAGCTGGTCGCTGGTCAGTGGGTCCGCGCCAATCGGCATTGCCGCGCCGGGTGTCTCGGTGCCCTCGGTTGCAGCTGCGACCTTGAGGTAGAGCAGGCTGCGCTCTTCGTCGCCGGGAAACACGCGAAGGATGTCGGGATCGATCACGCTGGGCGTGCGGACGAGCGCCTCGTACGAAGCGTCCGTACGAAGATTGAGATCGCCTTCCATTTGCTCGCCGTGACAAACATCGGCGCTGCAGCCCTTCGCTTCGAAGATAGTCTCTTGGATCGCGGCGAAGGTGCTTGGGTAGTCGCAACCCTTGGGCGCGGTAGCTTCAGAGGAGGAATCGGAGCCGCACGCGGATACGAGACTCGCGAGCAGGACAACCGACGCGACGGTCGAAATACGGAGTTGGGGCATGGTTCAGGAGCTTCCTAGTTGGTCGAAGACAAGCGTGGACGTTGACTTGGACGATAGGATTGACGGGGAGGTCGAGTGCGCGCCAGCCATTAACTGTAGCGAAAAGTAGCGCAGTTTGGAGCGCAGCCTCCTTCAAACCGAGATTCGATGCCCGCTCCAGAAGGAGAACTTCAAGTACGTCTAGCGTGACGCCTGAAGAGTCGGCCACCACGTTGTGACCATCGCACCGCCGAGCGGAGAGCTGTCGATCGCGAGGCGCCCGCCGTGTCGGTGCATGATCCGGTTGACGATGGCCAAGCCAAGACCCGCCCCCCCAGTCTTGCGATCTCGATCGGTTTCGAGCCGGAAGAACGGAATCATGACTTTCTCTCGGAGCTCCTCGGGAATGCCGGGCCCGTCGTCATGGACGACCACCTGCACGTGCTCATCGTCCTGCGTGAGCTCGAGCAGTACGTTCCCGCGCGCGTACTTCATCGCGTTTCTCAGAATGTTCTCCACCGCTCTTTGGAAGAGGCGCTGATCGGCAAATACGCTGGCGCCGCTGGGCACCGCCAGACCGACCTCGACCACCCGGTCTTCGGATGCTTCGAGTCTGGCTAGCTCGGCGAGATCGCTGAGACCGCGATTCGGATCAAACGCCTGTCGATCGAGCTCGAGCTCGTCGGATTGTACGTAGCCCAGAAGCTCGCGAACGAGCTCGTCGAGCTCGTCGAGCTCACGTGTCATCGCATCGAGTCGCTTTTCACGTTCGGCGTCAGATTGGTTTTCGAGCAGCTCCATGTGGAATCGCAGTCGCGAAAGCGGCGAGCCGAGCTCGTGGGACACCGCTTGGACGAGCTCGTCGCGACTTCGAATCAATCGTTCCACCCGCTCCGCCATGGCGTTGAAGCTCGCCGCTAGCTCGCTCGGTGAGCCGTGCGGGTTGTCCACACGCACGCTGAGGTCGCCGACCGCAAGGGCCTGGCTTGCGCGCTCGACTTTAGTGAGCTGCTTCTCCACGCGGAGCGCAATTAGGCCGGCGACCAAGGGCAACCCGACTAGGACGAGAATCAGTCCGACGGGAAGAACCCCCGGTGGAATGGCGGGATGGACCGGACCGGCCGCGAGCGCGCCGTCGCCGTCCTCGAACACCAAGAAATACCACTCCTCCCGCGGGGAAACCCTCTGCGGAATCTGCTCGCCGGGGCTTACCGGTCGGCCGACACGGCGCTGCACCTCGTCGAGTGAGATGAGCGTGAGGTCGATCGAGAAGTTCTCTCGAAGCTCCTGCAACCGCTCGACTCGGCTCTGCGCGGGCACCTGGCCGAGAAGCTCGTACGCCAAGAACACACCATCGCCCTGCGCTCGTGCGTCCGTCCACGATTGGTTACGCGCGTAAAGAACGATCGCCACGAATGCGAGGGCCCAGCAGACCAGCACGCTACTCACGACCACCTTCACGAAGGATCGTCTCATCCGCTCGCCAAGAGGTAGCCCACGCCGCGCACGGACTTGAGTCGGCTCGAGTCGAAGCCCGAGCGTTGCAGCTTTCGGCGAATGCGGCTGACGTGGACGTCCATCCCGCGGTCGATGCCGTCGTATTCAAGCCCCATGACCTGGGTGTAGAGTTCGTCGCGCTTGACCACGCTCCCAGCGTCGATGGCGAGCCGTAGGAGCACATTGAACTCCATCGTCGTGAGCGGGACGAGCTGACCTTCGACGCTCACGTCACGGGATGCGATGTCGACCTGGAGCGTTCCCACTCTGAGGATTCCGTCTTCGTCGTGGTCGTTCGAGGCCCAGCCGCCGTTGAGCCGTCGGAGCTGGGAGCGGATCCGCGCCAAGAGCACCCGCGGCTCGATCGGCTTGTTCACGAAGTCGTCCGCGCCGAGCTCCAAGCCGGCAACGTGATCCGCCTCGCTTTGGCTTGCCGTGAGCATCACGATGGCTCCCGAGTACGAGTCGCGCACCTGTCGGCAGACATCGAGACCGTTTTCTCCCGGCAGCATCAAATCCAAAATGACAAGGTCGGGCTTGGTCTTCAGGATCTCTTCCGCGGCGACGTCTCCCGATGCCACGTGCGACAGCTCGAACCCTTGCTGGCCGAGATACTCGATCAGTAGCTCGGCGAGCTGGTCGTCGTCTTCCACGATGAGCAAACGTGCCTTGTCGGTCTGCATTACACCCTGCGCATAGATAAGCACATTCAATCGCCAAAGCGAGGGACTCTACGCTTCGCAACGAAACGCAGCGAAGATGCAACAGACGCGCGGCCCGACCCGAAGTACAAAGCACACATGACCTACAATCACTGAGGTGATCCAATGACGCGACATGCACTTCCCTTCTTCCTTTTCGTACTCGCCATCAGTGGAGGCGTCGGCGCTTCCGCGGCCCGCGCCCAGGACGGACTCTCCGGGAGCTGGAAGCTCGCCAGCTCGAACGCCGAGGCGGCCGAACGACGCGCGGCGATCGAGGCGGCTACGCAAGAGCTGCCGTATTTCACGCGTTCTCGCGGCCGTGAACGGCTTGAAGAGCGCACGACCCCGCTGGCGAAGGTTCGCATCTCCGTCGTAGGGGACCGCGTCGACCTGACAGGCTCAGGGCCAACGATTTCGCTCACGGTCGGAGGACCGTCCGTCCCCGTCGAAGCCGAGGGCCGCCGCGGCAGCGCCCGGGCCACCCGTCAAGAAGGAAATCTCGTCATCACGCTGCAGGGCGAAAACGGCGTCCGGACGACGATCTACCGACTGTCTGAGGACGGCCAACGCCTCGTCCTCGACGTGGACTTGGCAGCTAAGGCCATCTCGACGCCGGTGCGCTATCGCGTCACCTACGAGCGGTCGTGATTCCCTCGCACTTCTCGCCCCAAGGTTACGAGGAGGATGACATGATCCGTTGGTCACTGGGAGTTGCATTGATCGTGTGGATGACGGCCTGCAGCTCGTCGGACGAGACAACGCCTCCACTAGGAAGCGAGAGGACACCCCAGTGCGTTTCTTACTACGACGAAACACTCGCGACCGAGGCCCCCGGCGCTGCGACCTGGTGTCGGGAGGGTGCGGTCATGACGTGGCAAAGCACGAATTGGCCCTCGCCGATCGAGCTCTTCTACCACTGCGAAGGCGAGCCGACTGCTCCCGCGGTCTACCTGCAGCACGGCTGGCCGACGAGCAGCTTCGATTTTCAAGAGCTTTCCGCTGCGCTCTCCTCCGACTTCTTCGTGTGCGCCCTCGACACGCCGGGCTACGGCTTCTCTGACAAACCCGATGGCTACCCGTACTCGATTCTCGAGGACGGCGAGATCGTAGAAACCTTCATCGAAACGATCATGGAGGTCGATGAGGTGCTCCTCCTGGCACACGACAAGGGGGACAGCGTGGGGCTTGAGCTGTTGTACCGCCA
>DASRZF010000048.1:0-13438 GCA_035686645.1 Polyangiales bacterium
CATCATCGACCAAACCGAACGATCGGGCTGCCGAAACGAGGTACCCATGCTTCCGTCCGCCATGTCACCGAGAAAGCTGAGGTACTGCGCTCCGACAGGGCGGTCGAGATCGAGCGCTCGGCGAAGCTCAGCCTTTTCTTCAGGACCGGCCTGATCGCCTAGGATGGCCTCTACCGGGTCACCAGGGATGAGGCGGACCAGCAGGAACACGATCGTCACCAGACCGACCACGGTGAGCAGCGCCCGAAGAAGCCGGCCCGCCAGATACCGCAAGAGGCCCGGAGACATCACGGGAACCATACTACGCCCGACCGGTCGCGTCGGCTTACCTGCCGTCGCGCGCTAGAGGCCGCCGTCCAACTCGGGCTCGGGCGGGGCTCCGGTTGTCTCGTCCGGATTCACGCCTGGGGCCAACGCAACGCAGATTTTGGCCTCTGCTTGGTTGGCGCTGAGGTCGATGATTCGGGCGATCCGCTCGTCCTGAGGCACGTTGGCATCGAAGCCGCCGGTCATCGTGATCTATTCGGGCAATACACAGGAGTATTCGGTCCTGCAATTGCCGGAGTTGTTGCAGATTTTCATGCACCAGGTCTCGGCGGTGCGGCTCGGGATGTATCGCCACTCGACACAGGCGCCCTGGGGGCAGGTGTCGGGATCACATGAGAAGACGGTGCAGTAGCCCCCGGGTTGGGCGAGGTCGCACTGGCGTTCACCGGTGGGGGAGCAATCGCCCGAGTTGCCGCAGCTGTCTCCGATATTCTGTTTGCACCCCCAGAGACCCAGGGTGGCAAGCAATAAGATAGTCGCGCTTCGCATCGTCAGCGGCGGAGCATACGGGACGCATCGGACGATCGCCAATCCCTCTGCACGACGACGAATGAGTGATAGATTCCCTACGGATTGCGACGTTTTTGCGTGGGGGTAGGACTGGCATGGCTGGTTGGCGTTAGCGCGCTTGCCGGGGACGGACTGATCCGCGTTGCTTCCTTGGTTCGCAGCGGAGACGCGCAGGCCGCGCTCGAAGAGACTTCACGGCTGCCCGCTCGAACGAGAGAAGAGGATGGGGTGCGGTACCTCGAAGGGCGTCTGCTTCTCGATATTGGCCGACCCTGCGATGCGATGGACAAGCTTGCGCGGACCGCGTCGACGTTACCTCCTTCGATGCGTGCGGATTCCCTGCGCCGCTGGGCGATTGCGGCGGCCCAGTGTGGGCACTGCGAAGAAGCGCGCCCAATTCTATTGACTTGGGCGTCGAGCGAATCAGAGCTCACCCGACACGACCGTGCAGTCGCCGCCGATTGCGCGGTCCAACTCGGTGAGCTCGACGCAGCGGCAGAGGAGCTTTCGAAGCTCACGAAACGCAAGCGCGGCCTGCCCAATCGCGTGGCCCTTCTTGCCCTTCTTTCGGAAGTCTATGTCCAGCTCGGACGCTCAGAAGATGCACGCGCCGCGGCACTCGAAGCCTGGACGACGGCTGTTCTCCCGGGCGAGCAGGCGGCTGCCAAGCAACTCGAGGAGCGTGCTCTACCGAGCCTAGCCGACCGCATCAGCCGTGCTGAAGAGATGATGGACGCACGCCGCTTTTCCGCGGCCGTCGAGGAGCTCGAGGCGATCGAACCCAATGACGAGAGCGAGATCGACGCTCGATGGCAGCACGTTTACGGCATGGCGCTGTTCAGCATGCGGACCCGCTATCTCGATGCTGCTCGCGTGCTGCACCAGTCGGCGCAGCGCGGCGGGCCCTACGAGACCGAGGATGCGTTTCACTCAGCCCGCGCCTTGTCGCGCGCCGATCAGGACGCCCGCGCGATTCGAGCGTACCGGCGATTCGCTCAGCAATACCCGCGAAGCAAGCGCGCGCCTGAGGCACGATTTCTGGCCGCCTGGCTCGAGATTCGGCTCGGCCGGGCGCAGGGCGAGGCCCAGATGGAGCGTCTTTTGCGCGGGAAGTCGCAGGTGCGCGGCCGCTGGCGACGATCGGTGCTCTGGGAGCTAGGCTTCCGTGCTCTCGAAACTCGCCGCTTCGGCCGAGCGAGACAGTACCTTTCGGAGTACGCTGCGGTCGCCACCGATTCGATGGACAAGGCCCGAGGGTTCTATTGGCTCGGCCGGTCCTATCGCAGAGGTCCCAAAGCGGTCGAAGCGTATCTGGGCGCCATCGCGGTCGAGCCGCTGCACTGGTACGCGGTACTGGCAGCCGGCCGTCTCAAACGCCTGGGCGTGACCCCGCCCGAGCCGTTTGCAAACGCATCTTCACCGAGCTCCGTGGAGGTTCCTTCGAGCTTTCTCGCGGTCCCCGAAACGTTCGAGGCTTACAGGCGGCTCGGCCTCGACCTGGACGGAATCGCCTGGCTCGAGGCTCATGAAAGGGAGCTGGTCGCCGACTTCCCCAGCGTCCAACGCATTCCGCTGCTGACCGCTCTCTATCGCGATGCCGGTGCGTATCGTGAGGCATTGACCACTGCACGCCGGCGCATGGCGTACCTCAATAGCGACCCAGCGACGCATCGTTGGTGGTGGGATGCTGCGTATCCGATGCCATGGCTCTCGGTCGTCGACGAGAATCGCGGCGAGCTTCCTCGTGCTCTGATCTACGCCACCATGCGCCAGGAGAGTGGTTTCCGGCCGGAGGTGGTTAGCAGAGCGGGTGCAGTCGGCTTGATGCAGCTGATGCCCGACATCGCAACCAAGCTCGCAGGTAGACCTGTGTCGCGGACGATGCTTCGCGCGCCCGAGACGAACATCGCCCTCGGATTGAAAGAAATGGAAGCACTTGCCGGCGAATTCAACGGTGTCTATCCCTTGAGCATCGCTGCTTACAACGCTGGCAAGAGTCGCGTGAGGCGCTGGTTGAAAGAGAGTCGAAGGATGGAGCTCGACCGTTTCGTGGAGCGCATCCCATTCAACGAGACGCGCAACTATGTGCGCCGCGTGACCACCCACTACGCGCGCTATTCATACTTGGATGACCCCGAGTCAGGCTGGCCCGATCTCCCTGCCTTCGTTAACCCCTGATTTGCTCCACTGCGACGATTCGATAAACTGTCGTCAACGATTTGGGTTGCCCGTCACGGGGTGGAAGGCCAATAGAAGGTCGAATCACCTCGCCAGGCGTTTGAATACGAATGAACTTCATTGCTGCAGGGCTCTCTGACGTTGGACTTCAGAGAGATCACAACGAAGACAGCTACTGCATTCTGTCGGAGCATCGGCTGTTCGTCGTTGCCGACGGGATGGGCGGCCATCGTGCAGGTGACGTTGCAAGTCGCACGGCGATTGCGGAAATGACTGCCTTCTTCGAAGCGAGCGGCCGCGACAGCGATGGAGCCGGATGGATTCCTCCGGAGGATCGTCGTCTCACACCCGAGCAGAACCGTCTCGTGTCGGCGGTCAAGCGAGCCAACCAGCGCATCTTTCAAGCCTCGATTCGGAACCGTTCCGTCCAGGGCATGGGCACTACGGTCGTCGGCGCTCTCTTCGAGCGGGAAGATCGCAAGATTCACATTGCGCACGTCGGGGACAGCCGGGCGTATCGAATTCGCGCAGGCGATATCACGCAGCTGACCCGCGATCACTCCTTGCTGAACGACTATTTGCTGGTCATGCCCAATCTCTCCGAGGCGCAAAGGCAGCGCCTCCCTAGCAACGTGATCACCCGTGCGCTCGGAATGCAAGACGGCGTGGCCGTCGATTTGCATTTCGAGAAAGTCGAGCCCGGGGATGTCTACGTACTCTGCTCGGACGGTCTCAATGGAATGGTGAGCGACGATCGTATCCTGGCCCTCGTCAACAGCGCTGGGTCGGACGTGGAGTTGACAGCAAGGGCCCTGATTTCCCAAGCGAACCAGAACGGTGGCGAGGACAACATCACCGTGGTCGTCATTCGAATCACCGAGTAGCCATGGCGAAAACTATCGCGATTCGGCAACTGATCGACTGCTCAGATCGAGATTTCTGGGAGCGAATATTTTCCAGCGAGGACTTCAATCGATACCTCTACGACGGACTCGGCTTCGAATACGAGCTTCAGGAATGGGATCTCGAGACTGGTCATCGGCGCGCCAAAGTGTGGCCGACGCATCAGATGCCGCGCGCGGTCGCGAGGGTCTTGGGCGAGCGTTTCAGCTTCGTCGAAGAGGGTCTCTACGACGCTTCGGAGCAACGCTATGATTTCCGAGTCATTCCTTCGACCTTGGCGGACCGAATTCGAGCGACCGGAAGCGTTCTGATCGAAGCCGTTTCGGCGCATCAGTGCGAGCGGCGCGTGACGCTCACGATCGGTGCGGACGTGCTCGGACTGGGCCGGCTCATCGAGACGTATTTCCTTGCAGCGACGCGCGAGCAGTATGCGAAGAACGCTGCTCTAGTGAATGAATACCTCGCGAGTCATCACTAGTGACCCGCGGGCCGCCCTCCTTTTCGGGGGTCGCTGGCGGCACGAAGGATTCGATCGCCCGACTGCTCGATCTGGATCGCCTGGACGTTGGCGACGTTGTGTATGGGCTCGATCTTGTGCCCCATGGCGCGAAGGGCGTCTTGTAGAACCGAATCGAGTGGTGCAACCGTCTCTACGCGTAGTGTCTCCGGAACGCCCTGGTGATGAATGCGCGGAGCGGCCACCGCGTCGCCTGCGCTCATGCCGTGAAGCAGGACATTCATCGCCACTTGCTGCGTGGCGGTGACGATCCGGCTGCCTCCCGATGCGCCGACGCATAGAACGGGTTTCCCGTCTTCGAAGACGATTGTCGGCGACATCGTCGAGACGGGACGCTTCCAAGGTCCCGGCAAATTGCGCGCGCCTCCGAGCAATCCAAAGGCGTTGGCTATTCCAATGCCACTCGCGAAGTCGTCCATTTCGTCGTTCATGACGATGCCTCCAGCCGTGAAACGTGCGCCGAATGGAAGATTCACCGTCGTCGTGACTGCGGCCACATTGCCTTCCCCATCGACCACGCAGAGGTGTGAGGTTCCGGCATTCTCGGGCGAGGCGACTTCGGTGCTCGTCCATTCGATTGGGAAGTCGTAGACGCTACTGGCGTGCGCACGGTCGCCCGCTGCGAGGGCAGCGCGCTTGGCGATTCGCCCGGGGCTCATCATTCGATCGAGCGGGAGGATGACTTGGTCCGGATCCCCGAAATAGCGTTGCCGATCGAGGAAAGGACCCTTCCACGATTCAGCCATCGCATGCAGGAGTGGGGCACCGTACACCGGCTCGGGTCCCGCGGCCTGCTCCAGAATCGAGAGGCTTTGAATCATCGTGAAGCCTCCAGCGCTCGGAGGTGGCGCTGTCACCCAACGATATCCGAAAGCCTCCGTCTCCAACGGTTCGCGCACTCGAACGCGGTAGGCATAGAGATCGTCCAAGGACATGATGCCGCCGTGCTTCTGGACTGCGGCGACCATCTCGCGGCCGATCTCTCCACCGTAAATGACCGACGCGCCTTTCTCGGCGAAGGCGCGAAGCACCCGTGCCAGGGCGGGACGGCGCAAGGTCGCGCCAGGCGAGAGGTCCCAGCTCGCCATCACTGGATCCTTACGCAGTTGAACGCCAAAGGCGCTGCCCATGGCGGCGAGGGATTCGCTCACGGTGAAACCCTCATCGGCGAGTCGAAGCGCGGGCGCGATGACCTCCCGCAAAGAAAGGTTCCCGAAACGTTTGACGAGAGTCTCGATCCCCGCTGGCTCACCAGGTACACCCGCTGCGAGCCCGCCCAATTGAGACGCTGAGCTCGCTGGCCCCTCGGTTTGCTCGCCCTCAGAGTCGAACATCGAGCGGGTCGCCGCACGCGGGGCCCGCTCCCGGAAGTCGATGAACGTGACAGTGCCAGTCGCGGCGTCGTAGTAAAGCGCGAAGCCTCCTCCACCGAGTCCGCTACTTGCCGGATTCACGACGCCGAGTGCAAGCATCGTTGCGGCAGCAGCGTCTGCAGCGTTTCCACCCGCAGCGAGTATGTCGGCACCCGCTCGCGACGCTTCAGCTTGGTCAGCGGCAACGGCATCCTGCCTGAACACCGCAGAGTGCTCTGATCGGGTGCTCGGCTCCGCGGTCGCAAAAGCCGCGACTAGAAGCAGCGAAACACAACAAATCAGGATCGAAACCCTTGCTTTCATGGCCCCAGCTTGCCTCCGATCCGGCCTGGATGCTACCGCAAGGTCTCATGCATTTCGTGTTCGTGATGGACCCCGTGTCGACGGTCATCGTCGATGAAGACACAAGCTTCGCGCTGATGCTCGAGGCGCAGGCTCGCGGGCATCGAGTGGATCACTGTCTGGCGAGCGATGTGGGGCTCAGGGGACGGCGCGTCGTTGCCCGAGTCCGCCGAGCGACGATGCGCCTCGATCGCAACGAGCCGATCACTCTTGGCGATCCCGAGGACATCGACTTGGTCGATGTCGACGCCGTGTTCATCCGCAAGGACCCGCCTTTCACCGATGCGTATCTGTGGTTGACCTTGGTGCTCGATCATCTGGAGGGGAGCACACTCGTCGTCAACGACCCGCGGGGTCTGCGTGAAGCCAACGAGAAGCTCTACGCCCATCATTTCCCCGAGATCGTGCCCGCGACGATCATGACGAGCCATAAGGACGAGATCCTCCGGTTCGTGAGCGACGTCGGCGGCAAGGCCGTCATCAAGCCGATCGACGGTCATGGTGGCGAGGGCGTGTTTCTCTTGGCCGAAGGCGACAGCAATCTGAACGCGCTCGTCGAGATCGTCACCCATCTCGGCAGACGAAACGCCATCGTTCAGGCTCTGATTCCCGAAATCTACGACGAGGGCGACAAGCGCATCCTTCTGGTCGATGGCGAGCTTCTCGGTGTCGTCGGACGTGTCCCGAGTAAGGGAGATCTGCGAAGCAACGTGCACGTAGGAGGCTCGGCGGCTCCGGCCGAGATCACCGATGCCAACCGTAAGATCATCGAAACCATTCGGCCTCGATTGGCAGCCGATCGATTGTTTTTCGTCGGTCTCGACGTCATCGGCGGGAAGCTCATCGAGGTCAACGTCACCAGCCCGACTCTGCTCCAGCAGATGTCGCGGCTCTCCGGGAAGAATCTCTCGGCGCCCGTGATCGACCGGCTCGAAGAAAAAGTGCGAGCCTTCTGAGCTTCGGAAAGCGGCTCAGCTAGAGCCGATCCGTATTGCCGCAGAAGCGCCGGCGCCCGCAACGCCTGCGACCGCGATGGCCACGATCAGCGATACGATCGGGCTCATCAGGTCCAAACCGTCGAGAACGAGTCCGGTCATCCCGAAGAAGGAAACGAAGAACGTCCAGAACCGTCGTGAGCGAATGGTTCTGGCGAAGTAATCACCTCCGGCGATGCCATCGAGCTGTCCGAACTGGCTAGGACGCGTGGTGTCGTCGTGAGCACGGATCTCATCGTCGGCGTCGACTCGCTTTTCGTTCAAGAAGAGAGAGGCGCCAAGGAGAGCAGCTCCGAGCACGAGTGACAAGACGTATAGATTGATCAGCATCTGGCGCCTCTCCTCTTCAGCAGGCCCGTACGCCTGGAGCACCCCAGGAGACGTCGATAGGATGCAATCCTTCGTCCTTGCAGGCCAGCTCGAATCCACGCGCGGCGCCAGCATCGAGAAAGAATGCGATCGCCACGTCGCCGCCACCCGCGCCGGATGGCTTCGCAGCTCCCGAAAAACGGGCCGCAAGCTCAGCGGCGTGCCGGAGCCGTGCATCGAGAATAGGCGCGCCAGCCGCTTCGCCCAGCGCGCCCATGGCAGTCGAGTAAGAGGCCGCCGTGGCCAGAATCTTCTCGGGGCGGTCGGCCTCGAAGGCGGAGGCGAATTGACCGGACAGCTCCGAGAGCCGCTCCATGCAGGCGGCGTAGCGTTCCGGATCATCGCGCCGAAGCTCATGCACTTGGCTGAGCAGCTCGCTGGTTCTCGCGGCATGGCCTGTCCAGACCAGACGGATTTGGAGTCCTTCTGGAAGTCTGAGAGGGCGGTTCTCTATCACGTTCCCTTTGCGAGCGAAGCGAAGAAACCCGCCATAGGTCGAAGCCGCAACGTCGACTCCACTGCCCTGCGGAGCAATCGAAGCGTGACCCTCGAGCGCGCAGGCAAAGACTTCTCGCAGCGTCGCGGGACCGGCGAGGTCGCGGCCCAGCTTGGCATACGCAGCGGCGGCGGTTGCAGCAGCGGCGGCGGCGGAAGAACCGAGTCCGATCTTGATCTGATCTCGTTGCAGCTCACTCACGTCCACAATCAACGACCCCTCGAGCGGCCCTAGCGACGCACGGGCGTGGTGGAGGGTCGCGCGGACTTCTGGAGGCATCGGTTGCGAGCCCTCCGTCCAGCGAACCGAGACCCGCCGGTTGACCGCGGCAACGATCGCTGGTGCACCTTCGAGCACTGCATATTCACCGCAGAGGAGCGCCTTCCCCGGCGCGCTCGCGCCCCCGGGTCTCATTCATACACCTCGACACCGGGTCCCGGTTTGGCGACCCAAGTTCGCGTGACGCCCGGGGTTCGAGCGAGCGCGTGCCTCACGCGCTCGGCATCGCCAGCCTGGCAGAGCGCTTTCACGTGCGGCCCAGCATCCATGGTCGCCCAGGCCGAAACACCCCGCTGGCGAAGCTCACGGACGGTACCCAGCGCTGCGAGCGTCGCCGGGGCCCAGTAGAGAACCGGCGGATCGGAGGTCATGGCGCAGCAATGAAACGCGAGCGTGCTCAGTTCCATCGCCGCACCCAGGGTGTCGAGATCGCGTTCCTTGATCGCACGCTTGATCTTGCGCGACCATTTCGGGGCCTGTTCGATCCAGGCTTGATAGTAGGGGGAGGTCTTGCGCGAGCGCTCCATTCCCTCGGTCGATCCCACCTTCTTCCTGCCGGGGTCCGTGAGCGCGACCACCAGACGAAGGTTCCAGTGGTTCGGCGCTGCGATCGGTCTGGCAGCGAGGTTGGAGTCGCCCCGCTCCCCCGCCGGAAGCTCCACGAACCCCCCATAGATCGATCGTGCAGCCGACGCGCTCGACGCCCGGGCGAGGGCGCTCAAGTGGCGTGCGTTGAATCGAAGCCCTGCCGCTGCAGAGGCTGCCGCCGCAAGCGCTGCGAACCCCGAGGCGCTCGACGCGAGCCCAGCAGCGGTCGGAAAGCGATTGTGGCTCGTAACGCGCGCTTTCAGACGCAAATCGGACTCACTCCGAACGCGGTTCAACATGGCGACCACACGCTCAGCCTCTTTCGTGCTCGCACGACGTCCGTCGAGACGCACCAGGTCCGCGCGGAGCGACGGGTCAAAGTGAACGCGTGTTTCCGTGACGAGCTGGTCGAGGGTGAGCGAAATGCTCGGCACGGCCGGCACGTTCCATTTGAGGTCGGCCTTCCCCCAGTACTTGGCCAGCGCGATGTTCGCGCAGGCCCGCGCGCTGGCTTCCAAAGCGCGTTCGCTCACGTGCTCACCTCCGCTACGAAAGCGCCCTCGCCGAGCACGCCGCGCAAGCGCAAAGCTTCGTCGCGTTTCGCCGCGAGCGCGAACATGCAGCCGCCTCCGCCCGAGCCCGTCATCTTCGCGCCAAGCGCTCCAGCGCGGCGTGCCGACTGGCACATCTCGTCCAAACGGCTGGTACAGAGCATCAGGGAGGTCAGAATCGAGTGATTCAAGTCGAGCAATTGTCCGAGGGCAACGAGATCGCCCGCTTCGATCGCGAGCTTTGCGTTGCGCACCAAGACCTCTATCCCCTCGAATGCCTTCTTCACCCGCGTAGGATCGTGTTCCAGCTGACGCGCGACCGATGCGACCATTTCCTTAGTGCTCGAGGACACGCCGCTGTAACCGATGACCAGGTGCAGGGTCTTGTTCGAATGCAGCGGCTCGAGGCCAAGACCCTTGCGATATAGCCCGACGCCCCCGACCGCCGAGATCGTATTGTCGATACCCGACGGGTTGCCGTGAAACACCTTCTCCCAGGCCAGCGCAGCCGCTCCGAGCTCCATCCGCGAACGCTCGATCCCGAGTGACTCGTCGATCGCGTCGAGGACGGCCACACCGATCGCGGCCGAGCAACCCAAACCTGCGCCTGCAGGCAACTCGACCTCGGCGTTCACCTCGAGGGCCGGCCGTTCTGGATAGAGCGCAAGAGCCGCCGCGAACGCCCGTGCGAGCGGCTCCTCGTTCGAAGGGTCCGGGGCGAGAGCCAGACCCCAGGGCGCGATCCGGAGCAGATCGCTCTTTGCCGGAAACGCGCGCGCCGTAGCGCCGCGTTCGATTCCCACCGCGATCGCCGGTACGCCGTGAACCACCGCATGCTCTCCGAGTAGAATGACCTTGCCCCGGCCGAAGCCCATCAGTTTCCTCGGTCCGTGAGTCGGTCCGTGACTTCCTGCAGCAAGCGTCGGGCGCCCTCATCGAACGGGCTCGCCGCAAGCGCGCTCCGTGCTCGGTCCGCCAGAAAAGCCAGCCTCTCTTCGACCTGGGACTTCGCCGCATCGAGGACATCCGTGGCCGCCCTCAGCGCGTCATCGCTTGCATCGGCGCGTCCCCAGACAGCGTCGAGCGCTGCATTCTCGGCTTCACTCGGCCGGAGACGGCGAAACGCGGCGACCACCGCATTGTGCTTTCCGTGCCGCAGGTCATCGCCGGGTTTACCGGTTTGTTCAACCGTTCCGAAGGTGCCTAGAAGGTCGTCGCGAAGTTGAAAGGCAACCCCTAGGGGCGCGGACCAGTCGCGAAGGGCTTGCATCGCAGACGGGTCTGCATCTGCGATCACGCCTCCGAGCTCCGCTGGGCCGCGCGTGGTGTAGCTTCCCGTCTTGAGGTCGTGCATGCGCTCGACGTCGGCGTCGGCCATCAGGTCGAGTTGCTGCCCGGCGAAGACCTCCTTTTGAATCTTCACGAAGAGGGCCAGACCGTCGTCTCGCCGGCCCGCGGGGAAGCTGGTGCCGAGCAAGATCTCCCAGCCAAAGGTGGATGCGAGGTCGCCGGCCAGAATTCCGAGGCTTGCGCCCAGATGTTCGTTTCCGTGCTTCTTCTGGAACGCGTAGTGGACAGAGAGCCCGCCCCTGCGCTCGTTGTCCTCGTCCATCCAGTCGTCGTGAATCAGCAGGTAGGTTTGCAGGAGCTCGAGCGAAGCCCCCACTTCGAACGTCGGGCTCACGTCCTCCGCTCCGCTGGCGGCGCGGTATGCGGCGGCTGTGACAATCGGGCGTAGGCGCTTACCTCCCCGCATCGTCAGGTCCCGTACCTCCGTGACAAGCTCGATCGCCTTGGGCGAGAGCAGACGGGCCTCCTCGACCTTCGCTGCGAAAAAACGCTCGAGGATGGCGTCCACGTCACGGCGGATAGCTCCCATCCAGGAGTCGAGATCCATTTGCCCTTGCGCCACGGTGTCTGTGTCCTTATTCCGAGCTACGTACACGGCGAGACGCTGCCGAGCAAGCAATGCGATGAGCGGGGATATAGAGAAGAGAAAGGCAGATCATCTGGATCTGTGCGCGACCGACGAAGTCTCGTTCCGGCAACGGACGACGCTTCTCGAGTGCGTGAAGCTCGTCCACCAATCCCTTCCCGAGGCGAGCTTCGATTCGATCGACACGCGGGTTCGCTTGCTCGGCAAGGAGCTGCGCGCGCCAATCTTGATCGCGGCGATGACCGGCGGGCACGAGCGCGCAGCGGAGATCAACCAGGCCTTGGCCTCGGTGGCGAACGAGCTCGGCTATGCGTTTGGCTTGGGGAGTCAGCGCGCGATGCAGAAGCGCCCGGAGACGAGTTGGACGTACCAGGTGCGCGAGCATGCACCGGACGTGCTTCTCTTGGGAAATGTTGGCGTCGTGCAAGCGCGCGATCTGAGCACCAAGGTGATCGCCGACATGATGACCGAGGTAGGGGCCGACGCCCTTTGCGTGCACATGAACCCGGCGATGGAGCTGGTTCAGCCAGAAGGTGATCGAGACTTCAGCCGCTGCATCGAGACGTTTCGACGTCTCTGGGCCGAGCTCGATGCGCCGATCATCGCCAAAGAGACGGGGAATGGAATCAGCAGGGAGGTCGCCGCACGTCTTCGATCGATCGGAATTCGGCACGCGGATACATCGGGTGCTGGGGGCACATCCTGGGTTGGCGTCGAGACCTTGCGCGCGGAGGGCGAATCGCGAGCACTGGGCGAGGCTCTCTGGGACTGGGGGATCCCGACTGCAGCATCCGTTCGCTATTGCGTCGACGCAGGCATGACGACGATTGCCACCGGCGGCATTCGGGGCGGACTCGACGTGGCCCGAGCGATCGCTCTCGGCGCGAGCTGCGCGGGAATCGCGCGCAGCGTCTTTCAGGCTTACCTCGAGGGCGGCATCGATGGGGCGCGCGCGTTTCTTTCCCACATCGAGCGCGAGCTTCGAGCCGTGATGTTGCTCTGTGGCGCCAAAACCATCGAAGACCTTCAGCGGGCTCCACGCATCATTTCAGGAGAGCTGCGCGACTGGATCGACTAGTCAGCGGCCAGCGGGAGCTTCGCTTGGGACGGTCTCGCGCTCCTGGGGCTCAGGGATGTATCGCAGCAGGTCTTCGACGCGCTCCAGAAGCTCGCCTTCGAAGTGCACCGAAAAACGTGGTTCCAGCAACTTCGTCCGGACGCGCCAGACGACCGGGTCAGCTGGGTCGCGCAAGACCACGGGAGTTGCGCCCGCGAGCACCCAGGGAGAGCTGAGAATCGCGTCTGTGAGCGCCATTCGCACCTTGCCCGCGTGCTCATAGCCCTCGAGCCTCACCACGACCTCGTGCTCGGCATCGGCGCCGGCATCGTACACCATCGGCGCGCCTACCATCGCCCGGTTGGGCACGGTCAGACGGTGTCCTTGCCCGTCCCGCAGCCAAGTCGCGCGAAGCGATCGACCTTCGACGGTCCCCTGAAATCCGTCGCCAGACACCCACATCCCCTTTTTCACGCGCCTCTCGGCGGCAAGAACCGCGCCGGCAACCACGTCCGCAAAGAGATCGCGGACGGACCAGCCAACGACCAGCCCGAGGACAGCTAGAGCCCAAAGAATCCAGTCATGACCGCCGGGGACCGACGCAACGACGATCGCGAGTAGCAGACCCAAACCAACCAGCCGCAGAACGAGCACGAGCGCACCCAGCACTCGCTGCAGCGGAAAGTTGGAGCTGATCCAGCTGCGTGCACGCTCCAGGATGAACAGCACGATCCCGAGGCCCAGCAAGCTGAGGAATAGGATCAACAGACGGTTTCGGTCCTCACGGCCCTCGGGCTTCGGGTCCTCACCGGTCCGCTCTGCCCTCTGGTCTGCGGGTTCGGACGGCGCCTTCTCGGCCCGACTGTCTGCCTCGGTCGACTGCTGCGATGTGGGTTCCAGCAGCTGTGCTGAAAGAGGCGTGGCCACCGAGCTGAGAAGCACGAGCACGAGGACTGAGCAACGAAGTTTAGACATCAGAGCACCCACCTCCGCTCGGCCAAGACCCGACCCAATACG
>DASRZF010000049.1:0-13204 GCA_035686645.1 Polyangiales bacterium
TCTGCTGGTCGGGCTAGTCATGTCGATCGCGACCTGGGGGCTCTACCCCATCAGCGTCGATTTCGTCCCCGCGATCGGCGTGGAAGTGCCGAAGCTCTACGGCCTCCTTCGGCAGTTTCCCGGCCCGGTTTGGGCATTTCCGGTTCTAGTATTGGTCGTTGCCGCGGAGGAGCTGGTCTGGCGCGGCCTGGCCATCGACCTGTTTTCGAAGTCGTTAGGCCGCTCGGGCGCGGTCTTCCTCGCCTCACTGGTATACGTGCTTCCGCAGATCGCCTTCCGCTCGCCGCTTCTGGTGATCGTCGCGCTGTCTTGCGGTCTAGTTTGGGGCGGCCTGCGCGTGCGGACCGGTGGGCTTCTCGCGCCCTTGGTCGCCCATTTGACGTGGGACCTGCTGGTCTTCGTGCTGTTCCCGGTCGAGTAGTCACCAAGACGGCGGGCGCCGCAGGGCCGGGAGGCGATTCCGACGATCGGCCTCTCCGCTCAGTCTATCTTCAAGTTTCGGAAGGCTGCCAAGAGGGTACCGTCTGGATCGGCCGACGCCTTTCGGTGCCGCCAGCCCACGTGGCCGTCAGGACGGATCAACAGTGCACCTTCGGATTCGATTTCACAGGCTGCCTCAAGACGAGCGATGCCCTCGAAGCCGGTGTCGGCGCTTACGTCGCCAAGCGACACGGAGATCACCGGAGTCTCGATCGACCCGTTCAGGCGGCGTAGCGCGTCGCTCCAGCCACTCCCGGCCGCACCGATTAGAAGTGTATAACGGTCGTAGCCGATGAGGTCATGTGTCGAACCGGTGTTCGGACCCCCACCGAGGGCAACGTGCGGGAACCGAGCGCCAGGCCGAGTCGTGGGCTCGTACTCCATCACCTGAAGCTCCGCTGCGGGAGGTGCATTCTCTTCGGGTACCACGGCTCCCTCCTGATAGACGTAGCCGATGTCGAGGCCGATTCGATCGAAGTGCGAAACTTGATCTTCAATGCTCGAAGCCACTTTGTTGCGGAGGCTCGGGCTCCATCGAAAACGCCCCAATGCGAAATGGGCCGGTGCGCGGAGCAGCCCCAAGAGCGGACGCCGGAGGAAACCCGGCATGCCCTTCACGAAGGGGTGATTGCTGATCCGTGCCATGAGCTGGGGTGCGTCTCGACTGAGGCCGAAGGCTTCGATGACCTCGAAGATTTTGTCGAAGTTCGCGCGGCTCTCGGCTCCGTTGCGTTCGGCGACGGGCTTGCGCTCGATCTCGTAGCTCTCGAGGAGGGACTCCGGAGAGCGGCCCTTCAAGACCGCCGCGAGCTTCCAACCGAGATTGTGGGCATCCGCGATCCCCGTGTTCATCCCGAGGCCGCCCGTCGGGGGAAATCGATGAGCTGAATCGCCAACGAGAAAGACACGTCCTCGACGGTAACGCTCCGCAACTTGGGCTGTCATACGCCAGTACGAAACCGACTTGATCTGAATGTCGTACCGGTCGGTGCCGAGGGCGATTTCGATTCGCTTCTTCAGAACATCCTCGGTGAAGTCTTCCGGCTTCTCGTACGGAGCGGTGATGGGAACGTTGTACGTCCATCGTTTGTCCACGTGGTGCGCGATGAAAGCGCCCGCGGCCGCGGGATGAAGGATCCAATAGAGCTTCGCGGGTGTATGCACGTAGTCCCGGAGACCGATTTCGAAATACGCGTTGATGAAGTCCTGCAGTCGATCGGGGCCAATCATCTCGATCCCGAGCGACGCGCGGGTCTTGCTCCCTGCGCCGTCGGCCCCGATCAGGTAGCGGCTCGTGATCAGCAGGGTATCCGCCGAGCCTGCCAAAGACCGCACGCGGCTCAGCACCTCCGTCTCGGTCTGCTCGAACCCTTCCCATTCATGATCGACCATCAGCTCGACGTGAGGGTCGCGCGCGACGTGCTCTCGGATGACGAGCTCGAGCTCGGTCTGCGACAGGTTTAGGTAGGGCTTGTCGGAGCGCAGGTGACGCGCATATTTCTGTGCACTCCCGCCGTCGGCGAGCAGGTCGATCCGGCCGAGCTCCTCGTTGATCGTCTTGCAGAACAAGATTCGAGACCCATCGGCATCGGGCGCCGCCTCGCGCGACAGCTCTTCCATCGAGACGCCGAGCTCACCGAGGATCTCGATCGACCGCGCGTTGAGCTCGTGCGCCTTCGGATGTGGGTTCACGCCGGGATAACGTTCGATGATGGTGCTGCGGACGCCGAGCTTGGCGAGGCAAAGCGCGCTCACCATCCCGGCAGGCCCCGCACCCACGATCAAGACGTCGGTTTCGAATCGTTCCGGCATGGTTCAAGTCAGCACGAAGGCGAGCAGGAAGAGCGCGATGAGGTTCGGGCGCACTTGGACGACTCGGATGGTGTGGGAAACGGTCACGACAGGCTGTCCGGGGTGTTAGGCATACGTATTAAAATGAGGCCGTAAGACTTGTCAATCGAATAAATAACTGATAGCCAGGGTTCAAGGCCAACCACTTCCTCTTCGACTTCTCTTACAACTGGCGATAGGTCAGCGGAGGACGAGATTGACGACCGCTTCGGCGTGCGCCTCGACCATGGCCGGGTCGAGTGGATTGTCGCCGGTCAAATACTGGCACTCGGGCGCCACCGTGAACAAGAGCGAGCAGGCACCGACCAAGATGTAGAAATAGTGAACGACGGGCGCCTCGGGCAAGATGCCCTCTTCGATCGCGTTGTCGATGATCGAGCCAAAGATTCCGAACGCATCCTTGACGTGGTGCTCGACGAGCCACTGCATGCGAGCGTTGTCGGCCTTGCCCTCCTGAATCATCAAACGCATCTGCTCCGGGCGGCGTGCTGCATGCCGAACGAAGAAGATGAGCAAGAGCCGCAGTTGAGTTCGGACATCAGCGTCGACCAACACCAGCATGCGCTCTGCGAGCTCGCGCCGGAACTCGAGGAAGATCGAGTCGACCGCGGCTTTCCAAAGGGTCTCCTTGGTCGAGAAATGATATGTGATGAGCCCCTGATTTTCGCCCGCGAGCGCCGCGATCTGTCGGGTCGATGCCCCGTCGAAGCCGTAGGTCGCAAACGCATCGAGCGCAGCTCGCACGATCCGCTCTCGCGTTTGCTGAGATTTTGGCGTCGCGCCTTCACTGGCCGTCCGCTTCGAGTTCGCACTCATGAATCCAAACTCGCACCAATTTATTCGATTGACAAGGTGACGCAGCGAACAGTACCCGGACCCTCACGCGGGTTGCCGACCTAGGCTAAAGTCCAAAGCCACGTTGCATCGCCCGACCCTCCTCGATAGGCAGACTCATGGAACAGACACCGCACGGATGGTTGATCTTGGACAAGGACGCAGGTGTTCTTGCGTACACCTACAGATTCGGTTCTGGCTCTGCGAACGCGTTTGTCGCGCGCTACGATGGCGACAAGCTTCTCGTGCTGAGCCCACCGCATCGACTCTCGGAAGGCGCGTTCGCGGACCTCGAAGTCTTTGGCACCGTCGAGTCGGTGGTCGCCAACAACGGCTTTCACCATTTGGGTCAGGCCGAGTGGAAGAAGCGCTATCCGTTGGCGTCGTTTTACGCGTCTCCGGCTGCAGCCAAACGCATCAAGAAGAAGAATCCGGAGGCCGGGGACTTCGAGCCCCTGTCGCAGCTTTCGCAGAAGCTTGGCGGGAACGTCGGCGTGATCGAGGCGCCCGCGGACAAGTGCGGAGAGACATGGGCGTACGCCAAGACGAAAAAGGGCTACGCCTGGTACGCCTCCGACACCTTGGCGAACATGCCCGAGCTTCCCAAGGCACTGCCGTTCAAGCTCGTCTTGAGCTTGACGAAGAGCGCACCGGGTTACCGCGTGTTCGGCTTGGCGCTGAAGTTCATGACATCGGACAAGCGGGACCTCCTACGCGCGATGCAAGAGGCGCTTCGGACTCGCCCCGTCGCCATCATGGTGCCCGCGCACGGCGGTATCCTAGCGCACGACAGGTTAGCCGAGGAAACGCAACGACTCATTGCATCAGCCCTGTAGCTGCAGTCGTCGGCGGCAGCCGAAGTTGGCGGATAGTGAATTCAAGAGGCCTGCCTGGGACATCCGACATAGCGATGAGCTCTGCGCAATTGGGCTCTCAGCGCGTGTTACATTGCTCGCGCGGGGACGAGACGATCGCTTCTACCTCCGAAGCGTCGAGGAACTGCGCGACATAGGGTTGCCCGGCACTTTCGAGCTCGGCCGCGAATGCGCGAAGGTGATTGCGCGATCCGCACAGCAGTGACTCGTAGAGCGCGATAATCGCCGGAGCCTCAGCACGGTCGATGGCAGACTGAATGTCGATCATATCGACCTCCTCGATTGTGGCGCCTACGTGCAGTGCGTTGATCGCAGAGCTCATCCCCTCGTCGACCATTTCCTGGTAGAGCTTGGCCAGCCTCGGGTCGACGAACACGCCGATAGTGTCGTCCACGACTGGGTCCTCGATCTCGACCCGCTCGAGGGTAGTCGCGACGGCATCGGTGTGTGTCTGCTCCGAGCTCGCGATGTTCGAGAAAATTTGAAGGCCCCACTCGTCATGGAGCACCAAGTAGACGTCGCGCGCAAGCTTCTCTTCTTCGCGCATGTACTGGAGATCCATGATCTCCTCACTACTCAGCGAGCTCTCGGGGGGAGCAACCCCGGCGTCGGAGCAAGCCGCGATGCCGAACGCAAATACGAAGGCGAGCACGAACCCAAGTCTCGAGGCAAGCATGAGCAACCTTCTAGCCTCACACCTCGAGTGGAGACTTCTGATAGGTAGCTTGGGTACGAATTGCGAAGCTGCAATGCGGCATATCGTCGCATGATCCTCGGATACGATGTCTATCAGCCGAGCTCCAGTCGGTGCTGCGCGAGCTCTGCGCGCATGCGGTCGTAGGCCTTCTGCCACAACCACGAGCTCAATGTCGGAGAGAGCCGCTCCACCCACCAGAGGACCTTCCACCAGGAAGGAACGATGATAATCGGCACGTTGCGCGCGACCTCACGCAGCGTCTTGCGTGCGAACGCGCGCGGGTCCATCGGCCTCAACCGCTCCCAGAACGCCATCATCTTTCGCTCACCCTCCGCGTTGAGGTTCGTTCGGCCGAACTCGCCCGCTCTGAGGATCGGCGTGCGAATCACGCCCGGGCAGAGGACGGAGACGCGAACCCCATATTCTCTTGCCTCGATCCGAAGCGCTTTGCTGATGCCGACCACCGCGTGCTTAGTCGCTGCGTAGCTACCAGCATTCGGCGCAGGCAAGAGCCCCGCGGCGGACGCGCTGAAACTGGGCGGGGTCACGGACATCGAGCTCATGGGCGGTGGCTCGTCCGCCAGCGCGCCGAATCGAGCTGGCGACCTCTTCGGCGAGCGCGAGCTGCCTGTCGGCGAGGACCAGCTCGACACCTCGTTCCGCCAACTCTTCGGCGAGCGCTCGACCGATGCCCGATGCGCCACCCGTAATGAAGGCTGTCTTGGTCGCCATGGCTTACCTTTCGGGCTGTTCGTCGAGGAAGAGGACCGATAAGCCGTGCGATCTCGTCTTCCGTCGGACCGCGCACGAGGGGTTTACGGCCTGCTTTTTCCGACCTTCCGCAGCGAGTTGCCTTGTCTCTGCGGCTTGGTAGTGTGCGCCACCCGTTTTTGGAAAACAATCCTTTTGGAGGGACATATGCATAAAGCAAGCTGGGTATTTTTGTTGGCGGTCAGTCTGGTGCTGACGGCCGGTTGTAAGAAGGACGAGCTCAGGGCGAAGGACGCCCGGATCGCGGAGCTCGAGGCCCTGGGGCAGGACACGGGCACTTCGCTCGATCAATGCAAGAAGGACCGGGAGAACCTCAACAAGCTCTTGAAGGGCAAAGCTGGTGAGATCGATGCGATGGAGGCCGCGCTCGCAGAGGCCGCCGCGCGCGAAGCACAAGCTGCGAAGCGCCTCGCCGAGTACAACTCCATGTTGAAGCAGCTGAAGTCGATGATCGACTCCGGCAAGCTCAAGGTGCGCATCGTGCGCAACAAGATGGTCATCGAGCTACCGGAAGCCGTTCTGTTCCCGAGCGGCAGCGCCAAGCTCAAGCCCGAAGGCGTCCGCGTCCTCGCGGAGCTCGGTCCGGTGCTCGCGAGCATCCAGGACCGCCAGTTCCAAGTGGGCGGCCACACGGACAACAAGCCGATCCGCACCGCACGCTTCCCGTCCAACTGGGAGCTCGCCGGTGCGCGCGCGATCGACGTGACGCAGCTTCTCATCGAATACGGTCTTCCCGGAACCCGGGTCTCCGCTGCCGCATACGCTGACACCCAACCGGTCGCGGACAACGATACCCCCGAGGGCCGCGCGCTCAACCGGCGTATTGAGATCGCGCTCCAGCCGAACCTGGACGAGCTTCCGGACCTCTCGAGCTTCGAGTAAACCGAGAAGCGCTGCACACATTGAACGTGCCGAGATGCATTGCGCACTCGGCACGTTTCAATTGAAGTGGGGTTGGAGCAGCCTTCGATGCTACGGTCGCACCATGAGCATCAAAGTCCACCACCTCAACTACTCTCGCTCCTTGCGTGTTCTCTGGCTCCTCGAAGAGCTTGAGCTGGACTACACGATCCAAACCTGGGAGCGCGACGCGAGCTTCCGGGCGCCGGCGTCGGCCGCTGAGATTCATCCGCTCGGACGCTTTCCGATGGTCGAAGTCGACGGCCGCGTGCTCGCAGAATCAGGCGCGGTGCTGGAGTACTTCGCGGATCGGGAGGGCAAGTTGCGGCCGAACGACGAGGCCGAGAAGTTGGAACAGACGTTCTTCCTTCACTATGCGGAGGGCTCGCTCATGCCGCCGTTGCTGGTCCAGCTCATCCTGACCAGGCTGCGGGCTGCGCCCATGCCCTTCTTCATCAAGCCCATCGCGCGCGGCATCGCAGACCAGATTCACAAGGGCTATTCGGGACCGGCTCTCGATCTTCACTTCGGATTCGTCGAGCAGACGATCGCGCAACGGCCCTACTTCGCCGGCAAGACATTCTCGATCGCGGACATTCAGATGATCTACCCGGTGGAGGCCGGCCTATCCCGAGCGGCGGGCGAGCGTCCCAACATGCAGGCATGGCTCGAGCGGATGAAGAGCCGGCCCGCCTACCAGCGCGCAGAGGCCAAGGGCGGCGCCGCAGTCCCCCCCGCCAAGAGCGGTGCGTGAAGCTCTGGCTAGTCACGTTGGCTTTCGAGGCCGAACGGCCCGATTCTGGTGAGCGTGCAGGGCTGCGCGGCATTCGCGCACCCCCAGTTCGTGTATGATGGCTTCGGCGTGTCGAGCAATCCCAGTGTCCATCGTCATCTCGTCCGTCAGCTGACGGAAGTCTATCGGGCGCCGGCGGTCCCCGTGATCGGCGACTTCAGAATCCCGGTGACGGTCTACACGGATGCATCGAAGTTCGAGGCGGAACGAAAGCTACTGCGCCGACTACCGATTCCGCTGGCTCACGTTTCGCAAGTGGCTTCGCCCGGCTCATGCCTCGTGCACGATGCGCTGGGCGTTCCCATCATCGTGACGCGCAATCGGCAAGGGGAGCTGCGTGCAATGCTCAACGTGTGCCGGCACCGGGGGGCGCGTCTATTGGAGCAGGAGGGTTTCTGCCAGGTGCGCAAGGGCTTTCGCTGCCACTACCACGGTTGGACTTACGACACGGATGGAAAGCTGGTGCACGTTCCGAACGAAGCGCTCTTCTCGTCGCTGGACAAGGAGACGCGCCCGCTGGTCGGTTTGCCGGTGCACGAGCGTTTCGGCTTGATCTGGGTCGTCGCGACGCCCGGCGAGCGGTACGACTTCGACTCATTTCTCGATCCGCTCGAGGACGACCTAGCGCCCCTGGACCTGGAGAGCCATGTGGTGTTTCGACGCGCCACGGCGACCCGAAGGACCAACTGGAAGATTGTCATGGAGGCCTTCCTCGACAGCTACCATGTCGAACATCTGCACAAGAAGACCGTCGCGCCTTATTTCCTCGGCAACCGAAGTTACACCGAGCAAGCCGGACCGCACGTGCGATCCATCGTCGGGCGTACCGGTTTCTCGGAGGCGGTCGAATCGGGCCAGGTCGAAGAGATTCGAGACATCGCCACCCCGACGTACGTGATCTTTCCCAATACGATTTTCGTCGTGCAACCGGGTTTCGTGAGCCGCGCGACCGCGTATCCCGTCGGCATCGACGAGATCTACTGGGAGCACGACCTGATCATCCCCGAGGATCCGAGAACGGCGAAAGCAAAGGCACACTGGGAGCTCAACTTCGAGCTGATCCAAAACGGCGTCTTCAGCGGTGAAGACCTCTGGATCTGCGAGCAGATCCAGCGAGGCCTGGCGAGCGGCGCCAACGAGCATCTCATCTATGGCACCGAAGAAGCGCCGATTCGATGGTGGCACGAAGAGCTCGAGCGGCGGCTCTGCACGTAGAGGGTCTCGAGCCCGTCAGCCCGCAGCAGGGGCTGGCGCGGCGGGAGCCGCGGGGGCTGGCCCGACTGCGTCGGCGCTCGTACTCGCGCTGCGATCCTTTGCGAAGAGCATGTAGATCGAGGGTACGAAGAAGAGCGTGAAGATCGTGCCGATCGCCATGCCGCCGACGAGGACGAGACCGATGCTGTTGCGGGCCTCGGCGCCAGGACCGGTGACCAATGTGAGCGGGAAGTGGCCCAAGACGGTTGCTGTGGTGGTCATCAGGATCGGGCGCAGACGAACGGCGGCGGCGTTTCGGACTGCCTCGAGCTTGGCCTGCCCCTCGCGCTGCAGCTCGTTGGCGAACTCGACGATGAGAATGCCGTTCTTCGAAACCAGGCCGATCAGGGTGACTAGGCCTACCTGCGAATAGACGTTCAGCGTGGTGGTCCAGCCGTCGGTCCAGTAGTGCATATTCGGGTCGGGCATCTTCAAGAACGTGAAAATCGAGGCACCGAACATGGCGAGTGGTACGGAGCCGCCCAAAATCACCAGTGGATCGCGGAAGCTGTTGAACTGGGCGGCGAGCACCAAAAAGATCAGGACCACCGCCAGCGCAAACGCGGGGACGAACTTGTTGCCTTCCTTCCGGAGCTGGCGCGACTCCCCCGTGTAATCGACGCTGTATCCTCGGGGCAGAATGGTCTTGGCTTCGGTCTCCAAGAAGGTGAGTGCTTCATCGAGCGGCCGAATCGCGACGCCGCTGAGCTTGACCGAGTTCAGTTGCTGAAAGCGATTGAGCGAGCGAGGAACGACGCGATCCTTGACCGTAGCAAAGGTGCTGAGGGCGATGAGGTCGCCGTCGGGTTTGGTGACATAGATGTCTTGTAGTTGGTCGGCGTTGAGGCGCGCGGACCGCTCGAGCTGCGGGATGACTTTGTAGCTTCGGCCCGCGATGCTGAAGCGATTGACGTAGTTGCCGCCGACCGCCGAGCCGAGCTCCTGGCCCACCGCCTGCAGACTGAGGCCGAGCTCGGCTACCTTGTCGCGATCGAAGGTGATCTCGGATTCCGGTTGATCGATCTTCACGTCGATCAGCGGCGGGAACGCGAACATCCCGCTCATGGCCGCTTTCTTTTGGAGCTCTTGCACGAACTGCAGGATGTCGACCGATTCCGCGGTCGAGGCGACGACGAACTCCACCGGGAACTCTCCGCCGCCTGGGAGCGCGGGCGGCAGGACCGGAAAGGTCTGAATCCCGGGGATCGCGTTGACGTCCGCGCCCACCAAGGGCATCAGCTCGAACGCAGTCCGCGTGCGCTCGTCCCAGGGCTTGAGACCCATGCCCCAAAAACCACCGCCCGGCGTGGTGATCTGAAACGTGAACTCGGTTTCTGGGTAGCTCATGGCCATCGCGTGCACGGCTTTGACCGAGGGGGCGAGTTGGCCGAGCGTCGAGTTCGCTGGCGTGTTGACGACGCCGAAGATGACGCCCTGGTCTTCGTTGGGGGCGAGCTCGCGTGGCGACATCACGAACAAGACCGCAGCGAGCCCGCTGAGCACCACCCAGGCGAGATAGATGGCCGGCCGGGCGTTGAGCGTCCGGTCGAGCACGCGCAAGTAGACGTCCTTCAGGCGACCGAAGTCGCGGTCGATGCGCGCGGGGAGTCCGCGCAAGTTCTTCTCGTCGGGCAAGAAGCTCGCAGACATCACCGGGGAAAGCGTGATGGCGACGACTCCGGAGATCAGGACAGCACCCGCGAGCGTCAGGGCGAACTCCTGGAAGAGCGCTCCCGTCAATCCTCCTTGGAACGCGATTGGCGTGTAGACCGCGGCCAGCGTGATCGTCATCGCGATGACCGGGCCGACGAGCTCGCGCGCTCCCTTCAGCGCGGATTCCGTGCGGCTCATGCCCTCACGCAGATGCCGCTCGATGTTCTCGACCATCACGATGGCATCGTCGACGACCAAACCGACCGACAAGACGATCGCGAGGAGGGTCAGCAAGTTGATGGTAAAGCCGAAGAGCTGCATCAGGAACACGGCGCCGATGAGCGAGATCGGGATTGCGACCACCGGCACGATAACGGCGCGGAAAGAGCCCAAAAAGAGAAAGATGACGACGATGACGATCGCCAGGGTTTCGCTCAAGGTCGTGACGACTTCGCGGATCGCGCTGTCGATGTACTTGGTGGCGTCGTACGCGATCTCGGCGCGAAGCTGTTCAGGGAGCTCTTCGCGGATCGCCTCGAGCTCGGTGCGGACTCGTTTGACGACATCGAGGGCGTTGCTGTTGGGCAGCACCCATACGCCGATGAAAACTGCCGTCGCACCGGTGAAGTTGACCTGGTCATCGTAGCTCACGGCTCCAAGGGCGACCTCGGCGATATCCTCCAATCGAACGATGGCGTCGTCTTGCTCGCGAACCACGAGACGCTTGAACTCTTCCACAGATTCGAGGTCGGTGTTGGTCGTGAGATTGACCTGGATCAGCGCGCCCTTGGTCTGACCGACAGCAGCGAGGTAGTTGTTGGCCGCGAGCGCGTTGCGCACCTGTGCGGGGCCGATCTTGTGTGCCGCCATCCGTTCAGGATTGAGCCAAACGCGCATGGCGAACGTACGAGCGCCCAGGATCTCGGCGCGTTGCACACCATCGACGGCGGAGAGACGCGGCTGAATGGCGCGCACCAGGTAGTCGGTGATCTCGTTCTGCTTGAGGAAATCCGACGAAAAGCTGAGATACGCGGAAGCGAATTGGCTGTCGACTGAGACGACGTCGAGCACGGGAATTTCGGCTTCGGGCGGGAGGTCCCCTCTGACCTGATCGACCTTGGCTCCGATTTCGGAAAGCGCTCGGACCGCATCGTAGTTGAGGTCGAGGTTCGCGCGAATGATCGACACGCCCTGGCGGCTCTCCGACGAGATGTAGTCGATGCCATCTGCGGCGGCGATGGCCCGCTCGATTGGGGTCGTGATGAAGCCGCGCACGAGCTCGGCGTTGGCTCCCACGTACGCAGTGGTGATCGTGATGGCCGCGTTTTCGCTTCTTGGGTACTGCCTGACCGTAAGCGAGCGAATGGCCTGAATACCGGCGATGACGATCACGAGATTGACGACTATCGCGATGACCGGGCGGCGGATGAACAGGTCGGTGATCTTCACGGTGCTTCCCGGGCGCGACTATTCGTTGGGCGGATTCGGATCGGTGTTGATCTCGGGCGCAAGGTCGTTGCGGATGGTGACTGCCATTCCGCTCTGAAGCTTGAACGCACCCGTCGAGACGACCGCGTCCCCTACAGCGAGACCGGAGCTGACAGCGACCAAGTCCCCGCGGCGCTCCCCGAGGCGCACGAACACCTGCTCGGCGATCAGCTGTTTCTCGCCAGACTCGCTTTCCTGTTCCTTGATGATGTAGACCGAGTCGCCGTAGGGCGCGAACAAGACGGCGCTCGCAGGAATGGCGAGCAATTCGCGCGCCTCGGGCTGGACCACCGTCACGTCGACGAACATGCCGGTGCGGAGCTTCCCGTCGGGATTTGCGACGATCGCCCGCACGTCGAAGTTGCGCGTGCCAATGTCGACCTCAGTGTCGATCACCTCTACCGTTCCCTCCCAGGTCCTGTCGGGGAAGCCATCGGTGCTGATGGTAGCGGTGTGTCCGGGCTCGATCAGCGACAGCACTTGCTGCGGCAGCGAGAAATCGACGTAGATGGGATCGGACGACTGGAGGGAGACGATCGGCGTCCCCGGTTGCAGAACCTCCCCGAGATCCACGTCACGTATCCCAACGCGACCCGAGAATGGCGCGCGGATCGTCTTTCTCGCGATCACGGCTTTGAAGTTGGCGACGTCCGCGGCGGCCTGGGAAGCCTTCGCGGCGGCGGCGTCCACGTCGGCCGCGCTGACGGCAGCGGTAGGAGGCAGATTCTTCTTCCGTTGGTAGTCTATGTCGGCCAGCTTGGCGCTCGCCACTGCGGAGGCCAGCTGCGCTCGCTCGATCGAGGTATCGAGACGCACCAGAAGGTCGCCCGTTTTGACCATCTGGCCGGACTTGAAGGCGATCTCGGTGATCGTGCCGGGAACCTCGCTGGCCACGGTCACGCCCTGCACTGCGACGACGGAGCCCACTGCGGTGAGCTCGGGCTTCCAGCTCACCTCGGTCACCTCGGCAGTCGTGACCGCCTGCTGCGGCGGTACGAACGCTTCGCCCGCGGCGATCATGGCGCGAATCTGCGAGGCCTTGATGCCACCGAGAACGAGCACGACCAGCACGATTACGCCTACTGCGAGGAGGATGGGTTTCTTGTTGCGTTTCATCGACGAAGCAAACTGGGTAGCCGAGGAACCGGGGCTCGAAAGGCAGGCCTAGCGCTCGCGCGGCGGCCGCACAACTCCCCCCATCGTGGTTTTCTCAGCTCGCGAAGGCGCCCGATGCGGGAAAATCTCGCTTGGCGCTCGATCCTCAGCGAGGATACGCGTACTGGCATCGCCGTTCGAGCTGGGCCCGATTGTGCGCCTTGAGCTTCTTCGTTTGGGTGATGAGCACGGGTATCGACATGGGCAAGACGTACCAAAACACGCTGCCGACCACGATGCCCGCGATCGCCCCGCCTCGCTTCCCCTTGGGGCATGGCGCTTCCGACGGAGGCGGTGAAGCGCTCTGGTAAGAAGGCGGCTCTGTCGTCACGGTTTCTTGCCCATAGCCGGGGAGCGGCAAGAGCAAGGGGGCGAGTAAGCCGCAGAGGACCGCGCCACATTGGATTCGGCTAGCTCTCATCTTCACCTCCGGGCGAGTCTATGTATGGAGCG
>DASRZF010000050.1:0-3004 GCA_035686645.1 Polyangiales bacterium
GCCTCTGCGGAGCGTGAGCGTCTCGTTGGCGGTACGGGTCCCTTCCTCGTCGCGGCGCTCGTACGCGATGTTTTGATTGATGGCGCGATTGAGATCCGTGAGAAACGAGATCGTGTCGCGTCCGGAGCTCAAGTCTCCCAAGGAGCTCCTGACCCAGTCGAGGACCGGCCAGCGTGCCGAAACGTCCGGCTCGAGATACGGCCACAGCGCGCCCTTCTCGCGCTCATCGTAAATGAAGGGGAACTGCTTGGCACGGTCTTCGAGAACGAAGTCGAAGGGGTTTTCTTGCGCGACCTCGAACGCCATCCGGACGTCGAACGAGAGCAGTGCCGAGCGCGACAGGCCAAAGCTCACGACGGCCACCACGTTGTTGAAGCAATCGCGCACCCAGCGAACCGTGCCGAGCGGTTCGCACTGGAGTGAAAAAGACTCGACGTGAATGGTCTGACTCTCCCGCGGCCGCAGGTACAGAGAATGCTCGCCAAATCCGACGGGTTGCGCATATCGATATTCGGTCAGGTGCTCGACCGTGATCTTCATGGGTTCGGGCTTAGCAGGTTTATCGCTCGAGAGTGATTTCAATCTGGTTTCTCCAGCATGTCTGGGGCGAAACATCGTCACAGAAGCGTCGAGCATGGGTGCGAAATGGTCTCGGCAACGATATTCTGCGCTCACGGTGAAGAACGTCATTCGCTTTCCCACTCAGCTACGCAGTGCGCGTTCTTCGCCGCTCGATGGAATGCGGTACCGGACCATCCACGGTTACCGTCGCGCCTTCATCCAGGCGGGCGCCGGCCCTGCGGTGCTCCTCATTCACGGGATCGGCGACAGTGCAGACAGCTGGCTCGACCTCATTCCAGCGCTCGCGCGCCATCATACCGTGATCGCGCCCGATCTGCTCGGGCACGGGGACTCCGACAAGCCGCGGGCCGACTACTCGATCGGCGCCTACGCCAACGCCATGCGCGACCTTCTTAGCGTGCTCGACATCGAACGCGTCACCGTGGTCGGGCATTCGCTTGGCGGGGGTGTCGCGATGCAGTTCGCCTATCAGTTCCCGGAACGCTGTGAGCGGTTGGTGCTGGTGAGCACCGGCGGGGTCAGCCACGAGGTGCATCCGATGCTGCGCTTCGCCTCCGCGCCCAACGCGGATCTCGTCTTGCCGCTACTTGGTGCGCCCGGTTCGCGTCTTCTCGGGCGGGCCGTGTTCGCCATGATGAAGGCGCTCAGAACGAGAATCGGACGCGATGCGGATCAGCTCAGTCGTGTCTTCGATGCGCTCCCCGACGCGGCATCGCGCAGAGCCTTCATCCGAACCCTTCGAGGCGCGGTCGATTGGCGCGGCCAAGCCATCACGATGCTCGACCGCTGCTACCTGGCGCGAGACATGCCCACACTCCTCATCTGGGGCGATCGGGACGGGGTGATCCCGGTCGCGCACGCATACAAAGTCCACGCCGCATTGCCGGATAGCCGGCTCGAAGTGTTCACGAACTGCGGGCACTTTCCTCACCAGAACAATCCCGCGCGCTTCCTGCGCCTTTTTCGAGACTTTTACGACAGCACGAGCCCTTGCTCGCACAGCGCGGAGGAGTGGCGTGCGCTTCTTCGCAAAGGTTCTATTGCTGCGCCTGTTGCTGCGCCTGCACTTCGCTCGGTGGCGCCTCGTCGATTCGTTTGACGCTCACCGAAACCTCGAGCTTCTCTCCGTGCCCGCCGGCGTAGAGCGTTCCCGCCGTCGGCGTCGCGTCTCGGTAGTTGCGCCCAGAAGCCACCCGGATGTGGTCGAGGTCGACGAGGCATCCGTTGGTCGGATCGAATCCGCGCCAACCGACCGAGGGCAAGTAGACCTCGGCCCAGGCATGTGACGCCTCCGACTGAATCTGGTTGTGATAGGTGGCGCCCGTGTGGATGTACCCCACACGATAGCGCGCTGGAACGCCGAGCAGGCGCGCGAGGCAAACGAAGAGGTTGGCGAAGTCCTGACAGACGCCGCGACGCTCTTGGAATACGTCGAAGGGGGACGTTTCGAGAGTCGTGGCGCCCGCGATGTACTTGAAGTCGCGATGCAGCGCTTCGTTGAGGTCGATGAGCGACTCGAGCAAGTCATACTCGCGCCGAGCCGCGAAGCTCATCGCAAACCCGGAGAGCTCGCGAAGCTCCGTCTCGGGCAGCTCGGGCGGCAAGAGGAACGGGTTCATCATCTGGCGCTGCCAAGGCATCCACACGAGCGGAATGTTCGTGGTGCGGAGCGCGGAGTGCGTATCGACGTGGAAGATTTGGACCTTGGAGTGAGCGCGCACCCAGAGCTCGGTGTAGGGCTGGTTGATCTGGAAGCTCAGAACGTGATTGCCGAATACGTCCTCGTAGGAAAATGCCTGCCCCGGAGGAGAGATTTCGAGCTTGTACTCGAGCACGTCTTGCGTGAGGTCCCGAACCGGTTGGAGGCGAACCGTGTGGGACGAAGTCTCAACAGCCGTCTCGTACCGGTAAATCGTCTCATGCGTAACCTCGTACGTGTGCGAGCTGACCTTCTTCCCAAGAGCAGGCAACCCCGGAGCCGGCATCGCCCGCGCGCGTGAACCCGGGTCCGGACAGCTCCCCGCCAACCGAGCCCCACCCCGCTGCATCTGCGCCCCGCGCTGCCCCGCGCCCTTCCCAACCTCGCCCTTCCCAACCTGGGACATTCCCGCATCAACCTGGGACGTCTGCGTCCGCGTTCCAACCTGCGACGCTTCAGGATCAACCTGGGAAGAACTGTGCGTGTCGAATGCGCGTTGGGGTGGTGGGGGCGGAATGGTCTCGCCTGTCTCGATCACATGACCACGGCTGATTACCCGCATCTCGCCGGGCACAAAACGCGACCAGGGTTCTCCAGACAAGGGTCGTGTGGAAATGATGGTCGACGTCCGGTTCTCGTCGAGCGAGTTCGAGAGGTCGAGCTCGAGCAAGTCCGACTCGAGCTTCTCAGAGGTTGGTGGTGGCAGGCGCCGAAGATGGTGTA
>DASRZF010000051.1:0-2500 GCA_035686645.1 Polyangiales bacterium
CTCGACTCCCAGAAACGCGTCACTCCGACCAATCGCGAACTGGTGGCGCAGGGCGTGGGCAACACGATCTCGGGGCTGCTCGGAGGGCTGCCGCTCACCCAGGTCATCGTGCGCAGTTCGGCGAACATCCAGTCTGGCGCAAAAACCAAAGCATCGGGCATCATCCACGGCGTGATGCTGCTGCTCGCCGTGCTGTTCCTGGCGAGCCTTTTGAACCTCGTTCCGCTCGCCGTGCTCGCCAGCATCCTGCTGGTAGTCGGATACAAGCTGGCGAAGCCAGCGTTGTTCGTGAGCATGTACCGCCAGGGCGCGGCACAGCTCGTGCCTTTCGTGGTCACGATCGCCGGGATCCTGCTCACCGATCTACTGAGCGGCGTCATGCTCGGCCTGGGGATCGGCGTGATGGGCGTCCTCTACCGCAGCTATTCGAATTCGCACTGGGTGCACGTCGAGGAGCACGACGAAGCGGCATCCGGACACCACGTGCACGTGCGACTGGCCGAGCACGTACCGTTTTTGAGCCGCGGTGCGATCCTGAGCAGGCTCGCCGCGATCCAGAACGGTTCGCATGTGACGATCGACCTCAGCAACACCGTAGTGCTCGACCACGATGTGCTCGAGATCCTCGAGGACTTCAGGCAGTCGGCCGAGAGTCGAGATCTCGAGATTCGGACCATTCCGCCTGCCCGCGAGATCGACGTGATTCCGAACGCGGCTTGATCGCGCTGGCGCCCGCCCTACCCCCCTTGATTTCGAATCCGAGGAGTTCCGTACATGCACACTCACACTCTCGATACGCGCGACCGCCTAACACACGCTGATGCGCTGCAAATCCTGAAGGACGGAAACGCTCGCTTCTGCGCCAACCTGAAGGCGAACCGCAACCTCCTTCAGCAGGTGAACGAGACGCGCGACGGTCAGTGGCCCTTTGCCGTGATCCTGAGCTGCATCGACTCGAGAACCTCGGCAGAGCTGATCTTCGATCAGGGTCTGGGCGACGTCTTCAGCGTGCGCATCGCAGGGAACTTCCTGAACGACGACATCCTCGGCAGCATGGAGTTCGCCTGTCATGTGGCGGGTGCCAAGCTCGTAGTCGTACTCGGACACTCGGAGTGCGGCGCCATCAAGGGAGCGTGCGATCACGTCGAACTCGGCCACCTGACCGGCATGCTCCACAAGATCCAGCCAGCGGTCGATGCCGTGAAGAACCCGGCCGACCCCAGCAAGCGCTGTTCTGCGAATGCGTCTTTCGTCGACGCGGTCGCGCGAGAGAACGTGCTCCGCAGCGTCTCGGGCATCGCGGAGCGAAGTGAAGTGCTGCGCGGCATGCGCGCCTCGGGCGCGATCGAAATCGTCGGCGGCATCTACGACATCGCGAGCGGAGCGGTCGAGTTCTTCTAGCAAGCCCGCAAAGAGCATGGGGAATTCAGACTGCGCTTTGACTCGTGTCGACGTCCGAGTACGGGTCTTATGCCAAGCCCCTACGGGGAGCCCGCACCGGGGCTCGCTTCACCGCGCGACCCAGCGCACCCGCGTGCAGACTTCCCAGCTGCCCATTGTGAAGTCGGCAGACCTCACGACACGGCGCATCGCGCTGGTGGAGGCCCGCGCCGAGGCTTCTCCGATTCAGCTTTCCCCTGCACGCTCCGGGAGCCGTCCTCGAGTTTGAACCGACGCGGCTGCAGGTCAACGCGCCCCAGTGAGTGCTCCCAGAAGATCATCGAGTCGCACGGTTGCGATTTGCGCGCCGACGTCGGAGAACCCATACGGCAGGACCAGCAACCCACCGGAGATCATGCTGCCGCACGAGTACACGACGTTGGGGACGTAACCAACGCGCTCGAGGTCGGTCGGCTCCAGCAGCGGCTCGGCGAGGTGACCGATGACGCGAGCAGGGTCCTCCTTGTCGAGCAAGACCGCCCCGATCGCGTATTGGCGCAGCGCCCCGACACCGTGGGTGATCACGAGCCACCCCGCTTCGGTCTCGAGGGGCGATCCGCAGTTACCGATCTGCGTGATCTCCCAGGGGCGCACGGGCCTCTGGATCACCTCGCCATGATGCCAAGAGCGAACGTCATCAGACCACATGAGGAAGTTGTTCTCGTTGTCCAGTCGGGAAAGCGCCGCATAGCGCCCATCAATCATACGGGGAAAGAACGCGATGCCCTTGTTCTTGGCAGCGGCACCGGTGAGCGTCGAGACGTGAAACGACACGAAGTCGGCGGTTTCGATCAGTTGGGGCAGAATCTGGTGCCCGTCGAACGCCGTGTACGGAGCGAAGTACGTCACGGTTCCGTCGTCACAGGTGAAGCGGACGAAGCGCGCGTCTTCGATCCCGTGGCTCTCGATCGGTCCTGCCGGAAACAAGACTCGTTCGGATAGGTCCGAGTCAGGCGCGAAGGAGCACTCGTAGTTGGAGGAAGCGAGCCAGTGGATCGCGCGTGTCGCTTGCGCGAGGTTTATGGCGTCGGCTTGCTCTCCGAATTGCGGAGTGACCTGA
>DASRZF010000052.1:0-16592 GCA_035686645.1 Polyangiales bacterium
AAACCTCGGCGCGACGATCATACACGCTCCCGAGGAGGCGGTCTGGGCACCCGGCTACTACTCCATCCTCTTCGAAGACCCGGATGGTATCCGTCTAGAGGTCAACTACGTCCCGGGGAAGGGCCTACTCGAGTAGGCTGCGAGGAGCGGGGCCAGGCACCGTTTCGTAGCTCGAGCGGGTTTGCTGCCACCGCTAACGGAGGCGCAGCCAGTAGCGCCCATTGGCGGCGCCGACTTGGCACGTGTGTTCGTAGAGCTCGCTGATGGTATCGTCTCGCAGGACCTCGCTGAGGGGACCTGCCGCTAGGGTATGGCCTTCTTTGAGCAGGAGCCCATGGGTGGCGCAGGTCGGGATCTCTTCGACGTGGTGGCTTACTAGAATCAGCGTGGGGCCCTTCTTCTGGGCGCAGAGCGTGTCTAGGTCGTCGATCAGCAGTTCTCGCGCCCCGGGGTCGAGGCCGGCGCAAGGTTCGTCGAGAATCAGCAAGCTCGGCTCGGTCACCAGGGCTCGGGCGATCATCACCCGTTGCTTCTCGCCTTGGGATAAGATCCCGTAGCGTTTGTTTCGGAAGGCGTATGCTCCGATACTGCGCAAGGCGTCGTCGGCTCGAATGAGGTCGTGGGCGCTGAGCTCGTGCCAGTTTCCGATCGTCGCGTGGATGCCCGTCGCAGCGACCTGACGAGCGCTTTGCTGCGGAGGGAGCCAGTCGAACAGCGCCGAGCTAACCCAGCCGATTCTCTCTTTGAGGGCGCGCATGTCACATTGCCCGTAGGTTTCTCCCAGAACGACGACGCGCCCCTGGCTCGGCCATTCGTAGCCGGCAACGATCGAGAGCAAGGTGCTCTTCCCGGAACCGTTCGGACCGAGGACCACCCAGTGCTCACCCGCTTCGATCTTCCAGCGAATGTCCCTCAGGATGTCGACGCCGTCGCGAGTGAAGGCTTCTACGTGCAAATCGAGAGCGAGAACCACCCAAGAAGCCTAGCATCGTCTGAGGATAGGCCGCCTCCTCCTTAGGGCTTGATGTAGCCGCAGATGTGGGTTCCAATGCGTCGATATGCCGCGACATCTGCTTTGGCCGTTCGTTTGCATCGTTCTCGGAACCAGCGCTGCCAAGGCGCAGGAGCCCTGCTCGATCGCGATCACCGGCACCGTTCCGGAGGGGCCCGAAACGCACTTCTACGTCGAGTTCGAGGTTCCTGAAGGGACCGTCGAGATCGAAGTGCAGCACGACGACCTTTCGTCGGCGAACATTCTCGATTGGGGCCTCAATGATCCGAACGGGTTCCGCGGGTGGGGAGGGGGAAACAGCGAACCCGCCGTCGTAGGCGTGGAAGCCGCCTCTCGCAGTTACGTTCCTGGTCCGATTCCGGCGGGCACCTGGGCGGTGGTCGTTGGCAAAGCCAGAATCTCGGAAACACCCGCCGAATACGAGCTTTGCATCACTCTGCGAACGGAAGCGACGCCGCGGCCTCAAACACGCGCGCCGTACCAAGACCCCGGCGTCCTCGTCGACGAAGCCCGCTGGTATGCGGGCGACTTCCACGTCCACTCGCAACAGAGCGGAGATGCCGACCCGACCATCGACGAGACCCTCCGATATGCAGACGGTGTGGGGCTCGACTTCATCATGCTGTCCGAGCACAACACCAACAGCGGACTGACGCTCTACGCGAATTCACAGTCTGATTTTCCGGAGCTGCTGATCGTTCCAGGCGTCGAGTGGACGACCTACTCGGGGCACGCCAACGCGCTCGGTGCGACCGTATGGGTCGATCACAAGATCGGCGTGAATGCTCTGACCGCGGCCGCCGCCATCCAGCAGTATCATGATCAGGGTGCGCTCTTCTCGATCAATCATCCGACCGTACCCGGCGTTCCCTTCTGCATTGGCTGCCCCTGGGAGATCGAGGTCGATCCCAAGACGATCGACGGCGTCGAAGTTCAGGGCGGAATCTGGGAAGGTATCGGTTACTGGGAAGAGGTATGCGCCGCGGGTTCCCATGCCGCCGCGCTCGGTGGCAGCGACGATCACAGGGCAGGTCAGGCCGACGGTGTGCTCGACAGCCCGATCGGCACGCCGACCACCATGGTATTTGCCGAAAACCTCAGCGTCGAGGCCATCCTCGAGGGTGTTCGCAGCGGCCGCACGGTCGTCAAGGTCAATGGGATCGATGGACCCATGCTCGAGACGGATCTCAGCGGCGAGCGCATGGGTGACACGGTCTTCGCCGACAGCGCGACTCTGTCTGCGGTGGTTCGAGGCGCTGCAGGTCAGACGCTGCAAGTCATCAAGAACGGCTCGACGATCGAGAGCGTATCGATTACCTCGGACCCATTCACGCACGAAACGAGCGTCGAGGCTCCGATCGAAGGAGAGGACCGGTACCGTCACCAGGTGACGAACGGAGTCTCCCCCCAGACAGTCGGGAGCTATGTCTGGCTGAGTGCCGGGACCTCGTCCGGGTGTGACTGCCGCATCGCGAATGAGAGCGACCGCGACACGGCTGTCCTGATACTGAGCCTCGCATTTGTCGTAGTTCTCTTGCGCCGGCGCAGGTCCTGCTGAAGCTCAGAGCGTCTCTTTGCGCCTTCGCAGCACGTGCCTTAGCCGAGAACGCTCGTCGCGCTCTCGCTCCTCTAGCATCGACCGAAGGGCGCCCAACTCCGCCGTCAATGTGGGCTCCACGCGAAGCTGCAGGGTATTGACTTGCCGAGTCGCTTTCGCCAGGGCGTCACCGAGACGCCGCACGAGCTGCTCCTTGGGCAGCGCTTCGAGAACGAGCTCGATGAGCCGCTCGAATTCGCTTGCGGTCTGAGCCGCTGCAGGGCCCACAGACGGAGCCGCCGTTTCTCGTGCAGTTAGCGTGCGCTGAATTGGGCTGTGCGACACGACCATGGGTACTGCGATACCCCAAATCTGTCGTTGTTCGAGCTCGACGTTCACCTCGCGTCCAGGCCATGCGTAGGTCTCCAACGAGGCTTGACCTCGCGCCGCCAACGCTCGAAGCAGCGTTCGGTAGGCCTCAGCAGCCCTCTCTTCTACTTTCTCGCGTGCGTTCAACGCGGGCCTCGCGCTCTTGAAGAGCTCGGTGATCAAGGCCTCCCTCTTGCGATTCAAGAGCTCGCGACCTTTCCGGACGCGACCGAGCTGAGCATTGGCGCGCACCAGACCAGATCGCGTTGGCGGAACGGAACGAACACTCATGGCTTCGCCTCGGCCTTTCGATCGCTGCCCGTCCGAGCATTCCACGCAGCATCGGAAATTCGGGTGAGCTCGTCGCGAGGAAGCGTTTCGAGTAGCGACCAGCCGACCTTGATCGTTTCCGCGAGAGATCGCCGAGCTCGACGTTGATCGATGAGCTCCCGTTCGAACGCGTCCACGAACTCGAGCGCGCGCCTGTCACCGGGCGAAAGACCCTCGCTTCCGACGATGGCCGCCATCAGCTTTGCTTCCCTGCCCCGCGCGTAGACGGCATAGAGCTGATCCGCCCATTCGCGGTGTTCTGGCACCGTGCGACCCTCGCCGATACCTGCGTTCATGAGTCGTGACAAGGATGGCAATACGTCGACGGGGGGATACACGCCGCGCTGATGGAGCTCCCGGCTCAAGACGATTTGTCCTTCGGTGATGTATCCGGTGAGATCCGGAATCGGATGGGTCATGTCGCCGTCGGGAAGGGAGACGACCGGGAGCTGCGTTACCGAACCCGCGCCGTCCTTGAGGAGTCCTGCGCGCTCGAACAAGGACGCCAGGTCGGTGTACATGTAGCCTGGATAGCCGCGGCGCCCCGGAATCTCTTCGCGAGCCGCAGCGACCTCGCGCAACGCCTCCGCGTAGTGGGTGATGTCCGCCATCACGACGAGCACGTGAATGCCGTGCGTAAAGGCGAGGTGCTCCGCAGTGGTCAAGGCGACGCGCGGCGTGAGGAGTCGTTCGATCGTGGGATCGCTTGCCTGGTTGAGAAACAGAACAGTGCGCTCCATGACCTCGCTCTCGCGAAACCGCGAGACGAACGCTTGAGTCTCCCGCTCGGTGATCCCAATCGCGGCGAATACCACTGCGAATGGCTCTCCGCGAGCCGGGCGCGCGTTTTCGACGATGTCGGCTGCAAGCTCGACCCCAGGAAGACCTGGAGCCGAGAACACCGGGAGCTTCTGTCCGCGCACGAGGGTGTTCATACCGTCGATCGCCGACACGCCGGTTTCGATGAAGTCCGAGGGATGCTGCCTTCGGACCGGGTTGATCGGCGCGCCCCAGATTGGAAGGCGCGCCTCACCGATCGAAGCCGGCAAGCCATCGAGAGGCGCACCGGTGCCACTGAGCGCGCGTCCGAGGAGGTCCTTCCCGACGACCGTCGTCGCGGTCTCGCCCGACAAGGTTATCGAAGCAGACGCAGGCTTGAGCCCGAGCGTATCCTCGAAAACCTGAATGACCGTGATCTCGGTGCCGGCGTCGATCACCTGCCCCCGCCGGCTCGCCTGCCCCTCGCCCTCGATGCGAACCCACTCCCCCAGCCTCGCGCGCCGCGTCGAGCGGACGAAAAGCAGAGGGCCGGCCGCAGAGGCAGCGCCCGCATATGTCCGCGCGATGGGGGCTTCCAGTCGCTTCATGATTCCCTCATTTCGGAAATCGTCTGCCCAGCTCGTTCGATTTCTCGTTCGAGCTCGTCGGGTGCGGCGGTCTTCACGGATCCAAACGCAACACGAACGGCAGCGAGGTCGAGGCTTTCAAAGGATACGCCTTCCTTCAGCGCCGCCTCTCCAGCTTGCATGAATGTCCACAGCAGCTTGGCGAGATGGTAGGTCTTCGAAACGCTCGAAAAAGCGTCGTGCGGGTGAAATGCGTTCTGCCCAATCAAGAACTCTCGCGCGATTCGCGCGCCCTCGAGCACCAGACGGTCTTCGTCTTCAAGCGCATCGACGCCGACGAGTCCAGCAATTTCGCGAAGCTCTCGATCCCGCTGCAACAATCGAATCGTTTCGATCCGAAGCTCCAACCAATCCGACCCACCGTGCTCGGAGAACCAGTCCCTCGTGCCGTCGGCATACAAGCTGTAGCTCGTGTCCCAGTCGACCGCAGGGAATTGGCGCTGGTGCGCCAGGCGCGCGTCGAGCGCCCAGAGGGCACCTACGACGCGCAACGACGCTTGCGTCACCGGTTCGGCAAAGTCGCCCCCAGGAGGAGAAATCGCGGTGATGAACGTGACAGCGCCCGTGCGTGCGGGAGTGCCCTCGCTCTCGACGCGCCCGGCGCGCTCGTACAAGCGGCTCATGCGGTTCGCCAGGTACGTTGGATATCCCTCCTCGCCGGGCATCTCCTGCAGCCGCGCGGCGATCTCACGGAGCGCCTCAGCCCATCGCGAGAGGGAGTCCGCGAGGATCGCGACGTGGAAACCCATGTCCCGGTAGTACTCCGCGATCGTCATCCCGAGATAGACCGACGCGTCACGGGCGGCGACCGGCATGTTCGAGGTGTTCACGATCAGGATGGTTCGATCCATGATTGGACGCCCGGTTTTCGGATCTGTCAGACGGCCGAAATCGTGCAGGACCTCGGCCATCTCGTTGCCGCGTTCGCCACATCCGATGTACACCATCACATCGGCCTTCGCGTACTTGGCAAGAGACTGCTCGATCACGGTTTTCCCAGTTCCGAAACCGCCGGGTACGGCGACCGAACCCCCTTCGACGACCGGGAACAGCAGGTCGAAGACCCGTTGGCCTGTGATGAAGGGCCTGTCACCGGGCAGTCGGCGTCCGAAGGGTCGCCGTTCACGAATCGGCCAAGACTGCGAGAGACGGAGCGCAGTCCCATCTTCCAAGCTCGCCACCGTGTCCGAGACACTGAACTCTCCCCGCTCGATGCTGGCGATGCACCCTCCGACGCCAGGCGGCACCATGACTTGGTGGATCATTCCTGGGCGTTCCTCGACGGTGCCCAATACGTCTCCGCCCGACACCGTTGCACCCTTCTTCGCTACGGGTGAAAACGACCAGAGCGCCTTGGGGTTCAGGGTGGGCAGTCTCATGCCCGGCGCCATGAAATCACCGGAACGATCTGCCAGGCCTGTGAGCGGTCGACCCACGCCGTCTAGTATCGAACCGAGTAGCCCAGGACCGAGCTCAGTCATCAAGGAGCTGCCCGTCCTCCGAACTGGTTCCTCGAGCCCGAGGCCGGTCGTCTCTTCGAAGACTTGGATGGTGGCGACATCCCCCTTGAGACGAATGACTTCGCCGAGCAGGCGCTCGTTCCCCACCTCCACCAGCTCGTAAAGGGCCGCATCGCCCAACGGCTGTGCCTCGGCGATGGCTCCGGCGACTCGAGTGATTCGCGCCTCCGTCATTGGAGCCTCACGCGATAGCCGATTGCGCGCCGAAGGATCTCGACGATGTACTCGTGCGCGCTGGATTCGGTCGTCCAGTCGGGCCCGGGAACCGGGATGACCAGGGGCAAGGTGCTACGCTCGAGTGTTCGCCTCAAATCTTCCGTCAGTTCCCGGTAGAGCGGCTCATCGATGATGATCACGCCCGCTTTCGCCTCGTCCGTGGCATGCTGGATTTGGCGCGCAGCCTCTGCACCGTCCGACGCTTGGAACACGGGGACTCCGGCCAGGGCGAAGCCGGCGCTCAGGCCAGGACTTGCGACCACGACGAGTCGTTCTCCTTTCATGCCATCACCATCTCGGCTTGGATGAGGGCGGCGGGTGCTCGAAGCGCCACGCCCCAGACGATGCGCATCAGGTTCAGCACCTGCGCGCGTAGCTCGATTGCAAAGCCCAGCACCGGCGCCGCTCCGCTAGGGTCGAGCCGGACCGCTCGATTCTGCCATGCTATTTGCGCCCGAAGCGCAGCGCCTTCGAGCTCCGCGAGGTCCTCGGTCTTGCCTCGAAAGATGGCTCCGAGCGCCGAGCTTCGAAGAGATGACGCCAACTGCCGTTCTACGTCCCCGCGCGTATCGAGGCCCATCAGATCCTGAAACAGATCGCGCGTGATCCAGCGACCCCCTTCTACGAACGTGAGGTCGACGATCGAAGGGTCTCTCTCCTCGAAGTGCAGCAACGCCGACCAGGCGTTCATCAAGTCCACGACCCCCTGAACGTACTCGACGAGTTGCCTTCCTCCTTCCTTAGCCGAGGCCGACGCCCTCTGGGCGAATACACGGTGGAGCTCGATCTCCATCTCGAAGAGCGAGGGATGCGATCCGCTCGCGGCACGCACCAAAGCGGAACCGAACGGATGGTTCCAAAGGACCAGCATGCGAACCACATCTGCGGGAGTTGGCTGTTTCGCCAGCGTCAACAGCGCTCTTTCGGGAAGGCCACGCGTAGGCAGCAGCGCCGTCATGCGAGTTTCGGTCGCGGTGCCCCGCGCTGCCCCGCGAAGGAGAGATTGGATCGACCTGCGATCCTCGTCCTCGAAGATCACCGAAAGAGCGGCGCGTCGCTGATCGGTGCACCAGCGCTCGAGCACTGCCAGCTGGCCGGCGGCCCACCGACGAACCGACTGCTCGAGACTTCCCGGTGTCGCTGGTCCGTCAGCCCCGGCGTAACCCAGGGCGCCCAGCTCTCGTTGGAGCGCAGTGAGGCTGGTGGCCCGCGCGAGCCGTTCCAAGTCGCCGCTCGAAAGCAAATGCGTCCGAAGACCTCGGGCTCTGGTGTTGATGTCGCCGAAGTAGCGGGCCATGGCTAGGTTTTCTCCAAGCGCGAGTGGATTTCGATGGCAAGCGCAGATGAGAGCCGGTCGAGCCGAGACTCGAGGCGACCGTCGACCCGAACGGACCCGCCATCGCCGATGACCACGAATCCGGTGCCAAGCTCTGCATCCGCTTCGATGTTGAGGTTGGTTCGTTCGCGCAGCAGCTCACGCATGTTGGACTCGAGGCTCGGTGAGCATCGCACGACCGCTCCGCTGTCATCGATGAACTGCAGAGCAGCTGCAGTGTCCTCACCGAGGGTCGATAGATAGGACTGGCTCTGCGCCGCTTCCGTCAGCAAGGCCCGGGCACCCCCGAGGACACGTTCGACGAGGCGTGTCCGCGCGAGAAGAACGGCGCGCATCGCGGCGTGCCGGGCGGCTGCGATCGCGACGCGGCCCTCCGCGAGGTACTCCGCCTCTTTGTTTTCAATGACCTCTTTACGCCTCTCAGCAATCGCGCGATCGGCCTTGGACGCAAGCCGAGCCGCTTCTTGAAGCGCCTCCGCACGAACGGACGCTACCGTCCTTTCAGCGCTGCGACGCAACTCGCTGTCGAGGTCCGATGCCCGCATTTGTCCCTCAGCCTCCCCCTTGCATGAGAATCAAGACCGAGATCACGAAGCCCAGAATCGCCACCGTTTCCGGGATGGCGATCAAGAGCACGACTGTGACCGTGAGCTCAGGCTTCTCGGCGAGTGCTGCCGCCGCCGCCGGCCCGATCCGCGATTGCGCCCATCCGGTGGCCATCGCGGGAATACCGACCGCGAGAGCGGCGCTCAAGTAGATCCAAATCGTATCCATTTCCATATCAGCTGCTCCTCTCCGCAAATGCGCTGTCGCGCGCGGACCAATGTCGAAACGGCCGGTACTGCGAACCGCCCGGGCTGTAGAACTTTCCGAAGAACTCCACGTAGTGGAGGCGCAGCATGTGAATCGTGGGGCTGAAGACGCCGAGCACGAAGTTGATCAAGTGAAAGAGCAGGGCGAACAGCGCCCCTACGACGACGCTGCCGAACGCACCCGCCATCCGATTCGCGACGATGGCCATCATGACGGAGGCGGTTCCCACGGCCATGATACGGGCGTATGAAAGCACGTTGCCCAAGGTGGAGATCAACTCCACGGGCGCCAAGACACCTTCCGCGATGATCAAGAGCGGAAACGCAACCAGCACCGAGATGACCAGGGGCGTGAAGAAGCGTTGAGGCAGCATCTCGAATGCTGCCATGAGTGCGAGCGCGATCAAGACCACCATCAGCGCGGCTATGCCCTTGCCGACGGCCCGCCGTTTGTCGCCACGGAACAACTTCACGGCTCCGAGCAAGAGGCCGACGACGATGTGAACGATTCCGAGCGCGACGGCGAATCCGAGAAACGGAAAGAACGCTTCTTCGCGATTGAAGATGATCGGGTGGAGGCCGATGCGATGACCCAAGTCGCCGAATAGCTCCCCGTAGAGGAATCCGAATATGATCGCAAACAGCGCGCAGGCGAGGCCGATCTCGGACACCGAGCGCAGCTTGCCGCCGGCTGGAGATCGGATGCGCAGGATGAGCGAGATGATGCCGAGCATGGCGCCGTATCCGACGTCACCGAGCACGACGCCGAAGAACATAGGAAAGAAGATCGCGACAAATGGGGTTGGATCCACCGTCCCGTACTTAGGAAGAGGCATCATTCGCGTAATGCTCTCGAATGGACGGAACAATCGGGGATTATGCAGAACCACGGGGACCGTATCCCCCGCCCACTCGGCGGACGACACGGTTTCGGTTTCGATCTGATTGCCGAACGACTTTTCGAGTCGATTTTCGAGCTCGGGCAGCGCCGCGCTCGGGACCCAGCCTTCGAGAATGAACGCCCGCGGCGTCACTAGCGCTTGACCCATGGCCTCGATCTTCGCGAGATGATCGTGAACCCCTGCCTGAATGCGCGCGAGGTCACGGCCCCGCTCTTTCGCGATTTGCCTCCGCTCTTCCTCTACCGCTGCCAGCTCGGCTGGAAGCTCCAAGAGGCGGTCTTGCATCCGTTGGACGGTCGCCACCACACTCCCTTCTTCGAACTGTTCGGGGAGTGAGAGCGCCTGAACCCCCGTTTCACTCAGCAGAAGCTCCGCCTTCTTGGCGTTGGCGGAGGGGACGGCGAGCAGCATCGCCGATTCCCCGGACTCCGACGGCTGGCTCAGGAGCTCGAACCCATCCCCGATGGCCTCGCGCAGGGCCACCCTCATGCGTCGAAGCTCTTGCTCGCCATCCTCGCGGAGCACGAGATAGAAGACGCGAATCCCGTCGAGGTCTAGACCCGAATCGGCGATCCTACGAAACGTCGAGAAGAAAGGACGAAACTTGAGGATGAGCGCGCGCTCTTCCTCGAGAAGCTGGCGCCGTTCGGTCAAGCTCTCGAGCTGTCTTCGACAGCGACCGGCGATCAATCCTGCCTGGGATAGCGAGAGGTCCTTGACCGCCTTGGGTGAGCTGGGTCTCTCGCCGAGCAGCTCGATCGCTCGGTCGACGTCTGCCCCTACCTTGCGCACTCTCTTGACGTGACGCTGCTGTTCCACCGTCAGCCCGAGGCGACTGAGCGCTTCGGTTTCGGGGGGCTCAACGAGGTGCACGAGACCAAGATCCTGGACGCGCGCCAAGACGGCCTGGAGTTGGTTTCTCGGACCGAGGAGTCGGATGCGGGACATGTCCAAGATCAATGGCGGCCTCCCGAATCTCGTCCACCGATCAGAAGGTCGACGACGTGTCGAGATAGCTCGTCGAGCTTGGCCGGATCGAGCCCGTCCAGGCGCTCGGTTTCCTCTCTTGCCTGCTCTCGAATCGAGGCGATGGTCTCGTCCCGGTCGTGCGCGACGCGCTCTCGAAGCTCTGCGTCTTCGGATGCAAGTTGGGTCTCGAGCAAACGTACGCGCTCATCGGCCGCTGCGCGTGCCGACTCCACCAGCTCCTTGGCCTCGCGCTTCGCCCCCTTGAGAATTTCCTCGAGCTCCCTCTCGGTTTCGAGAAGACGTCGGAGCTTCGTCTTCGCGTCGGCGGCCGCTCGCTCGCTCTTGCTCTTCCGATTCTCAGCCATGACCAAGTACTCAGCGGGAAAATAGCAGAAGGCGGCCGTTCAGGGGTGGCGTTAAACCGCTTTCGAGGGACGCCCGAGACCCAAGAGCAGCGCGCCGGTGAGCGTCACCATGCCGGCAATCCAAAAAGCCAAGTCGTAGCTCCATGCGGCGGCTATGAGACCGAGCGCATACGCAAAAAATGCGTGACCACCATTGAAGGCGCCGTGAATGATGGACACGACCATCCCGCGCGCAGAAACGTCGGCTCGCTGGATACCTAGGGCCGTGAGGGCTGGATAGGCAATCCCGTGCCCGAGACCCATCATGGCGCCGATGGCAAACAGATGGTCAGGGCCGAGGACACCGAGCATCGGCGGTACCGCGGAGTACAGGCAAAATGCGATGACTGAGGCCCGAAGCACGCCAAAACGGTCGATCAAACGTCCGCCGCCGAGGCGTACAGTGAGCGCGACGATTGCGAAGCCGATGAAGAAGGAACGGACTTCGGTCACGCCGAGCTGAAGGGCAAAAGGTTGGTGCAGTGTGAACAACGCGGTGAACGCAGCGGTCATCACGAATGTGGCACCGTAAACACGTAACAACGAACCTCCCAGGATCGGGCGTCGGCTCTCGTGCTCATGTGCAGCGTGGCGTGGAGTTTCCTTCAGACGGGTGCTGAGTAGCGTTGCGATTGCGCCCGCCATTGCACTGGCGACGAAGACATATTGCCAACCTTTGGAGTCCGCCAGGATTTCGCCGATCGTGGGTGACACCGCATTCATTCCGAGGTTCGCCGCACCGAACAGGCCGAGTGCCTGCGCCATGCGGTCGCTCGGTGCGATGTCTGCGGTCATCGTGCCGGCCGCGTTGAACCCCATGACCATCCCCATGCCCCAGCACATCTGTGCGAGGTAGAGTAGGGGGCCTTCGTGGTCGACGAACACGTAGAGCAGGCCCGTGAGCGCCAACATGAAGTTGCCGGCGATCAGCCACGGCCGGCGTCCGAAACGATCGACCAACCAGCCTACTAGCGGTGTAGCCGCCACCGCGGTGAGTCCTTGCACCGCGACCGCCCTTCCGATCGCCGCCGCGTCCATGCCGAGCTCGGTCGCGAAGAATTTGGGTAGGATCAGGTAGAACGACCAAGAGAAACCAAAGAGCGAAACCGACGCGAGCAGAAGCAGGAACTCGCGCGTCAGAAGTGTTGGCGGGTTCCGAGGCTTGGTCAGTGGCTGTTCTCTGGGGGACACTGGAACCGGTCTTTAGCACTCCGGCGCCGCCTTTGGCGCGGAGTTCGGCGTCCACCGATGGGGCTAGGAAAACCAGCGCGATGCTGGTAACGTCCGATCCACGATCAGCGGGCTCGCTTGAAATATTCATTTCCGATCCCGATCTAGAGAGGGGATGCGTATGCGTGTTGCGGACGTCATGAGTAGTAGACCCGTCACGATCGCTCCGGACGTTTGCGTTTCCGAGGCCTTTCGAGTCGCCAGGAGCTTCGGCGTTCAACACCTGGTCGTCACGGAAGGTCGCCTGCCCGTGGGGGTCATTTGCGTGCGCTGCGACCTCGCGGACGCGCTTCCGACGCGCCCCATCGACGAGTACATGAGGCAGCCCATCACGATCGGTGCTTACGAGACAGCAGAACGCGCCAGCCTTCAAATGTGCGAAAAAGGCCTTGGTGCGCTGATCGTGCGTGGTGGTGACCGCGGCTGGGGAATCGCCACGCGAGGCGACCTCTTGCGGGCTGGGTTCAGAGCTGGTGACGAGTCCGCTCTCTTCTTCTGCGCAGCATGTGGCACTCACATGCACGTGCACCCCGTGCCTGGCTGCGAGTGGGTCGCCTTCTGCGTCGACTGCTGGGATCGAGCAGGGCCACCTCGAATCGGTGACGATCTCGGCGAATCCGACTAGTGCGCGCATTTCTCACTGGAGCAACCGGCACGGTCGGTCGAGAGGTTTGCCGTGGGCTCCTCGCTGCGGGCGCAGAGGTTCGCGTCGGCACGCGCGCCTCGAGCCACCCCGGCGGCACCTTGCCGAATGTGAGCACCGTGATTCCGCTCGACTTCGAGGATCCCGGGATCAATCGCGCGGTCTTCGAGGGTGTGGACGTGTTCTTCTTCATGACGCCCTTAATCGATGATCAAGTTGCGGCTTCGATTCGGGTGCTCGATGCTGCGATCGAGGCAGGCGTACGGCACGTTGTGCGCTTGTCATCGCGCTCTGCCGGTTGGGACCAAGTATCCGTGCTGCGCCTATGGCACCGGGAGATCGAGGACGCCGTCCGTAGCTCGGGTGCATCGTGGACGATCCTTCGACCCTGTTCGTTCTTCCAAAACTTCATCAAGTATCAGTCGGAAGCGGTCCGCAATATGTCTTCGGTCGTACTTCCCCTGGGTGACGGCCTCATTCCCTTCATCGACGTCGTGGACATCGGAGAAGCCGCAGTGAAATGCCTGCTCCATTCCGAGGATCACGCTGAGAAGACTTACGTGCTCACCGGTGGTCGCGCTTACGGCGCCAAGGGCGTTGCTGCCGAAATAGGACGTGTCATCGCCAAGCCAGTCACTTACATCGATGTCGAGCCGGAGCAGGCGCGCGAGATGATGAGCCAGAGTGGAGTGCCCCCGTGGTTGGTCGAGGCTGGCCTCGCCGTGTTCGCGCACGCCAAAGCTGGTGGCGAGGCAGCCGTCGACCCGGCGCTGACGGAAATCATCGGCCGGCCGGCAACGTCGCTCTCCGAGTTCGTAGAGCGCAACCGCCGAGCGTGGCTCTAGCCGCCTCACGCCCCGTCGCCAGCGCTGACACTGGCGCTGACGATGTGATAATCAGCGCTTCTGTGGCCATCCGACCCGACGACCGAACCTATGCGCTCTCTTCCTGGCTTTTTGCTCGCTCTCTGGGCGCGGTCCTCTTCATCGCCTTCGTCTCGTTGGGCGCCCAAGCAAAAGGGCTCTTCGGAGCGCACGGCGTCGCGCCCATCTCGGCGCTCGTAGAATCCGCAAAAGCAGCCGGGCACGGTTTCTGGCAGCATCCGAGCGCGCTCTGGTGGTCGAACGGCGATGCGATGATCACGAGCGTTTGCATCGTCGGCGCATCGTCCTCGCTCGCTTTGCTCGTCGGACTGGTTCCAAGACTCGCACTCCTGCTCTGTTGGTTCGCCTACCTTTCGTTCGTGAGCCTCGGCTGGCCGTTCATGTCGTTCCAGTGGGACACGCTTCTGCTAGAGGTGTCGTTCACTTCGATCTTTTTCGTTCCATGGGGTCTCCGGGATCGACGGGGCGATCACGCGGAGCCGCATCCGGTCGCACGCTGGGCCCTTTGGTGGCTGCTCTTCCGGCTGGTGTTTCGCTCGGCCTATGTGAAGCTCGCCAGCGGAGATCCAAGCTGGGCAAACCTGAGCGCTCTGAGTTACCACTATTGGACGCAACCGCTTCCGACCACCCTCGCTTGGTATGCAAACCTATTACCTGCCTGGGTTCAGAGAGTCTCTTGTGCGCTGATGTTCCTGGTCGAGCTCGGCGCTCCAGTTTTGCTCTTCGTCCCAAGGCCTTGGGCGCGTCGGACGGCGGCGGGATCGATCGCTGCGCTCATGGTTCTGATCGCGCTCACTGGGAACTACGGTTTCTTCAATCTCCTCACCATCGTCCTCTGCTTGCCGTTGCTCGACGATCGCCTGCTTCTCCGACTCACTCCGGCGCGTTTGACCCCCAGCTCGGATTCCTCGCGTAGAATCGGATCGAACCCCTGGTCGGGGCTTGCGCCTGCGATGGTGATCGCGGTCTCGGCTGCGGTCTTCTTCACGGGCACGCTGACTGGGCGACCTCCGGCCTGGCTCGGCCTGGTCTATCGGACGAGCACCTTCAACAACTATGGGCTCTTCTCGGTGATGACGACCGAGCGCCGGGAGATCAACATCGAAGGAAGCTCAGACGGGGAGACCTGGAAGCCGTACGCATTTCGCTACAAGCCAGGACCGCTCGACCGAGCCCCGGTTTGGGTCGCTCCGCACCAGCCGCGGCTCGATTGGCAGATGTGGTTTGCCGCCCTCGGCGACTACCGGCGAAACGATTGGCTTGCGAATCTCATGACCCGCTTGCTCCAAGGAGAGCGGACTGTGCTAGCGCTCATGGAAAAGAACCCTTTCGAAGACGAGCCTCCGAAGCAGGTGCGGGCCGTGATCTACCGATACGAGTTCACCGATCCGGAGGAACGTCACGCGACCGGTAACTGGTGGAAGCGGAGCGACCGCTTCCTTTATGCGCCGATCCTCGGGGTCGAGGTCGAGCCGACTAGTACTGTAGAGTGAAGGAGAGCGAGGCCCAGTAGGTGAACACTTTGTACTTGCCAGGACAACCGGTGCGCACGACCTGGTCGTCGGAGCAGAGGATCACGTCCGTGTCGGTCCCCGGAATCTGGGCGGTGGTGCCGATGTATTCGTTCCCAATGGTGCCCGTGGTGAAGGCGAAGGCCGTTCCGATATCGAGCATGTACCTATCCTTGATGCTCGGGTCGTTGCGGTCGTCCCAGTAAAAGCCCAGGCCGCCGGCGACGTTGCCGCTCAAGCCCGGCGGCGGCGTGAAGTACTGGGCGAACTCACCGCTGGTCGCAGACTTGGCGATGTTCGCGCCTAGCCGAAGAGCCAAGACGTCCTTGGTGAATCGATACTCGAATCCAACTTTCGCGCTCCAGGTGTTTTCCCAACCGAATGGAACCACGATCGTTTGTAGAACCGTTCCATCGCTGGACGCAATCACCGTTTGGTTCTTGTTCCCGCTCTTGTCCGCTCCGTGGAATTGAAGGCGCCCCTCGAACGCTAAGAGCAAGTGACTGTTCGCCTGATAGGAGACGCCGAACGCTATTGCGTGAGGGATGAACCAATCGGCTTCCGATTGCAGCTTCAAAGGCTCGGCCCCTGCGGCGAGCTCAGTCTCCGTCTCTCCCGTCAGCTTGATCTTCGTCGCCATTCGATACATCGCGCTGATTCGGACTTTTCGGTGCGGCTTGATGGTGAACCCCGCGCGTAGCGCTGGAATGCCAACGCCGCCAAGATCGTTCTTCACGCGCCCATAGCCCACATTGCCGAACGCGGCGCCGACATTTTGATAGAGGTCGGCCGTCTGCTTCGAGAACGGTAGCCGAAGCGCGAGCCCGAGATTGAACTTCTCGTGCACGCGAAACGAGAATCCGGCTGCGAATTCGCCGACGAAGAAGGTCACGTCCAGGTCTTCGGCTTGGGGGTTGAGGCACTGTGGATCGCTAGTCTCGGTAGCGGGTACCCAGTTGTCCGGCCGAGGATCGGGCTGACTCGAGGGGTTCGGTGTCACGGCCGCACCGTCGAGGCACTTAACCCCGCTGAACGACGAGCCATATCCCGTCTCGATGTAGATGCCACCCGCAAACACCACGCGGGGAGCGATTCGCCCGGCGATGAAACCCGACGGCAAGGGTCCAAACCCGAGCCCAGAGGAGACACTGGTGTTCGGTCCTTGCACCGGCGCCGTTTGATTCACGAGCAGGCCGGTGAAGTTGACCGTGAACCCGAGCTTCGGGATGCCCTCGAGGTTGGCTGGGTTGAGGGCGAGGGCGGCAGGCCGATCGAGGAACGTGACGCCTGTGAGACCCATCGCGATGCTCCGCGTGTCGTAGGCGGTCGGCTCCGGATTCGCGCTCGCAAACGCTGGAATGAGCAGCCCAAGCGATAGGCTTGCCGTCAGTAAATTGTGCTTCATTACGGGGCTCCTCCACCAACGTGCGCCCTGGGGGGGCCGCCGCAGCATACATGGAAGCACCGCTGATAGGTCAACCAAAAAAGGCTCGATCGGTGTACGGATATGC
>DASRZF010000053.1:0-26606 GCA_035686645.1 Polyangiales bacterium
CGTGGATTCGTTGCGGCATGTACAAGCGAGTCGCCTTGGTGGGCGCCGAAGTTCATTCCACGGCGCTCGACTTCAGCGACGAGGGCCGTGACGTGACGGTTCTATTCGGAGACGGGGCGGCCTGCGCGATCCTGGGGCCCACCGACGAAGAAGGCCGAGGTATCGTCGACGTGGAGGTTCACGCGGACGGGAGCGGTGCGAAGGAGCTTTGGCTCGAAGCTCCGGCAAGCGCCTACAAACCTCGACTCACCCACGAGATGATCGACAACAAGACCATCTACCCATCGATGAACGGCCGGCATGTGTTTCGCTGGGCCACGGCCAAGATGCCGGAGGTGAGCATCTCGGTGCTCGAACGCAATGGCGTGAAGATCGAAGATCTCGACTTGGTCGTGCCCCATCAGGCGAACAAGCGAATCAACGAGTTCGTTTCGCAGAAGCTCGAAATTCCGCCCGAGAAGGTCGTGCACAACATTCAGAAGTATGGGAACACGACCGCCGCTTCGATTCCACTCGCCCTGAGCGAGGCCGTCCAGGAGGGCCGGGCCAAGAAGGGTGACCTGATTCTCATGCCCGCATTTGGCTCTGGTTTTACATGGGGCGCCGCGCTCGTGCGGCTCTGAGCCCGTGCAGTCCAAGGCCGACCGCGTCGCCGTCGTACTGAACGGCAACGCCAGGCAGGTCACCGACGAGCTGGTGGAGAGCTTCGATCAACTGGTCGGTAGCGGGGACCTCTTTCTTTCGAGAAGCTTGGAGGAAGCGAAGGGCATCGCGCTCGAGATCGTCGATTCCGAATATCCGGTCGTACTGACCGGAGGCGGCGACGGCACATTCGTGCAGATGGTCACCGCCATCACGAGAGCAGCGCGCGAGCGGAATCAGGAACCGCCGCGTTTTGGCTTGCTCAAGCTGGGTACGGGGAACTCGCTGGCCTGGGCGCTTGGCGCAGGGACGTCTCGCAAGGGTGTCTTCGCCGACTTGGCTCGACTGCGCCACGACAGCGCCCACCGGGATTTTCGACTCATCGAAGTACAGGGTCTACTCACGCCTTTCGCAGGCGCTGGATTCGACGCCCTCGGGCTCAAGCATTTCCACGAGGTTCGTTCTCTCGTTCGCCGCTTGCCGTGGGTCGGGAAGCTCGCGACGGGTGCGCTTTCCTACGCGATCTCGATCCCCACACTCACGATCCCCGAGCTCGCCCTTCGACCGCGGATGAACGTGAAGATCGTCAACCACGGCGCGGCGGAACGTCTCGACCGGGACGGCCATCCTGTTGGACCGCCCGTCGAAAAGGGCGAAGTGATCTTCGACGGCGCGTGCATCGCCGCGCTGGTGTCGACGATCCCCTACTGGGGATTTGGCGTCCGGGTCTTCCCGTTCGCCGAAGACCGCCCTCCGGATCGGTTCTGCCTCCGGGTGGTTGCGACGAGCCCTCTGCACGTGGCTGCACACATGCGCAGCGTTTGGAAGGGGACGTATCGAGACGAGAAACTCATCGACGTCTATGCCGAAGACGTCGAGTTCCTCTTCGACGAGCCCAACGCCATCGAAATCGGAGGTGATCCCGCGGGGATGACACGCTCGATGCGCGCTCGTTTGGACCCCGATCCCGTCAAGCTGATCGACTACTCCGCGTCCTAGCGTTCCGCGCTCGGCCCGAAGAGACCCGCGTCGTCCGATTTGGATGGAAAGGCCGAAATTTGTTACCTTTCTCTCAGTGGGGCTGTAATAATACAGGAATACCAATGGGGCTACTTAGAAATTGGAAGATGTTGGGGGCCGCGTGTGTCGCCGTTTTGCTCGTCACCTACGGGGGTGCGTCGGCCGAGCCGGTCGAAGGATCGGTCCGAGGCAAGTCGAGCGCGAACGAGAACCCGGACTCCGGCAAACAGGACTACTACTGGAAGGTCTGGAACGGTGCGCTCCCGGAGCAACCGGAAACCGATGACCTCAGCGATGTGCTCGCGGTGCTAACCGGGAAGTTCACCGGCCCGCCGATCGGGTGCGCATTCGGGTTTCAAGGAGGCGACCTGAGTCCGTCGACGCTTGCGGCGCGATCGGGAACGACCATCCGGGTCGAAAACAGCGACGCATTTACGCACGAGCTTTCAGTCAAGGGCCTTCCCGGATTCACCCCGCTCGAATCGGGACCGGGCACGGCGCGTGTCATCTCCGTTCCTGCAGGCGGACCTTGGTCGCTGGGCGATCGCATCTACGGGCACGTCGATGGTTACCTGCATTCGATGCGCGAGCTCGTAGCCTGCACGCGTGTGACTGCGAACGGGACGTTCCGATTCGACGACGTCCCGCCGGGCCCGTACTCGTTGAGAATCCTTCGGGGGGCCGATCAGGTCGCAGTCCGCCGGGTCACGGTCCCGGCAGGCAAGTCACTGCAAGTCGATGCGCTCACCATGAGCGAAAGTCGGGAGAAATAGCCGATGCTGTCGCGACTTTGGTATCTAGTTCTCGCTCTGGCCGTCGGTGGTGCGCTCGCCGGCGCATTTCTGAACAAGTCTGCCGCGAGCCGGGAGGCGGAGTTTCAACTCGAAGAGCAGCTGCGCCGCGATCGAATCGAGGCGGAGCTCTGGATGCGCCTCGATGCCCGCCTTCGTCTGGATGCATTGGCAACGATCGCAGTCGAGCCCGAGGTTCGACAGACACTTCGAAGCTCGAGCGGTCGCGCCGGGACACCGGGCACTGCAGTGCGCAATCGGCTCAGCCAGAAGCTGAACGAGCTGAATACGAAGCTCGAAGAAGGAAAAGGAGACCTGGTCTTTGCGTTGGATACGGAAGGCGAAGTCGTCGCTACGCTCGATAAGAACGCAATGGGTTCGGAGCAGCTCGACAAGATGCCGCTGGTCCAGGACGCGCTCCGTGGGTTCATGAGGGATGACGTTTGGGTCTACAACGGAGAGGTCTACCGCATGGCCGCGCGTCCGGTCTTCGATGGCGGTAGATATGTGGGGGCCGTCGTTCACGGGATGCTGATCCGGGACGAGCTCGCAAAGCGTCTGGGAAGCAAGCTGCCGAACGCATCCCTGGTGTTCTTTTTTAGAGATCGCCTGATCGCGTCGCACGTAGGCGGCGCAAATGCTCCGAGCAGTGCCGAGCTCAAGAACGGCATGGCGGCGGCGCTCGCCGAAATGGCGGCTAGCGAAGGTTCGGTGGAGGTGAGTGAACGCACGCGGCTGATCGGATCGTCGATTCGCGGCGGGGCCGCGCACGCGCAGGTCGGATACATCATCGGCCGAAGAGGAAGCACAGTCGGCCTCGGCGGGCTATTCGCCAATACCTTTCAGGAAGACGTTGCATCACTCCCGTGGCCGGTGGTGGTCGGAATTCCGCTGCTGCTCTTACTGCTGGGCTTGTTCCTTCTGTACCTCGAACACGACAAGGCCGTGAAGATCTTGAGGAAGACGAGCGAAAGTCTCGCCAAGAGTGAGCTTGGCAGCCTTCCAGAGGGCGAGCTTCGCCGCCACTACCGCAAGATCGCCGAGAACCTCAACGTGGCCCTTCGTGCAGGGGTCGGATTCAAGGAAGACGCGTCGAAGCGCGCAGCGGTCGACCTCGACCAAATCCTGAGCAACACCCGCGACAGCACGGATACCGGCTATTTCGGATTCGGTGCCGAGGCGCCTACGGCCAAACAGGTATCGCTCGATTCAGAGCCGGAGCTCGAGGTCAAGCCAGCAGCGTCGGGCACCAAGGATGCGCTTCCAACCGCACCTCCAAACGGTACACCCACGGCGAGACCCAATGGTGCATCGAAGGCGCGTCCTCAACGCTCACCCTCTTCGCGCCCGAAGCGCGCCCCTTCGTCATGGCCCGCCCGTGCACCTTCTTCTCGCCACCAGGCGGTCGCGACGATTCGGCACAGCGAGGACAATCTCACACCGGCGCCTGACGATCCTCCAACTCGCCCCAACGCCATACTGGATGACTACGCTGGCTTCGACGAGCCGGAAGAGAACACACAGGTCAAGCACGTGCCTCAGGAGCTGATCGAAGCATCTGCGCCGGCCGTACAGGGCGAAGAGACTCATTTCCGCGAAGTATTCGAGCAGTTCGTTGCAATGCAGAAGGAATGTGGCGCTCCCGTGAGTGGCCTCACGTTCGACAAGTTCGTGCGCAAGCTCCACGCCGCGCGCGACCAGATCATGAAACGTCACAACGCTCCGGCCGTACACTTCACCGTCTACGTCAAAGAAGGGCGTGCGGCGCTAAAAGCCAGTCCGGTCAAGCAGTGAGTTGACCGCCGGGGATGGCGGCTCTACCTTAGCAAATAGTCCCTCTGTTGTTGCAGGTGAGGAAGGAGTAAAGAATCCCTGACTAGGTCGATTAGGGAGCTACAACGTACGTGGTGTGCGGACCCGGCTAGCGTCATCGGGGGGCCTGAAGCGTGCGACAACCGCTCCCACCTACTAGTAAATTGTAGGGGTTCGACTCAACATTAGATCCCACGGCAACGACGGTCAGGACTGTCTTATGAAGCCCCGCGAACTCGACGCTTTTCGTCGACAGCGGGGCTTCGGGGCTTAATCGACCAAGCAGGCTGATCGACCCGCCGAATGGGCAGCGTGGGGGGCGATCCCCTAGACTGTGTTCATGAGGTTTGGGGGAATTCTCTTGCTCGCCCTAGCCATCTGCGCCTCGGCTGCTTGTTCGGGACGCACGACGGAGCCGTCGGGTCCTAGGGGGCTCACAGAAGCGGATGTTGGCATCCCCAGGGAGCGCGCGGCCAAGGTCCTGAAGGTCCTCGAGTCTGCAAGCGATCACAATGATCGCCTCCAGCGCATGGACCAACAACTCTTCGCCGAAGACATCAAGTAGAGCCCGGCATCTTCATCCCCTGCCCGGGGGCCACGATCGCGAAGCTCAGTTCGTCGAGTCGCCGAGCTTCTCGAGCTCGGCCGCAAGTCGCCGGGCCTCTTCCGTGCGGCCTAGCTGCTGACTGTACCCGGCGAGCAATCGAAGAATGTCGCGGTTGGCTGGATAGCGTTTGCGCATCTGCTCGAGTGTACGGAGCGCCGCGTCCTCTTTCCCCGAGTCGTACTGCGCAACCGCGTAAACATAGCCGAACCGCAGGGCCTCGGGGCGGAGCGCGTATGCTCGTGCGAGGTGCGTCACGGCTTCGGGGCGGCGATCGAGTCGAACCAACGTGAGACCCAGTGCGAACTCCACCGATGCGGTGTCCGCTGCGACGCGAAGCCCTTGGCGAAGAATCGCGTCGGCGTCCTCGTCGCGCTCTTGACTTCGATAGAGGTCGGCGAGGTTCACGTAGGCCGCCGTGAACGTGGGATCGACATCTAGCGCCTCGCGAAGCGTGCTCTCTGCGCTCGCTAGGTCGCCGGCGAGCATCGCGACGTGAGCCAGGTCGACCAAGCCCGCGCCACGGTCGGCATTGAAGGCCTTGGACTCGAGGTATTCCCCGGTGGCGCTCTTCAGCGCCGCTCGGTCTGCGGGGTTCCACCTGCCAGCATGAACGCCGAGAAGCGCGGCGACGGCTTCGATTCGCACCGAGCGAATCTCGTCGTGGAGAAGGGGTCGGACGATCTCGATCGTTTGCTCAGGCGGAAGATCTCGCGCAGCGACTGAAACCGAACGTCGCACGATCGGGCTCGAATCGTTGGCCGCACGCATCAGTAGTGCAGGGAGCGCCGGCGAAGCTAGGTTGCGGAGCTCGAGCAAGGCGGTGGCCCGCACGATCGCCGGGCCGGAACCGGTCGCGACGAGCTCGATCAGTCCAGGCTCGCCCCCCAGTCGCTGGCCTCTGGCAGCGTCCAAAGCCTCGGCGAAGACGTGATCGGAACGGATCTCGAAGTGTTGGGCTATTTGGCGATCCGCCCAGCCGGCGTCTTTGCGCTGATGGCATCCGGTGCACGCGTCCGGTGCTCCAATCTTCGCGCTGAGCGCCGGGCGCGGGACACCAAAACGGTGGTCTGCGCGTTCGTCGTGCACCATGTAGGTGCGCTGGGGCATGTGGCAGTCCGTGCAAAGGCTCCCGGCCGTTCCCGTAGCGTGAAAATGGTGCTGGGGGCCGTCGTAGACATCGGCGCGGTGACAGCGGCCACAGAGCGCATTGCCTTCCACACGTAGCTTCGCGCTATGCGAATCGTGGCAATCGCTACAAATGACGCCGGCCGCGTACATCTTGCTCTGCAAGAACGAGCCGTAGACGAAGACTTCGTCTTTGATCTGTCCGTCGTTGAAATACAGCTCCTCGTCGAGAGCAGCCAGCCGATAGCGATCGTGGTAGCGGACGCTCTCGCCACCTAGGTCCGCGCGACGCGAATGACATGGTGCACAGGTCTCGGTTTCGTCGGTCGCCTGGTGTGCGGTCAGCTCGGCAATGGGCTTCCCCGAACCGAATGACCAGGTTCGTTCGGAAGGCGAGGGAAGGCGACGGTCGAAGCCGGCATTCGCGGCTAGGCGCTGATCGGCGGCTGCAGCCGCTTTCGCAAGCTCCACGTGCTTCGAGCCCGGACCGTGGCAAGCCTCGCAACCCACGTCGATCTCGACGAACTCCGTGGAGTAGCGCTTGGTCGCGCGCTTGTAGCTCTTCTTCACCGCCGTCGAGTGACAGTCGGCGCAGTTGTCGTTCCAGTTGTAGCTCGGGCCCGTCCAATGCAGCGGATCGCCGGGCTCGATGTACTCCTCGGGCTGAAGATGAAACCATCGCTGACCGCCCTTCCCTTTGGGTCGCGTGTCCCATGCGAGGAGAAACGACTGGAGGCGGCCGGGCTCGATCTCGACGAGGTACTGCTGGAGCGGCTCGACGCCAAACGTGTAGATCACTGGAAAGCGGGCGCGCTTTCCATCGGCGCCGAGTGCCTCCACGAAGAATGCGTCGCCCTCCTTGAGGAACCGCATCGTCTCCTTGAAATACTTCACGGTCACGTCGTTGAAGTCGCCAAGCACGGTGCTCGGCGTCGCTTCTTGCATGGACAAATCGTGGTGCGACCCGCGCCACGCCTCCTGCTCGGCCTGATGGCAGGAAGCGCACTGCGGGGTTCCCACGTACTTCGTGGGCTCTTCCTCGTCTGCAACCGGCGAGCTTGTTGAAAGCGGATTCGGAGCTGGCGTCGCCGGGACCTCTTCAGTGCTTCTCCGGCACGCGCCTGACGAGAGGGCGATCGCGATCAGGAAGCCGTAAGCCAAGCCGCTCCGCATAACCCGACCGATCTAGCGCGTATTGAAAAAGGGGACAGGTCTCTTTTCAAAGGGATAGTATGCCGGTGTGGAGCTCGATCGGGGAAACGCGGTTCGCTTGGTGCGGTTTCTCGTGGGCTCGTTCTTCCGCCGGGTGGAGGTGAGCGGCCTCGAGCACGTGCCGACATCTGGGGGCGGCATTCTGGTCGCCTGGCATCCGAACGGGCTGGTCGACCCTGCCTTGATCATCAGTTGCTTTCCGAGACGGGTCGTCTTCGGGGCGAGGCACGGGCTCTTTCGCTGGCCGATGATTGGGCGACTGATGAAGGCGCTGGGCACGGTTCCCATTTTTCGCGCGTCCGATTTGAGAGACGCGGACGACGACACGCGGCGGAAAGCCAATCGAGAAAGCCTGGATGCCCTGGCGCAAGCGGTTTGTGATGGTGGATTTGCCGCGCTCTTCCCGGAAGGCGTGAGTCACGATGATCCGTTCTTGCAAGAGCTCAAGACAGGCGCTGCGCGTCTTTACTATCGCGCCAAGCAACTCTGCGTAGAGAACGGAGCGCTACCGGTGATAATTCCGGTGGGCCTTCACTACAACGACAAGACTTCGTTCCGCTCGGACGTACTGGTCGAATTTCATGCGCCCCTGACACTTTCGCCCGAGTTGCTAGCGCCGATCGCGGAAGACGACGACGACGCGTTTCGCGCGAGGAGCAGCGAGCTCACCCAGCTTCTCGAACCGGTTCTCCAAGAAGTCACCCATGCGACGGAGAGCTGGGAGCTCAATCAACTGATGAATCGCGTGCGCTCCTTGGTCAGGGCGGAAAGGGCGAAGCGAGTCGGCGCGAACCTCAAAGCTGCTGACATGCTCGAACGCGCCATGGGGATGGCGCGGGTGTGGAAAGCCTACTACGCACGGCTCGAAACGGATCCCGAGGGTGTCCAAGCACTGCTCGAACGCGTTTTTGCCTACGATCAGGCGCTCGTCGCAGTGAAGCTCGAAGACGACGATCTCGACAAGCCGCGTCCCATGGAATCCAAATGGCTTCCGCTGCTCCTCGTCGTCCAAGCCGCGGTAGTCTTCCTGGTCTTTCCGCCGGTCCTGTTCCTGGGTTCGATGATCAACGCTGCGCCTTATTTCCTGGTGAACCTGATCTCGCGCATCGCTTCGAAACAGTACAAGGACACCGCGACGATCAAGCTGCTCACCGGACTGGTTCTGTTTCCCTTAGCCTGGCTCGTCGCTGCTCTGCTGGTAGGCCTCGGACAGATCGAGCTCCACAACACATTCGCGGGGATTCCACGCGCGCCCTGGGCGGCAGGCATTACGACTTTCCTGATCGGCGCATTCGGTGGAGCGCTCGCGTTGGTCTATTTCGAGCTCTTCTGGCGCACCTGGACGTCGATCAAGATTCGAGCAAAGCGTCTATGGGGATCGGCGATCATTCGTCGGCTCGCCTCGGAGCGGGCGGCGCTTTACGAGGCAGTCGAGGAAATGCGACAAGGCCTCGACTTGCCCGGAGACGTGCTTGGCGATGGTCGAATCGGCACGCGTGACTTCACGCTGGATCCGGACGACATGCCTTAGCCGGCCTGACCCTTCCAAGGAATGTCCGCCACGCCCGCCGCGTGATTCGCGTACCGAGCCAGGACGAAAAGCAGGTCGCTCAGGCGATTGACGTACCGAAATAGCTCTCCGCGGAGGCTTTCTTGCGCGCCCAGCGTCACCAAGGCGCGCTCTGCGCGACGGCAGACGCACCGAGCGATGTGAAAACGCGCTGCGCTTTCGCACCCACCGGGCAAGACGAATGTCGTAAGCGCTGGCGGACCTTGCTCGTATTTGTCGATCGCGCGCTCGAGGGCCTCGACCTGAGGCTCCTTGATCAACGGCATCGTGCTCTTCTGTTTGCGGTCCTCGGTCGAACCGAGCTCGGCACCGACTTCAAACAAGTCGTTTTGAATGCGATTCAGGATCGCATCGAGATTTGGGTCCGAAATCTCCACCCTCGCCCAACCCAAGGTGCTGTTGAGCTCGTCGATTTCGCCGTACGCTTCGACGCGAAGCGACGCTTTCGAAACCCTGGCGCCGCCGAACAGCCCGGTCTCGCCGGAGTCGCCCGTCTTCGTATAGATCTTCATCCCTCGATCCCTTCGCTCGAAAACCGATCGCCCACCGAGACTCCGCGCCCGGTGGCAAAGGCGCGGGCGTCGACTCGCTTTCGCCCGCTCTCTTGCAGCTCCTGAATCTCCAACGTGCCCTCTGCGCAGGCTACCAGAATCCCATCTGCATCGAGCGCGATGACTTGCCCTGGCGGCGCTCCCTCCGGATCGAGGGTCGACGTAACTGTGCGATGTACTTTGATACGCCGACCGTGGAGAGCCGTGTGGGCGCCAGGCCATGGGTTCATGCCGCGGACCTGGTCGTGCACGGCCTCCGCCGGCTTGTTCCAGTCGATTCGGCCGTGATCTTTGGTGAGGAGAGGTGCCATCGTCGCTGCGTTCTCGTCTTGCTGCTTTGCCGTCAGCTCGCCAGCCACGTAGCGCGGCAACTGCGCTCGCAAGAGCTTGGCACCCATCTCTGAAAGCCGCTTGCTCAGCGATTCGGCGTCATCCGTACTCTGAATCGGAGTCGATTCCATCGCTATGATCGCCCCGGTGTCCATTCCTTCATCCATCTGCATCAAAGTGACACCGCTGACCCGATCGCCGTGCACGATCGCCCATTGAATCGGCGCGGCACCACGCCAACGCGGGAGCAATGACGCGTGCACGTTCACGCAGCCCAGACGTGGCGCGTCGAGCACCGCACGGGGAAGAATGCGGCCATATGCCACCACGACCGCCACATCGGCCTCGAGGGCTCGCAGCCGGCTCGCGAAATCGGCCGTGCGGACCTTCGTGGGTTGCCAAACCTCGATCCCGAGCTCGAGCGCGCGCTTCTTCACCGCTGGCGGACGCATCTCAAGCCCACGCCCCGCCGGCCGATCGGGCTGGGAAATCACCACGGCAATTTCACTGATCTGGTGAAGTGCGTCGAGGCAGGGCACCGCGAAGTCCGGGCTGCCGAAGAAGATGGTTCTCACGGGGGCCGTTACTGGGCGGCTTCGGCCGCAGCGCGCTTGCTCATCGCGCGGTGCAACACTCGGCGGCGCAAGACACTGAGATGGTCGATCATGAGCTCACCGTTGAGATGATCGTTCTCGTGTTGAATGGCGATCGCCAGCAGCCCGTCCGCCTCGAGCTCGAACGGATTGCCGTCCTGGTCGAGCGCGCGAACTCTGACGCGTTCAGCCCGATCGATGTCTTCGCGGACCCCCGGGAAAGACAGGCAGCCTTCGTTGAAGGTCGTTTCGCCCTCCGTGGCGAGGATCTCCGGGTTGATGAAGACGCGAAGGTCGCTCGGTTCGTCGTCGTCCGTTGCCACATCGACGATGAACAGCCGCTTCGACACCCCGATCTGAGGGGCAGCCAGTCCGACCCCCGGTGCCGCGTACATGGTTTCCGCCATATCGTCGATCAACTGATGAAGCTCAGCATCGAACACCTCGACATCCTTGCCGGGCTCGCGGAGACGTTTGTCGGGATAGAAGAGAATGGGGCGAATCAAACTGAAACCTCCGAGCGTCGAGCCTCTCAAGACAGTGGAAACCTCGATTTTTCTAGCGCCCAGCACCGCTTGCCGCAAGATCAGGGGCGTTTGACAGGTCCGCATCGCTAGAACATGTTCTATTTTTCGAACCGGCCTGAAGTAAAGGAGCGCCGCAATGGCGGATTGGGACCGTACAGTCGATTTACTCGTGATGGGAAGCGGCGCCGCCGGCATGGGGGCTGCCGTTCGCGGGCACGACCTCGGACTCGAGGTCCTGCTGGTCGAAAAGAGCGAGCTCTACGGCGGCAACTCGGCGATGTCCGGGGGTGTCTGTTGGGTGGCCAACAACCCAGGCATGATGAACGAGGGCATCGCAGATTCGGACGAAGACGGTTTTCGCTACTTGAAGCACATCACCAAGGGTGAGGTGCCCGACGAGCGACTCTGGCTGTACATCCGCGAGAGCAAGCGAGTGCTCGAATACCTGCACGCGAAAACGCACGTCCGGTACATCCCTCTCGCGAAGTACACCGACTACTACCCGGAAGCTCCCGGGGGCCGCCCCGGTGGGCGCTCGATGGATCCGGTGCCCTTCGATGGTGCGAAGCTCAGGGACGACCTGATTCGACTTCGCAGGCCTCACCCGCAATCGCAAATCCTCGGGAAGTTCGGAATCACGGCCAAGGAGGCACAGGCTGCGATCGGCGTAGGCTTCAGGACGATGATGTTCATGGCCTGGCAGATGTTCTTGTACATGCTGCGCCACTTCAAGCGGAAGCGCTGGGGGCGCGACACCAAGCTCTGCGCGGGCAACTCCCTGATGGGGCGCCTTCTCTACTCGTTGAAGGAGCGAAACGTCCCGCTTTGGCTCAATACCAGCGTCGACGAGCTGCTGTTCGAAAATGGCAAGGTCGTCGGTGCCGTGATCACTAGGGAAGGTCAAACACTGCGGCTCAAGACGAACCGCGGCGTAGTGCTGGCGGCGGGCGGATTTTCGCGGAACCTCGAGATGCGAAAGCAGTACCAGCGGCATCCGATCACGACGGAATGGACCGCGGGAACGCCATCGAACACGGGGGATGCGATCGCGATGGGGCGGGATGCTGGGGGCGCTCTCGACCTGATGGATGAAGCCTGGTGGACGCCGGTTTCGCTCGTGCCCAAGTCCCCGTTTTCCTGGGTACTGGTCGTCGAAAAGAGCTTGCCGCACGGATTGTTCGTCAATCAAGACGGCAAGCGGTTCACCAACGAGGCCGCGCCGTATATCGACGTGGTCAACGGCATGTACGACGACGTAGCCAAGACCGGCGCTGCCAATCCGCGCTGGTTCCACATCTTCGACGCCACGTATCGCAAGTCGTCGATCGCGGGACCGATAGCGCCCGGCAAGGTCATGCCGGACAAGCAACTCCCTCGACGGTACCGAGACGGAAACTTCCTCTACAAAGCCGAGTCGCTCGAAGAGCTTTGCGAGCAATTGAAGATCCCTTTTGCGACGGTGAACGCGACCATTGCGCGCTTCAACGAGCATGCAGTGAAAGGGGAGGACCCGGACTTCAATCGCGGCTGGAGCGCACAGGATCGCTACTACGGCGACCCACGGGTGAAGCCGAACTGCTCGCTCGGTCCGGTCGAGACCGGTCCATTCTACGCGGTGCAGATCTACCCGGGCGACCTCGGAACCAAAGGAGGGCTCGTCACGGACGAACATAGCCGCGTGCTCAAAGAAGACGGCCGGCCAATTCCGGGCCTCTATGCCGCCGGCAACTCCTCGGCCTCGGTCATGGGACGCACCTATCCTGGGGCCGGGGGCACGATCGGCCCGGCCCTGACCTTTGGCTTCCTCGCGGCCGAAGATGCCGCGCGCCAACCCACGACTCGGAGCGAGCGGGAAGCGGCGGCGTGAGCGGACGCGATTGGCGTCTCTTCGGGCGTATCCACACAGCGCTTTACAAGACGCTGGGCGGCCGCTTCGTCGGAAGCGTAGGGCTTGGACGAAGAGTCCTGCTTCTCAGCACGACGGGTCGCAGGAGCGGCGCGGAACGAACCACCCCGCTCGTCTACATGCCGTACGGGAAGGATCTGATCGTCTACCCATCCAACGGCGGCAAGGAAACACAGCCCGCCTGGTGGCTAAATCTCCAGTCAGATCCCCTCGCCCGCGTCCAGCTCGGCAAGGAACAGCGTCAAGTCCGCGCGCGTCAGGCGACGGATACGGAGTACGACGCGATCTGGCCTGCGGCCGAGCAGTACAACCCACACTGGCGCGACTATGCGCGAACCGTTCGGCGTCCCATCCCTCTCGTCATACTAGAGCGGGTCGATGTCGAGAGTCGCATGGCTGGGGGGCAGGCCCTGATCGATTCGCGCAGCTAGCTGGGCGGTGACGTTTCGAAGCAGCTTTCGGTCGCTCGATTTGAGCAGGAGGCGGTAGTGGTAGCGCCCCCGAAGGCGCACGAGAGGCGCCGGCGCCGGGCCCAAGACCTGCACCGCCCCTTCTCTGACCGCTGGGTGCTGCCGGGCGGCGTCCGCGAGAACTTGGGTCGCACCCCTCGCGTCGGCCTCGGCACCCGCATGAACTCTCACCGAGACCAGGCGGGCAAAGGGTGGATAACCCACTTCGTCACGGGCGCGTATCTCTTCGTCATAGAAGCTTTCGTAGTCGTGGCTAGCCGCCAAGCGCACGGCCGGGTGATCGGGCTGATACGTTTGCAGGACCACTTTGCCTGGCGCCTCGGCGCGGCCTGCCCGACCGGCGACCTGCGCTAGAAGCTGAAACGTTCGTTCCGACGCGCGAAAATCCGGAAATGCAAGGCTTTGGTCGGCGAGCGCGACGCCTACTAGGGTGACACCCGCAATGTCGTGGCCCTTGGTGACCATCTGCGTGCCCACCAGCACGTCGACTTCTCCGCTTCGGAGCCGATCGAGCACCGCTTCGACGCCCTCACCCGATGCCGTGTCACGATCGAGTCGAGCCACGCGGGCCTTTGGGAAGCTCTCTTCAATCGACTTCTCGAGCTGCTCCGTGCCAACGCCAAGGCGCTTGTACTCCGGGCTACCGCAGGCGATGCAAGGCTGTGCGACCGCTCGTTGGAAGTCGCAATAATGGCATCGCAACGCGCCCTGCGCCTTATGCTCCGTGAGAGCGACGCTGCAGGCTGGGCACTCCGCCAAGGCGCCACACGCGGCGCAGCGAATACTCGGCGAAAAGCCCCGTCGGTTGAGAAAGATGATCGCTTGGTGCCCGGTCTCTAGGCAGTCGCCGATCGCCTGGTGCAAGGGGCCGGAAAGAAGCGGGTGGCCCGTGGGTCCGCTCCGATGCCTTCGAAGGTCGACGATCTCGACTTCAGGCATCGCCGCACCGGTGGCGCGTGTCGGAAGGGAGAGCAATCGAATGCCTCCCTGGTTGGCTCGATAGTAGGTTTCGATCGAAGGCGTGGCGCTTCCGAGCACAGAGACCGCGCCTGCGTATTGCGCCCGGAGCAATGCCATGTCCCGCGCGTGGTAGCGAAAGCCCTCGTCCTGCTTGAACGAGGGATCGTGTTCCTCGTCGACGACGATCAGACCGAGGTCGGCAACCGGCGCAAACAAAGCGGAGCGCGCGCCGATCGCGACTCGCACCCTCCCCTGACGAAGCGACTGCCATGCGTCATCACGTTGCCGTATCGTGAGGCCGCTGTGCAGCACGGCGATGTCGTCGCCGAACCTCGCACGAAAACGCCCAACGAGTTGGGGTGTGAGCGCAATCTCCGGCACCAGCAATATTGCGCCTCGACCCGCTTGGCGCACCTCGTCGATCGCGCGGAGGTAGACTTCCGTCTTTCCGGAACCGGTCACCCCGTGCAACAGAAACGAGGCGCCGGCCCGATTCACGATGGCCTCGGTGATCGCGGCGATCGCGACTTCCTGGGCCGCCGTTGGCGCAGGTGGCGAGTCGCGCTGCACAGGTGTGCGAAAGAACGGGTCGCTGACGGCGTCGACTTCTTCAAACGCGACGAGCCCTTTTTCCGAAAGGGAGCGAATCACGGCGCGAGGATCCTTAATTTCGCCACGAAGCTCGTCGATCAAGAGCGATTCACGAGCCTCGAGGCGGTCGAGTAGGCGCTGTTGCCGCGCGCCGAGACGAAGACCTTCTCGATCTCGACCCGTGGCCGTCACTTTCCACGTCTTGGGCTGCGCCACGCGCTGACCAGGCAGGTTTTCCGTGGCCTCGAGAAAGCCATCGGCCCGCAACCGACGCATCGCCCCGGTCGGCAATGCTGGGGCCGCAGCGCGAAGGACCTCGCCAAGCGGGTGCATGTAGTACTTCGCTGCTCGGTCCAGGAACCGCAGAAGCTCGGGAGTGAAAACGGGTTCCGATTCGAGAAGCCCTGCGACCGGTAGCGCGCGAGAGACGCCCGAGGGCAGGTCCTCACGGCCGCTAACGACGAAGCCCGCGAGCTTGCGTCGGCTGAAGGAGACGGCCACTCGGCTTCCCGGACGGAGGGCGCCCTGCAATCCGCTCGGCACGTCGTAGGTGAAGACCTTCCTGAGTGGAACCGGAAGCGCCACTTCCACGTAGCGAGTATCAATCGAATCGGACGCGCGTGCGTTCATGGCACGCCTATGTGCGCTCGACCAGTGTTCCATCCCGCCGGAACTTGCCGCGGCGGCGGTCCGGGTCTCGAGAGTAGACGGCGAAGGAGAGATCATCGTGCTCGCCCACGCGAAGACGGTGTACGGCGGCCATCGCGATCATCGCAGCGTTGTCCGTGCAAGAGATTGGCGGCGGCACGAAGAGCCTGATGCCGTTGACCTCGCAGACTTCCCTAGCGCGTGCGCGTAGACCACGATTGGCGGCGACCCCGCCAGTGATGACCAGCCGATCGAGCCCCTCTTGCTTGCAAGCGAGGATTGATTTCCGCACCAGACTTTCGATGATGACCCCCTGAAACGAAGCGCAAAGGTCGGCGAGACTCTGCTCGTCCTCGGGGACTCCATGCTCTTGGACTCGGCGGGCGAGTGCCGTTTTGAGACCCGAGAAGCTGAATTCGAGTGTTTTCCGGGATGCCATGGGAAGAGGAAACGAAACCGCAGCGGCATCACCGACCGCAGCCAGCCGGTCGATCACGGGCCCGCCCGGGTATCCGAGGCCGAGGAGCTTGGCGGCCTTGTCGAAGGCCTCGCCCGCCGCGTCGTCGCGCGTCTGCGCGAGTAGCTCGATGTCCGCAAAGCTGTCGACGCGGTAGAGGGCCGTATGCCCACCGCTCACCAGCAAACCGACGAACGGCAACTCGGGCGCTTCGACGGGCTCGTCTCGTCCAGATCGTCGGAGGTAAACCGCAGCGAGATGGCCGTCGAGGTGGTTCACCCCCACCAGAGGCTTTCCGAGGCTCCAGGCCAGAGCCTTGGCAACCTGCACCCCGACGAGAAGTGATCCAACCAACCCAGGACCTTCGGTAACCGCAATCGCATCGATGGCGTCGAGCCCCCCTTCAAGCCCAGCGACGGCCTCGCGAATCACCGGAATGATCGCCTGCATGTGCGCACGTGAGGCGAGCTCTGGAACGATGCCGCCGTACGGACCATGCATGGCGATCTGACTCGCCACCACGTCGGTCAAGACCTCGCCGTCTTCGGTTACCACCGCCGCGGCCGTCTCGTCGCAAGAGCTCTCGATCCCGAGGACGCGCATCAAAGCGCCTCCCGATCCAGACTGAACACACCGAAGTAATCGCAGTCGCCCGAATTGATCTGCTCGCAGTTGGCCGGGTCGCAAATGACCAGACCCGGACCGGCGACCACCCGCACCTCGATACGGCCATTTCGCAGGAGCGACAAGAACACCATCCCATCTCTGCCCGCGAGCGGGCCGGACTCAGGCTGAACGACGAACATGTAGTTTCGGATCCTGCCGCCGCCAGGAAACTCGTATTGGCCGAGCTGATCGTGCGAGAGGGGCGGAATCGAGAGCAAGGGGGTGTTCTGGAACGTGGGGCCGCAAGGCTCGCCACTGGTCGAGATGGTGCCGGGATCGACATACTGCTCGTCAGGCTCGAACGTGAGACCCAGCGTGACCCCGGATGGAAATCCGCGGCGTATGAAAGAGCAGTCGATCCCATCGGGGCAATTGAGGGGATCGTTCACCCCCAAGATGTCGCCTCGATAGACCGCATCATCTCCCGTGCTGAATTCACCGAGCGAGTTGCAGCCGAGGACCGCGAGCAGAATTGTTATCCAGCAGCAGCGCCGCATGCGGCGAAGCATAGCAGAGTGCTAGATGCTCGCTCGGAGCGTTTTGCTGGCCGAAAGCCAACGGCGATAGCCCGGCGCATCTCCGGCCTTCGCGGCCAGAGAGGCGGCTTCCTCGTATCGAACCTGCGCGTCCCGCGCTCGGCCGGCAAGCTCATCGATCGAGCCCAGCATGCCGACCGCTCGCGCGACCAGGCTGGTCCGTCCATTCGCTCGGCTATCGCCCTCTACACCAGCGAGCTCGTTCGCTGCGGCCTCATGGTCGCCCGCTGCGGTCAAGGCGTCGGCTAGCTCGAGACGGGTTCGCGCGATGGTATCCGCGGTCGCGTTGATCTCCGCGAAGAGCTCGAGCGCGCGCCTGTAGGCATTGGCAGCGTGATGCGGGTCTCCCTCGATGCGGCGAATGCGCCCGATCGCGACCTGCAGATGGGACTCGACCGAAGGCTCGACCCCGGCGACCAGCTCGAGCGCTTGCCCGTACTGACGCATGGCGTCCCGAGGGCGATCTCTTCGCGACGCGATGCGTCCGAGCGAGAGCATCATCTTGGCGCGGTCAACGCTCTTAGGAGCGGTGAGATCGAGCGCTTCTCGGAGCACGCCGTCGGCGCCCGATGCGTCGCCTGATCGTGCAAGCGCTTCGCCGAGCTTCCGGCTGAAGGTCGCGATCGCGCGATCGTAGACAGTGTCGCCGCTCTCCAAGGTCTGACGCCGGGCCAGCTCCAAGGCGCGTCGATATTGCAGAACGGCTCCGAGATGATCTCCCCTCGCCATCGACGCATCGCCGGCCTTTTCGAGAACGACCAAGCTGCTCACCGGATCTACGCCGTGGAATGCATGAACAGCACGAACTTCCTGAGGCGCGCGAGCTTCACTCAATACTTGGTAGGCACGAAGATGAATCGCTCTGCGTGCTTCAGCCGGAATGGAAGCCGCTACCAGATCGGCGATGAAAGGATGGACGATGCTCACCTTCGAACCGTCGAGCTGCGTGAGCGAATTGCCGGCAAGCTCATCGAGGCCTTCCAGCCCGTCGTTTGCCGAAACGGCCCGGAGCGCGTCGAGCTCGCACGTCCGGCCGAGGACGGCGGCGGCTTGAAGTAGGCGCTGCGCCTCGACGTCGAGACGCTCGATGCGTTGAAGAATCGCGTCTGCCAAACGCGGCGGCGGACCATCGTCGGGAGAAACCCCAAGCGCTTCGAGTTGCTCGAGGTGCAGGGGTAACACGTTGCCTCCGATTGATTCGGTAAGCTGGTGCAGACCCGACATCAAGCGCAGGTGAAACGAGCCTGCCAAGAAGCGTTCCGCTTCTTCCGAGTCGAAGCCCTGCAGTCCAATGACCTCGTCGGCGAGCACGCCTCGGTCGTGATCGCCTGCAGTCACGAGCAAAACCGGCTCGTTGCCAAGCGCCCTGGCAAACTCGATCACGGTGCGCTGCGTGAGTCCGTCACAATACGAGAGGTCATCGACAATGAGCATCACGCGACCACTCGACGCCCGACCCCGCGCGCGTCGCACGGCGCACACGAGGGCTTCAGCGACGGCGCCCGTTCGCGACCTGCCGTCGCCACCGAGCAGACCCGCTGGATTCATCACCTCGTCGACGCCCGCCCCTGCCAACGCCGAGCCAAGCTCGTCTCCGCGATTGGCCATCCGCGCCAGCTCCGAATCGTCTACTTCCAGAAGCTCCGCGAGGATCGTGCGAATCGCAGCGTAGGGAACCGGGGCCCCGGTCGGATGCGCGCCCGCTCCAATGACGAGGTCTCCTTCGGCCGCCGCGATCTCGGCGACTTCGGTGAGGAAGCGGGTCTTCCCGACGCCAGGCTCGCCCGTGACGTGAACCCAGTGCGCGCCCTGTGACGCTGCGTGGCGGTGTTCGCGTAGTCGTCGAAGCTCGTCTTCGCGCCCAACGAAGGCTCGCTGCGAGCCCAGAGCTGGATAGAAGGAGGGTCGCAGCGAACGGTTGCTGCCCAGAGCCGGCTCGGCGCCGGCAAGCCGTCCACCGCACTCACCACAGAAATTTTGCGAGAGCGACGCGGGGGCACCGCAATTCGGGCAGGGCGTCACGGACGTGCGACCAACGTGCAAGTCGTCGATCGCCTCGCGCAACGCCTTCTGCATGTCGCGGGCGAGCTGGTAGCGGTCGCTCGCCTTCTTCGCGAGCGCTTTCATCGTCACATCGGCGAGGCGATCGGGAATGTTGCGATTGGGGCTCGCTTCGCGCGGATCGGGGACCGGGTCGTTGAGGTGTCGCAGAACGACCCGCGTGGGCGTATCGTCGATGAACGGCAGATGACCGACCAAGAGCTCGAAAAGGACGACGCCAAGCGCGTAGAGGTCGCCCCTGCCATCCACCGTGTCGCCCCGTCCCTGCTCAGGGGACATGTAATCGGGCGTTCCGCAAACGAGACCGGGTTTGGTGATCGAGCTCTCCTTGCCAACGATGGTGGCAAGCCCGAAGTCGACGACCTTGACCAGATCATCTCCGGATCGAAGCGGACGCAGAATGATGTTCTCGGGTTTCAGGTCACGATGAACGATGCCGAGCTCATGCGCTTCGCCCAGCGCGTCCAACGTATTGATCAAGATGTTGCAAATCCGCTCCACCGCGAGCGGACCTTCCTCGTGCATCACCAGGGCCAAGTCCTTGCCACTGAGGAACTCCATCGCGAGGTAGAGGATCCCGTCGTCGGTGCGCCCGAAGTCGATGATGCTGACGCTATTCGGGTGGTTCAGCCTGCTCGAAGCGCGCGCCTCTTGATAGAATCGCGCCACGGTCTGTTCATCACCAAGCAGGTGCGGATGGATGACCTTGACCGCGACCGTTCGGCCGAGAGTCGATTGCTCAGCCTTGTAGACTCGGCCCATTCCACCAACGCCGACCACCTCTTGGAGCAGATAGCTCCCACCGACGATGCGACCCACCAACGGATCGGCGGCACCGCCCGATTCCTGCTCGTCGGACGGAGCCCCGCACGCGGAACAGAAGCGCGCGGCAGCATCTACCGACGCGCCGCATTGGTGACACAAGCGCACCTCTGCAGCATATCCTAGGCCGTGCCCCGCTCAAACTAGCCGCCGCTGAACGCCTGGTCGGTACTAGCGCTGTTCTTCGTCGAGCCGCCGCATGGCTTCGAGCAGCAAATGGTGTGTTGGAATCCCGATGACGTCCTCGACAGACCGGCTCTCCGGCTCGAGCTCGAAATCCCCCTCCACCAGTCGGAGGATTCCATACACGGCCTCGGCCCCTGCGAGGTCGCCAAGCCGCGCATCGTGGATCGATCCGTCCTGAAACATGAGCTCGCCCTGGAGAGTCCCGCCCCTCACCTTGAGACGCCCGCTCTTTCGACCGTTCGCGAGAATTTGGATCACGTCCGGGAGCGACATTTCTTGGAGCGAGCCGGACACGCCACGGCCTCCCGGCTTCTTGACGCGGCTTTCCGAGATGATGCGGCTGGCCTTGGCGGCCACGACCGCAGCGGACGCCGGCTTCACGACGTAGTCGGCAGCCCCGAGCTCGAGCCCGCGATTCACCGAGGACTGGGCCCTCTCGGCGGTCACGAACATCAGCGGAACCTGCGCGTTCGAGCCTTCGCGCATACGCCGAAGAAGGTCGAACCCCGCACCGTCCGCGAGCCGTACCTCACTCACGACTACGTCGTACTTCTCTCTATTCAAGCAGCGGAGCGCGGCCTCGATGGAGCGTTCGATCGTCACTTCGTAACCATGTGAAGCAAACTGTACCTCGAGCACAGCAGTCTCTTCCGGGTCGGGGTCGACGATGAGTGCGCGATGACGGTTCGACATGATCTGGCTCTTCATACCGTCATCGAGAACGATGTGTCGCAACCAGTCGACGACAGCCGGATCGAAGCTCAAACCCTTGTGCGCTTCCAGGGCATCACAGGCGTCCTGTGCCGCTAACCGTCGCCCAAATGCGTTTGCTGAGCTCTGGGTGAGCTCGACGTAGCTCTCGGCCACGGCGAGAACGCGGGCTCCCAGGGGGATGTTCTTGCCGCTCAGTCGTTCGGGAAAACCCTGTCCATCGAACTGCTCAAAGCGGTGCCTGAGCGCATCGACCGCCGTCTTTGGGAGTGTCACTGACTCGAGAAGACGAAGCGGTGCCGTGTAGATTCGTCGCGCGGCCTCGCGATTCGACTGTTCGTGCGCCACGTCGAAGAGCGTGACGTGGGACTCGGCCGAAACACCCAAATCGTGTAGGTACGCAGCGATCAAGATCCCTTGGATCTGAGGCTTGGTGAGTCGAATCCGCTCGCCAACCTGCTGGCTGACGCGGGCAACGCGCATCGAATGTCCCCCACGGTCCTGGTTGAGCTGCTCTATCAGCGTGACGAGGACGGCGAGAGTCTCCAGATACACCTCCGGGTCGACGGCGAGATCGCCACCTTGCGAGGGCGCGGAAAGCTGCTCGATGAGCGTTTGGCCGGCAGAGACGCGGGTCTGCGTTTCTGGCGGCGCTTGTTCGGCACTGGGCTCATTGAGCTGATTGTTGGCCGCTTGCTCGATTTCGATCGATTGCGCCCGGCGGCGGCGAACCAGAAGCCCGTCCTTGTCCTCGAAGACCTGACCCCAGCCGGGAACGGGATCCGAGTCACGTGAGGAGCGCACTTGTCGAGACGAAGCACCGCTGAGCAGCATTTCGAAGGGAAGATTGTCCTGGTCGTAGTGCTTGGAGATCAGCGCGCGTATGGCGGCCTCTCGTGCGACATAGACCTTCACGTCGCGCGCGCCGGTGGCGAACTGCATTTGTTGACGCACATCGTCGTCGGTGACGTCCGCAGCGACGACCGACAGCGTCCGGCTCTTCAAGTCGAACAAGATCGGAAAAGCGATGAGCTTCTTGGCAAGCTTTCGTGACACCTTGGCGAGAAGATCGGCCTCGACGCCGGCCTTTGCGAGCCGCTCGGAGCCGACGAACCGGGTTCGGTAGAGGCCGGCGATGTACTTGAGGAGCTCGGCTTCGCTCATCAGTCCGAGCTGAAGGATCGCCTCCTCGGCCGTGCACTCCGTCCTCTGCGCGTGAAGCACGATTTCGTCATAGCGACTTGGGGACACCTGTCCCTCCACGACGAGGCGATCCAAAATCGCAACACCACGGATTCGTTCGGCCTGTTCTTGCGAAGCCCCCCGACTCACAGTCTCTACAGTCTAGCGGAGGAACTCGTGGCCTGCTCACCCCGGGGACGAAAAGTCCAAATCGACAAGAAAGCCCGGCCTGCTAGAGTCTGCCGCAGTGAGGCGGCGGCTGGGAATCTGGCTCTTCGTGGGGCTGACGACGATGGGTTGTGCCAGCACCGGCGCTCTCCAGGGCGGCGTATTCCATGGCACGCAAACGTCCTACCGGATTGGACCGGTCGCCCCCGACTGGACACCTGTCACGGTGAACCATCAGAACGACCTCGCCTGGCACAACGCTGCAGAGGGGGCTGTGATGCATGCGGACTCCGACTGTGATCCCGGACTCGACATCCCGCTCGCGGCTCTTCGAAACCATCTGATAATCGGCTTCACGGAGCGTGAGGTGCTCGAAGAAGAACTGGTACCGATGGACGGCCGGGAAGCCCTGCGCACGCACTTCCGTGCAAAGCTCGACGGCGTTCCGCGTGACATGCTTTTGCAGATCCTGAAGAAGGACGGCTGCGTCTACGACTTCGCTCTCGTCACGCCTCCGGACGCGAGCTTCGATGAAGCCTTGTTGGACTTCGACCAGATGCTCGCAGGCTTCACGACTGCGACGGGTCGGCCGTGACCTCCGCGTCGCCATCCACTCGGCCGCGTAACTTCACCAGCTGGGCGGATCTCCAGATTCGGCGTCTTCGAAAATTCGTCGAAGAAGTCGGCGACGCGACGCTCCTTGCCGGTCGCACGATCCGCACCTTGTTCACGACTCGGTTCGACAGCACGGAATTCATCTATCAGCTCGAGCAACTTGGCGTCCGGAGCCTCGCGATCGCTGCGGCGACAGCGATTTTCGTCGGCATCGTCATGACCATCCAATTTGCCGTGTCGATGGAAGCGTTTGGCGCCAAGGACACCCTGGGGCGGGTCATCGGGGTTTCCGAAGCGCGCGAGCTCGCACCCTCACTCACAGCACTGGTCGTCGGGAGCCGCATTGCGGCGGGGATCGCCGCCGAGCTCGGATCGATGACCGTCACCGAGCAGGTCGACGCGATCCGGGCCTTGGGCGCGGACCCGATCCGAAAGCTCGTGGTGCCGCGTTTGGTTGCTTGCATCGTGATCATGCCGCTCATCACGTTCATAGCGTTCATCCTCGGGATGATTAGCTCGATGCTGGTCGCCGCACTTTCTTACGGGATTCCGATGGAGTTCTTCTCGTCGACGGCGCTCGACACCCTCCGAATCCAAGACTTCGTGAGTGGGGTCTCCAAGACGCCTTTCTTTGGTTTCCTCATCGCTCTTCTCGGCTGCTATTTCGGCTTGCAGACCCGTGGCGGCACCGAGGGCGTCGGCCGCTCCACGACCCGAGCGGTCGTGGTCGTCTCGATCAGCATCTTGATGGCCGATGCCCTGCTGACTCAGATTTTCGTGAGCTTCGGCACGCTCTGAAGAGAATCAGATCGAAACCAGGACGTCGGACGTCCTAGAGAACATGGCACGCTGGCTCATCATCTGGTCGCTTCTCGGTGCTGCCGGGTGCTCGTCGGGCGGTCCACAGCCCTTGCGCTCGTCGAGGCAAGACCTCAGCCCCTCGTTGATGGATGCGCCGGCCCTCGATCTCGGCAGATTGGCGACCACTGAAGACTGTGCCGACTGTCACAGCGATGTCGCCTCCCATTGGATGCACAGCGGACATGCATACGCCTCATTCGACAACCCCTGGTACCGCGCAAGTGTCGATCGGTTTCGCGAGCAACGAGGAAACGAGGAAAGCCGGTTCTGCGCGGGATGCCACGACCCGCTTCTTCTCATGTCCGGCGACATCGATCAGGAGGTGTCGCCCGGCAACGCCCTCGCGTATGCAGGGGTCACCTGCCTCGTCTGTCACAGCATCGAGTCGACCCGTCCAGACGGGAACGCGAGCTTCACGCTGAGCGACGCCCCGGTCTTGCTCCCCGATCCGGCGAACCCCGAGGAGATCGAAGCACACCGCGCCCGACTCACGATGGCGCCGCTCCGGACCGCAGGGCTTTGCGGCTCGTGCCATCGGTCGTTTTCCGGACCGATGATCGGCAACGAAAACCACTTGCCTGGCATCGATGACCTCGGCGACTGGGCCTCTTCCGCCTACGCCGGCGCCGTCCAAGACCAGCTCGTCCCGCTCGAAGAGAAGAGTTGCCAGGGTTGTCACATGCGCCCTGAAGTCGCATCCGAGGCCGAGATGGCGGGAGCGATCGATGGCCGGGTGAGCAGTCACCGCTGGAGTGCATCGCACACGGCAATGGCCGCTCAGCTACCGGGCACCAAGCACGCGGAGCAAGCGGTCGATGAGCTCGAAGGAGCGGTCCTGGTCGACATCGGTCCCGTGAGGGCAGGCGCGCGGCGCTACTTGTTGCCGGAGCGGTCACGTCTTCGCGCGGGCGAGCGACTGCTCTTCGACGTTTTGCTCCAGAACCACTCGACGGGACACCGATTTCCGGGGGGTGTGCGGGACATGCACGACGTCTGGCTCGAGGTTGAAGTCCGGGACGCATCGGGTACCCTGCTCGGCGTTTCGCAGCCGACGGAGCGCGGAAACGACGACGTCTTCATCCTCCGCGCCACCGTTCTCGACGCCGAATCGAGTCCGGAGATCTTGCACCAAGTGCACCGTTTCTCTGCACCCGCATTCGACCAAACCTTGCCGGCACACGATGCACGTGCGGTGCGCTATTCGATGAAGCTCCCGATGGCGCTGAACGGTCCGATCCGGATCGAGGCGCGCCTCCTGCATCGAAAGCACAGCCTCGAGTTCCAGGCACTGGCTTGCGAAGCGAGCCGCACCGAACGGGGCGTTGAGTTCGCCCGGGGCGCAGAGAAGCATGGCAAGATCGCGCTCGATCCCTGTCAGGAGCAACCGTTGACGGAGATCGGTGCCGCTGCAGTCTGGGTGGGCCGGGGAGCAGCGGGCCGTCAGGCCGTCGGCGGTGCCGCGCGACCGGAGGTCGAACGGCTACTCACGCAGGCACTCGCACTTCTTCACGCCAAGCAAGAAGAGGTACACGTGGCCCAGCCGAGCATCGATCGCGCGCTTCGCTTGGCGCGCGAAACGAGGTCCCCGGAGCTGGAAGCGCGAGCGCTGATCTTGCGTGCGCGCCTCTCATCGATGCAGGGACGCCCCGACGAGGCGGACGAGCTCTTGTCGGGCGCTCGGGCGTTGATCGGACCGAGCCCGGTTCTGGACCGTGTGCGGGGCGATGCGTACGCGCGCGTGTGGCGCTGGAGGGATGCGGTGGAGGCCTATCGACGCGTTGCCGAATACTCGCCACTCGACTCGGGTGCCTGGAGAAATCTCGCTCGCGCATACGGAAGCCTCTCAGACGACCTGAACGCACTTGCCGCCGCCGATCTGGGACTTCGCCTCGCGCCACGGGACGAGAGCTTACTGAGGAGCCGAGCCCTAGCCCTCGAAAGCCTCGGTCGACCGGATGCCGAGCAGGCGAGAAACCGATGGCTCGCGCACCGTGCCCCGGATGCGCAGGCCCAACTCCTCGCGACTTGTGAGCAAGAACACCAGCGCTGCCGCCGAGATCGGCAGCCGATACCGCACTACACTCTCTTACCCCCGCGAAAAGCAATTCACCCTGGCGCCGATCCCGGATAAGCTACGGGGAATGGCGAAGCGATATCAAAAGAAGAGCTCCACCAACAAGAAGCGCGAAAAGAAGGGCCATGGCCCATCCCGCAACACCGTGGGTGGCGGACAAACCACTGGCGTCATGGGCAACATGGTGGGTGGCTTCCGGCGAGCCGTGGGTTCGGAGAGCTCGAAGGACAGCAAGGGCGGCAGCCTTCTCTGGACCGCTGTTTTGGTCACCGCCGCAATCGCCATCGTCGCCTGGAACTTCGCGCGCTAGTCGTGGATGGCTCGCCAGCGCAGCCAATGGTCCGCTAGAACGAGCGCGACCATCGCTTCGCCCATGGGAACGAAACGAGGCAAGAGGCACGGGTCGTGACGTCCCGTCGTGCGAATGGTCGTAGCATCACCGCTGGCGGTCACGGTGTCTTGGCTCCGTGGAAGGCTGCTGGTCGGTTTGACTGCAGCGCGAAGGAGAATCGGCATGCCGCTCGAAATCCCGCCTAGCATCCCGCCATGTCGATTCGAACGTGTGCGGATGGTTCCCTCGGCATCGGTTTCGAATGCGTCGTTGTTCTCACTGCCGCGGGCGGTGGCGACCGCGAATCCAGCCCCATACTCGACGCCCAGAACCGCCGGCAGGCTAAACAAGGCCTTTCCAAGGTCCGCCTTGAGCTTGTCGAATACCGGCTCGCCCAGCCCGGCCGGAACGTTACGTGCGACGATTTCAGCGACTCCGCCTATCGAGTCCTGATCTTTTCGCACACTCTCGATGAGCTTGACCATCTGCCCGGCTGCGACCGGGTCAGGGCAACGAACGATGTTGGGCTCGCCGTCTGGGAGCCATTCGACCTGCTCGAGTGTGACCTTTGCAGGGACCGT
>DASRZF010000054.1:0-23736 GCA_035686645.1 Polyangiales bacterium
TCAGGGGGGAAGATCGTGAGCCCGTTGATCTCGACGAAGATGAACGTGACCTCGGCCGGCGTCGCGTCAAACTGCATCGCTGCGCGATACTCGACGCATTGATCGGCGTTGTAGCCGGGCGACGTGGGATCATTGCAAACCTTCAGCGTCCCGAGGAACTCGGCGTGATCGCTCAACATGACGAAGTCCAAGGGTCGGTCGATCGTGGCGGTCCGAGTCGGAGAGCCGTCCGCGGTGTAAGGCTGAAGCGGGATCGTCTCGCCGCGTGCGAAGGCGTAGGCGTCGTCCTGCGACGTTCGCGTGCCCTGCATGTTGGCGTCGAACGAAAGCTCGGTGTGAATGTGCGTGTCGCCCCAGTAGACCTGGCGGAGCGGGTCGAAATCCGCACAGCGCCCGAACTCGTCGGGAACGGTAGTCGAAGGCGAATCGCTGCCGCAGCCCGCGGCAGTGATGAACGTCAAGATGCTCGAGAGAAGCAGTAAGCGGACGGGCATCGGGTGAAGATAGCGCGGGTCGGTGATGCGGCAATCGACCGTTTAGAGCCCGACCTCACCTCGAAAAACGAAACGTGCGGGACCCTCCATGAGAACGCCCTCGCCCGGAGCACCGACGGTGATGACCAGGGTGCCACCCGGCAGACGGATGCTGAGCTTCTCCTTGGGCTGCGCGCGGCCCGTTTCAACGGCCGCAACCGCTGCGGCGCAGGCGCCGGTGCCACAGGCCTCAGTCCATCCCGCTCCCCGCTCGAGGACATCGAGTCGCATGCTGGGGCCCTCGTGCTCGGAGACGAAACCCACGTTGACGCCTTCTGGAAAGTGCGGATCCGCTTGAATCGCCGGCCCGAGGGAAAGACGCTCATCACCGAGCGGATCGAATGTCACCGCATGTGGATTACCCATCGAAACGCCCGTGAGATGGACCGTCTGTCCGTTCACCTCCAGAGCATGCTCGAGCCAAGGCGCCGCCGAGCTCAGCGGGAGGTCGGAGGGAACCAGTGACGGAGGCGCCATCTGAACGGTCACCGATTCAGCGCCGGGCCGATTGACGACGACGCAAGCATGAGGCCCGGCCAGGGTGTCGATTGTCACCTCGAAAGCCGCCGCGTTTGCACGCCTCGCCAGGTGCAAGGCCGCGCAGCGAATCCCGTTGCCGCACATCTCTGGCACCGAGCCGTCGGAGTTGATCACCTGCATCGAAGGCGCATCGAGGTCGAGCACGAGCACACCGTCCCCCCCGACGCCGCGATGCCGATCGCAAAGCGCGATCGCCTGCTCCCGCCTGAGCTCGGCTCCGCCCAGCGCGTCCTTCTCGACGATGAGAAAGTCGTTCCCGAGCCCCTCGTACTTGTAGAACGGCAGAGTCACTGAGAAGGAGTTCTAAGGCTCGGAGCAAAAGACCGCAAAACGCGGAGGGCACGAGGCCCCGGCACTGACGCCGGCACTGACGCTGGCACTGACGCTGGCACTGACACTGACGCTGGCACTGGCACTGGCACTGGCACTCGCGCTGGCACTGGCACTGGCACTGGCACTGGCACTGGCACTGGCACTGCCTGGCCCAAAAACTCCATAATTACAATGCCCCAGTGCATACCCCGCCCTGACGGGGTCTGAGTCGCGTCGATCGGCGAGCGCCCCCGCCCAGTACCGAGGTCCCTGGCGGGGGGAGCCGTCGTCAGCTGCCGAGCGCGCCCGGAGAACCGTAGCGAGGAATACTGAGGTATTCCGCAGCGAAGGTTCGAGGACGTAAGCCGGCAGATGGCGGCGGATCGCCCCGTCAGGAGCAGCCCATGGAGTTGCCGCAGTTTAGGCAGCGATAACACGCCCCATTGCGAACCGTGATGTGTCCGCACTTATCGCACATCGGCGCGTCGCCCATCATTTCGCCGAGCTGCTGGTCGAGTGGGTTCGCTTGATGCGCGCCCTCCTCGAAACCGAAGGTCACCTGCTCGGCTGGCTTGATGGCGGGAGGCGGCTCGCTTGGCTGTGCACCCTCCAAGCGTTGCACCGCAGCGACGTCGGTCGGGTTCTGAAGCTCTTCCTGTTCCTCTTTTGGAGGGACTTGCGCGAAGTCGTATTGCTTGAGGTACTCGACACCAAGCACGCGGAAGACGTAGTCGATGATCGAAGTCGAGAACTTGATGTTGGGATGACCTTCGACGATGCCCTGCGGCTCGAAACGCGTGAAGGTGAACTGCCGGACGTACGCGTCGAGCGGAACGCCATGCTGTAGCCCCATCGAAACGCTGATCGCGAAGCAGTTCATCAGCGAACGGAACGCTGCGCCTTCCTTGTGCATGTCGACGAAGATCTCGCCGAGCGAGCCGTCTACGTATTCGCCGGTACGGAGGAAGACCTTGTGCCCACCGACGCGTGCCTCTTGCGTGAAACCGCTGCGCTTCTTCGGAAGCCGGTGGCGGCGGGTCTTCGGAGGCGTCAGCCACTCCTGCACCGGAGCCTCGACTTTCGGTGCCTTGGCTTCAGCCGCCTCTTCCTTCTCCTCGCCCTCGGAGTCTTGCTTGGTGTTGAGCGGCTGCGAGGACTTCGAGCCATCCCGGTAGAGCGCGATCGCCTTGAGACCCAGCTTCCAGCCCTCTTCGTAAATCTCCTCGACGTCCTCTACGGTCGATTCCTTGGGAAGGTTGACGGTCTTCGAAATGGCGCCCGAGAGGAACGGCTGGGCAGCGGCCATCATGTGCACGTGGGACATCGGCTCGAGAAAACGCTCTCCGATCTTTCCGCAGCGGTTCGCGCAGTCGAAGACCGGAAGATGCTCGGCTCTGAGGTGCGGTGCGCCTTCGACCGTCATACGGCCGATTACGACGTCGTTGAACTCGCCGATCTCTTTTTCGCTGTGGCCCCAGAAGCGGAGCAGGTGGAAACCGGGCTTGTTGTACGTCGCCGCGGGGATGCCCAGCCGCTCGTAGGCCTCGGTCCCGATCACCCAGGGCGCCAAGGCAAAACCGACGTCGAAGACGCCACGAAGCGCGTTCTCCGCCTTTTCGATCTCCCGCTCGGTGAGGCCGTTCTCCAACAAGGCCTTGCGACCGCAATGCGGTGCGCCGGTGAAGGTGTTGGTGCCGGTCACGTACGAAACGATGTCGGCGACTTGCGCATCGGTGTAGCCCAATCGACGGAGCGCATTGGGCACGCTCTGGTTGACGATCTTGAAATGGCCGCCACCGGCGAGCTTCTTGAACTTCACGAGCGCAAAGTCCGGCTCGATACCCGTAGTATCGCAGTCCATCAAGAGCCCGATGGTTCCGGTCGGCGCGAGAACCGTGGTTTGCGAGTTGCGATAGCCATAGAGCTCACCGAGCTTGCAGGCCAAATCCCAATCCTCCTGCGCAGCCTGAATGAGCTCGGGCGGACAGGCGGTCGGCTCGTCTTCGGTCATGCCCGGACCGTCCGCCTCGTTGATGCGGTAGGCCGCTTCGCGGTGCTTGCCCATGACGCGAAGCATCGGTTGCCGGTTGGGCTGGAAACCCGCAAACGGTCCCTTGCTCGCTGCGATCTCGGCCGAGGTCGCGTAGGCGTGACCGCAGAGAATCGAAGTGAGCGCTGCACAGATCGTCCGGCCCTCGTCGCTGTCGTAGGGAATCCCGAGCTGCATGAGCAGGGTGCCGAGGTTGGCGTAGCCGAGGCCGAGGGGCCTGAACCTATGACTGTTCTTGGCGATCTCCTGGGTTGGGTAGCTCGCGTAGTCCACCGCGATGTCCATGGCGGTGATCAAGATGCGAATCGCCTGACGGTAGCCTTCGATGTCGAAATGGCCCTGATCATCGAGGAACTTCGAGAGGTTGATCGAAGCCAGATTACAGGCCGAGTTGTCGAGGAACATGTACTCCGAGCACGGGTTCGACGCGTTGATGCGGTCGGTGTTCGGGCAGGTGTGCCAGTCGTTGATCGTCGTGTCGTACTGAACACCAGGATCTGCGCATCCCCATGCAGCCCGTGCGACTTTGCGCCAGATGTCACGTGCGCGATATGTATCGCAAACCTCGCCCGAAGTTCGAAACGTAGTCTTCCATTCACCGTCGGTCTCGACCGCCTTCATGAACTCGTCGGTCACGCGAAGCGAGTTGTTCGAGTTCTGGCCAGAGACCGTGTGGTACGCCTCGCCGTTGAAGTCGGAATCGTAACCGGACGCGATCAAAGCGCGGGCCTTCTGTTCTTCGCGAACCTTCCACTCGATGAAGTCGACGATCTCCGGGTGATCCATGTCGAGGCAGACCATTTTGGCAGCCCGGCGAGTGGTTCCACCGGACTTGGTGGCACCTGCCGCACGATCGAGCACTTCGAGGAAGCTCATGAGGCCACTCGACGTACCGCCGCCCGAGAGCTTCTCTTGCTTGCCGCGTATCTTCGAGAAGTTGGTGCCGGTGCCGGAGCCGTACTTGAAGAGACGCGCCTCGTTCTTGATCAGCTCATAGATCGCCATGAGGTCGTCATCGACGGCCTGGATGAAGCAGGCGGAGCACTGTGGGTTCTCGTAGGCGGTTTTGGTTTCGAAGATGACATCTTGCACGGGATCCCAGGCGTAGTTGCCGCCCGATCCCTCGATGCCATATCGCTGATAGAGACCGCAGTTGAACCAGACCGGAGAGTTGAAAGCCGCCTTCTGGTGAATGAGCAGGTGGGAAAGCTCGGCTTCGAAGGTGTCCGCCGCTTCTTGGTTGGCGAAGTAACCACCGAACTTGTCGCCAGCCTCGCGAAGCGAGTGGGCGACACGATAGACCAGCTGACGAACGCTGCGCTCGCCAAGCTTTTTGTCACCGTTGATACCTGCTTTGCGGAAATACTTTGAAACCGCGATGTCGGTTGCGAGCTGGCTCCAGCCTTCAGGTACCTGTGCACCTTTGAGCTCGAACACCACCGAGCCATCCGAATTGGAGATCTGGCTGTCGCGAAGAACGTATTCGACCTCCTCGAGGGGATCTGTACCCGCGCCGGTCAGCTTACGCTCTATCGAAAGGCCGCCGGATTTCTGCGAAACCTCGGCCCTTCGGGCACCTTCGATCTCCAAATTGCTAGTCATTCCCCTCGTGTCCAATGCCACAGCATACCTCCAACCAGACGCAACTCACCATCCAGGAAAACCCCACCTTTCATCCCCAGGCGGAGCACCCACTTTCCACAATCGTCCCACAAGGGGTTGCGCCAGCAGCCTCCTTGCCACCACAAGCGCTTGGGGGCGAGCCTGCGAAGTAGCTCCGTGGCAAGGGGCCAGTCAAGCAGAAACGATCGGGCCCAAGTGCTTTCTTATTTTCCCTTGCAATTTCTGCCATTTGAGCGCTCCGGGCTGCTGGGATTTCTGCGATTTCGCAGCGCGTCATAGGAGCGCTGCGGTCGAATCACATGAGCTGACACCTCATGTATGGTCACTATTTGTATAGTACTAGATGTTGGGGAAGGCGCTCAAAAAAACCGCAACATTTAGCGGTGACATGTGCGTTGCTGTGCAACGATGAACGTGCCTATACCACCCCGTGTTGGCCGATTCCGGCCTTCGGTGAGGCCCTCAAGATCGTTCTACAAGTCCGCGTAATGCGAGTCCTTCTTCGCAGCGCAAGATGCCGGGGCAATGATCTACGGTAAGAACGGCTCATGAGAGTGCATCTGGTCGACGGAACCTACGAGCTTTTCAGGGCCTGGTTCGGCGCTCCGGAAGCGAGCTCACCTGCGGGCCGTGAGGTGGGCGCAACACGGGGCTTCTTGCGTTCGCTTGCCGCGATGCTTCGCACGGGCGAGGTGACGCACGTCGCCTGCGCCTTCGATCAGACCGTCGAGTCGTTCCGCAACGAGCTCTTCGAGGGTTACAAGACCGGAGAGGGCCTGGAACCGGATCTCCTCAGTCAATTTACCCTCGCCGAACGCGCCAGCCAGGCGCTGGGGATCGTCACCTGGCCCATGGTGGAGTTTGAAGCGGACGATGCGCTCGCATCGGGTGCCGCGAAATTTCGTGGCGCGCCTGGCGTCGAGCAGGTGCTGATCTGCTCGCCGGACAAAGACCTCACGCAATGCGTCGACGGAACGAAGGTCGTCACCCTCGATCGCCGGCGCCAGATTGTCCTCGACGAAGACGGCGTGCGAGAGAAGTTCGGCGTCTCACCCGAATCGATCCCTGATTACTTGGCGCTCGTTGGCGACGCGGCCGATGGCATTCCCGGCATCCCGCGCTGGGGAGCCAAGAGCGCCGCGCGCGTGCTCGCGAAGTGGCGGCACATCGAGGACATCCCCGAAGACCACGAGCTTTGGGGTGTCGAGGTTCGCGGTGCCGCGACGCTGGCAAAGAACCTCGGCACTCGGCGCCAAGACGCATTGCTCTATCGAAGGCTGGCGACCTTGCGCACGGATGTGCCGATCGACGAGTCGTTGAACGAGCTTCGATGGAGAGGGCCGGAACGTTCTGCCTTGGAAGCTTTGTGCGAAGAGATCGGCGAGCGAACGCTGCTAGACCGTATCTGAATCAAGACCAGCGATCGTCGGCGCGAAAGGTTCTCAAGTACTCGTGCGCGCGCCTCACGTAGCCCGCTGCGCTCTTCTCGAGACTCCCGACATCGCTCGGATCGATCTGCCGAACCACTTTGCCCGGAGATCCCAAGACCAAGGAATAGTCGGGGATTTCCTGACCTTGGGTGACCAAGGCATTGGCGCCGATCGTGCAGTACTTACCGATCTTCGCGTGGTTGAGGACGACCGCATGGATGCCGATCAGACTGTAGTCGCCCACCTCGCAACCGTGCACCATCGCGTGGTGGCCCACGGTCACGCCGCGCCCGAGGATCAGACGGATGCCGGGGTCGGTGTGGAGGACGGCCCCATCCTGAATGTTGGTCTCTTCGCCGACGGCGATCTCGTCCGAATCGCCGCGCAGCACCGCGTTGAACCAGACGCTCGACTTGTCCTTGAGCACGACGGAACCGATCACGGCTGCCGACGGAGCCACGTAGACCTCCCCTTCGATCCGCACCCGACGCTCTCCGAGCTCGTAGATCACAACCCCGCTCTACCCTTGAACAAGACTGGCGAGTAGATGTTGAGTCCGATGGTCACCTGCCAAGTCTCTGTGGTGACGGCGGACGCTCGGGTGGTGAAGCCGTAGAGCGCAGGGAAGCGAAAGCTGGCGAAGACGTCCATCATGGTGCTCCGGGCTGGGACCGTGTAGCCGACCGTGGCGCCGAGCGGGATGAAGTAGAAAGGACCGTTGACCAGTCCGGACGTAGCCGTCCGAATCGTTTGGCTGAGGTCGAAGAGATTCATGCCGCTGCTGAGCTTGAAGAAGAGTCGGTCGGTGGCGTTGGCGACGAAAGTGACCGGGATGTTGAGCGACCAGACCGACGGACCTTGCGGATTGCTGTCGATGGTGAACTCGAGTGCGGTATCGAATGCGAACTGCTCCTGGATGACGAAGCGCATCGGGATCCCGCCTAGGAAGCCGAACTCCGTGCGGACGGGAATCCGGAAGACCGCATCGAACCCGAGCTTTACGTGGTCGCTCGAGAGCGCTTCGAAGCGAAGATAGAGTGGGATGTCGCCGAACTCAACCTCGGGCGACATGCTGAACGAGATCAGACCCTCGTCGCCGAACCCAAAACCGGGATACACGCTCACGCCGGGAAAGGAGGCCATTCGGTACCGCGAGAAGCCGATCTCGAAGTCCTTTGCCAGGCTGATTGCCACGCCGAAGTTCATGCTCGAGATAGTGCCCGTCGGTCCAAACGGCTCGTTGGTGCCCTGCGGGTTCTCGGTCCGGCGTCCGGCGACCGTATCGAAGGTGCCGCGCATCATGCCCCGGGGCATGGTGAGGTTTCGATTGGCATAGCGGATGCCGTAGACCTCGGAGGCGCGATCCTTCATCCTGCCGACGGGTGGCGCCTCGACCTCATCGACCCAGTCGGGGTTGTCCCTTGAACGTGCCTCGTCCTCCATTGGCGGCGCGTCCGACCAGTCCGGATTGGTTGCTTTCTCGGGTGCTACAGTCGTTTCCGGCGGGGTCTGTACCGAAGGCGCCGGCTCTGGCTCGACGACCGCAGGCGCCGGTTCAGGCTTTCGGGGGGCTGCAATCGGCTCACCCCAGCCCTGAGACTGCGCGAATGAGAGTCTCGGAAGCGCAAACGAAGCAAGGGCGATGCTGGAGCAGAGGCAGATGGTTTTGAACACGATGCGGGCAATAAACCAATCTCGGACAGCTGCCAAGGCCGGAGGTTCACCCCCGCGGACATCCACATTGCGCGGTAGTCCCCCCCGCCTATACTCGCGCCGCTCTGGCGATGTAGCTCAGGTGGTTAGAGCGGGCGTTTCATACGCGCTAGGTCGGTGGTTCGACTCCACCCATCGCCACCAACTTGGACGAGCCTTCGGCTCGATGCGCAATGCGGCTCACTTGACGAAGCGCCCGCACTGCGTAGCGTAAACCTATGCCCGTTGCGTCACGACGCCGACTCGCTACCCATGCTGGCGTGCAGGCCGCAGGCCTGTCCTTCGTTCTGTCGGTGGCGGGCTGGTTCGCGTTGCGCTGGGGCGGGATCGAAGTCGCCCTCCCGCTGTTCCTATGGGTGACCGCCGTGGCGACCGCTGTGGCCGGGCTCCTCACGGCCTTCTACGTGGAGTTGTCGGTTGGACGACGCATCGCGAGAGTGGTGCGTGTGCTCGACGCGCACGCACGCGAGAGCAGTCTGCAGCGCTTGCCCAATTTGGGCGACGACGAGATCGGCGAGATTGGCCGAGCGGTCAACGACTTGCTCGCCAATCTCACTTCGCTCGAGGTGCGCATGATCGAGCAAGGGCAGGAGCTTCGGCACACGCGTGAAGAGCTGGTCTTGAAGAAGGCACTCGGCTTGAAGTCGGCCGAGCTGGAACAACGCCTCAGAGAACGCGCCCTGCTCTTCGACATCGTCCGCGCCAGCGCATCCGAACAACAACTCGACTCCGTTCTCGGAGACATTGCAACGCGTCTCGGAAAGGCACTCCAACTTCGGGAGTGCATGTTGTTCCTCGTCGATGCAGAAACCCGTCGCCTGACCCTCCGCGCCGCCTATGGCTTCGATAATCCGGGCGAGCTCCTGGAGCGCATCGTTCTCTTCGACGAGGACGCGCTCGGCAAGGTCGCGCAGCTCGGAGAACCGATCGTAATCGACGATCTCAGCGAGCTCGAGGAGAACTCGATTTGGGAGCCGATCTTGCAGAGGGGCTCGATCGCGATTCTTCCCATCATTCACCACGGAAAGACCACGGGCGTCATGGCAGCGTCGCGCCAGGAAACCAATGGATTTTCGGAAGTCGAGACGGGGCTGCTCGAGGCTATTTCAAACCAACTCGGGCTCGCGATTCGGCACACGCAGCTCTTCGATGAGCTGCGACGCGGCTCGCAGCACGATGACCTCACCGGGCTCGGCAACCGCCGACTACTCCGCATCCGCCTCGAGGACGAGCTTCATCGTGCAGATCGATTCGGCCAGGCGGTGAGCGTCCTCGCCATCGACATCGACTACTTCAAAGCGCTCAACGACCGACACGGCCACCCGACCGGGGACGCCTCCCTTCGAAAGCTCGCAGGACTCATGACTCGCAACCTGCGACGCATCGACACGATCGCACGCATCGGCGGCGAGGAGTTCGTCGTACTCCTACCACGCACGAATCTCACCGAGGCCGCGCAGGTGGCGGACAAGTTGCGCTCGATGGTGGAGCGGACCGAGTTTCCCGGCGGTGAGGGTCAGCCCGACGGGATGCTGACGGTGAGCCTGGGCGTGGCCTCGCTTCGCCCCGACGAAACGGGGGCCGACTTGCTTTCGCGGGCCGACGCGGCGCTTTACGAAGCGAAAGACCGGGGCCGAAACTGCGTGGTCACGGCCTCTCAATCTGCCGGTTCAGCACGCTCCCTCACCAGGTCACGAATCTGACGAAGCTCGAAGGGCTTCTCCAAGCAGAACAGTGGCGTTTCGTTGAGGAATTCCCTGGCCTCCGGGGTGAATGCCCCGCCCGTCATGAACACGAATCGCGAGGCGTTCTCGGGCCGTTGCTCGGACACCCGCCTATAGACTTCCATGCCGCTGACCTCCGGCATCATGAGGTCGCAGAACACGACGTCGACGGGCTCGTCCGAGCAGAGACGCTTAATCGCTTCTTCTCCACTCGAATAGATATGTACGTCGTGATCGCGAAGCGCACGCCGGATCGAGCGGCCGACCAGAGGCTCGTCATCGACCACGACCACGCGTGCCCGGGCACCAGCGCTAGCGATCGGCGGCGCTTGGGTCTCCTGCGTGACGTGACTCGTCGCGGACGCAGGGAGCTTGACCACGAATCGAGTGCCCCGCCCTGGCTCGCTCTCCACTTCGATGATTCCACCGGCATCGCGCACGATGTTTCGGCAGATCGATAGACCGAGACCGGTGCCCTCCGAAACGGCCTTGGTCGTGAAGAAAGGCTCGAAGACGCGGCTCATTCGCTCCGGCTCGATCCCAGTCCCGTTGTCTGCAACCTCGACCACGGCCCAGCCTTCCGAGTCGGTGTGGGTTCGCACGGTAATGCGATTGGAGCTCACCGGTCGATCGGGCATGGCCTGGGAGGCGTTGATGAGCAGGTTGAGAAACACCTGTCCAAGCCTCGATTCGTTCACATCGACCGGCGGGGTCGGACCGAAATCGCGTTCCAGACCGGCCTTGTGCCGGATCTCATTCCAACAAATGTTGATCGAGGATTCGAGGACGGTCTGCACATCGACGTTGCCGCGTGGCTCGTCGTCGACGCGCGAGAAGATCTTGAGGTCACGCACGATGTCTTGCATGCGGAGGGCGCCGAGAATCGCTTCGTCCAACTGCTGCTTGACCCGCTCGCTCCACTCGGTTTCCCCGAGCTCCGCGATTTCTTCCCGCGTGAGCCGGAGATTGGACAACACGTACATCAAGGGGTTGTTGAGCTCGTGGGCCACGCCGGCTGTGAGGGTGCCTACGGACGCCATACGATCGGCGAGGGCAAGGCGTGATTCCATGTCGTGCTGTTCGTTTGCGCGGCGGGCGGACTCCTCGATCGCCCGTTCGGCGATCAGGACCCGAGTCGCGAGGATTTCGGGATCGACGGGCTTGGGCAGATAGTCCGAGGCGCCCGCGTCGAGCACCGCGTTGAGGTCCTCGCTGCGGTCGCGGCCCGTGATGACGAGGATCACCAGATCTTCTCCGCCGGGGCGCCCGCGCACCATCCGGCATAGGTCGAGCCCGGAGAGTCCCGGAAGGGTCCAGTCGATGAGCATGAGTTGGAAAGGCTGCTCGGCGTGGGCCTTGATGGCCTCCTCGGCGCTGCCTACCGTGGTCACTTCGTGACCTCGCTCGAGCAGGAGCTCACGCAGGAGGGCTCGAATGGAGCTCGAGTCGTCGACGACCAGTGTTCGCAAGCGCAGTCTTGTCACTAGCCCGAAAGTCTAGTGCAGATGCTGAATTGGTTCAGGTTTCGTGTCGGCCTTGACGCCCGGTCATTCGTAGCTAGCATGTGGTTGGTTGACGCAATGCGTTATTCCAGGAGGGTAGACAGATGACTCGCAGCAATCCACTTCTCCGGACCGGAACCCGGCTCCGAAGGCAGAGCACGGTCTTGGTTCAGCAAACACGCACTGCGAGCGAGATGTTTCTCGTCGAATCGCGGGACGCAAGCGCCGCATTCGGCCAGGAGCTGAAGGCCGCGACCAGCAAGTGGGCCGACACTACCCGGCGTTCGGTCGACGGATTTCGAGATGCGTTGCTGAAGGAAGCGCTCGATTGGCAGAAGCTGGTCCTTCAGAGCCGAGATGCCTATGTGGCGGCGGTCTCGGAACGACTTCGCCGGGTTGAGCGACAAGCCCTCAGCACTCGGGAGGCGCTCACGCCCGAAGTGGTGGAGACCACCGTTCTCGAGTCGGCGCGCGGTCTGCTTCAACGGGCGCAGGAACGAGTAGACGAGAGGCTCGAGCACGCCACGAAGCCGGCCCCTCGGCAAAAGCCGAAGAAAGCGACCGCCGCCAAAACCCGAAGCAAGCCGAAATCAAAAAAGCAGCTTGCCGAGAACGGCCAGGCCCCGCTACGCAACTACGATCAACTCACGGCCAGGGATGTGGTGGCTCGCATCCAGCGCCTTTCCGGCCCTCAGGCCACGGCAGTTCTCGAGTATGAGCGGGCGCAGAAGAAGCGCGCAACGGTGATTCGGGCCATCGAGCAGCGCTTGAGCGCCGCGGGCTGAGCAGACTGACCGAGCCTGCCCAGGTCTTCTGTACTCCCGGGCAGGCTGCACTACACTGCCCGCCGTGGTCGATACCAAACAGGTCCTCGTTGCCGATGACGAGGACAATCTGCGGCGGGTCCTCCGGGCGCAACTGGAGCACGATGGGTACGAGGTCCACTGCGTGGGTGACGGCGAGGCGGTGTTTCAGGCTCTCGCCGAACATCACATCGATGTTCTGATCACGGACCTGCGCATGCCGAAGCTCGACGGCATGCAAGTTCTCAAGCTCGCGAGCGAGCGTTTTCCAAACATCCCGGTGATCATGATCACGGCGCATGGAACCGTCGACACCGCTGTCGAGGCGCTGAAGCTGGGCGCCTTTGACTACGTGACCAAGCCCTTCGATCGGGCGGAGTTCCGAACGGTGGTGAGCAAGGCCGCGCGTACGCGGGAGCTCTCGAAGAAGCACGTGAGCGGAGATCCAAACGAACGCGGCCGCTACCGGATCATCGGGGAATCGGAACCGATGCACGGCGTTTACGAAGTGATCGAGAAGGTCGCGGACACGCCCAGCACGGTCCTCATCACCGGCGAGAGTGGCACGGGCAAGGAGCTCATCGCGCGGGCGCTGCACGAGAACAGCTCGCGGAAGAACAAGCCCTTCGTGAGCGTCAACTGCGCGGCAATTCCGCCCGACCTGCTCGAAAGCGAGCTGTTCGGATACGAAAAGGGCGCATTCACCGGCGCGGTGACCAGCAAGCCGGGTCGCTTCGAGCTGGCCGACGAGGGCACGCTTTTCCTCGACGAAATCGCCGAAATTCCAGTCAGCATGCAGGTGAAACTGCTCCGAGCGCTGCAAGAGCAGGAGTTCGAGCGCGTCGGCGGAATCAAGACAATCAGGGTCGATAGCCGCTTGATCACGGCAACGAATCGCGATCTGAAGTCGAGCATCGCCGATGGGGAGTTTCGCGAAGATCTCTACTACCGCTTGAACGTCGTTCACGTGCACCTGCCGCCGCTGCGCGACCGCCCGAGCGACATCCCGCTGCTGCTCGAACACTTCGTCCGTAAATTCAACGCGAAGCTCGGTCGCGCGGTGACTGGTTTCGAGGACGCGGCGATGAGCCAATTGCTTCGATATGACTGGCCGGGAAACATCCGTGAGCTCGAGAACGTCGTCGAGCGCTGCATGATTTTCGCTGAAGACGGCGAGGTGAGTGTCCGGCACCTGCCTGCCGAGCTCGGACAGGCCGATCGGGGCACTGGCCTCGGAACCCCCACCGCGGCCGTTCCTGGAAAGACCGGCCTCAAGGAGGCCGTCAGAGAGGCGACCCTCAAAGTCGAGCGGGAGTTCATCGGACGGGCGCTCGACCAGACGGGCGGGAACGTCACCCACACGGCGCGGCTGCTCAAGATCTCGCGCAAGAGCCTGCAGAACAAGATGAAAGAGCTCGGGCTCAGGAACGAGTGAGCGTCATTCCGCTGCGGTGTCGTCGCGATGACGCGCGAGCATCAACTCTAGCTCTTCGCGACTCACCGGCTTCTGCAAGACCGGATTCGAAACGGCCGACGCGAATTTTCGAAGACGAGGCGTGAACGCGCCCCCACTCATGAACACGATTCGATCGGCGAGCTCCGGGTGATCCTTGATGATGGCGTCGTAGAACGACTTACCGTCGATCTCGGGCATCATCAGATCGCAAACGATCGAATCGAAGCTCGGATCCTCGGCAAGCCGTGCGAGAGCCTCCACGCCTCCGAGGACTGTGACGACATCGTATCGTCTGCGAAGGCGCCGACTGAGAGCCGATAGCACCATCGCGTCGTCATCCACGATCAGGAGACGCGATCGCTTGGTCGGAGCCTCCGACGCCGGACGGCTCTCGCGCCGTGGCTCGCTGGCCTGCAGTCCCGTGTCGAGCGGCAGAAGCAGCTCGAATCGAGTGCCACGGTCCGGAAGATGATGGACCTCCAGCCGCCCGCCGTGCTCCTCTGCGACGCGCTTGCACGCGCTGAGCCCCAGACCCATTCCCCCTTCGTGTGCTTTCGTGGTGAAGCCGGGCGTGAAGATTCGCTTGCGATCGTCATCCTGAATGCCTGCACCGGTGTCTCGAACTCCGACCACGATGTGGTCGCCTACCACCCGCGTCGACACGACGATGCGATGCTTCTCATACGCACCGCCGTCGATCGCTTCGGCCGCATTCGTGAGCATGTTGACCAGAGCCTGCGCAATGCGCCCCGGGAATGCAGCGATGTTGGGAATCGGTTCGAAGCGCTTTACTAGGCGCGCCCGGTAGCGAATCTGGTTGAAGACCATCGCACATGCGTCATCGACGACGCGGGTGATGTCGACCATTTCGGCCTGGTTATCATCCGCTCTCGAGAACGTGCCGAGACTTCTAGCGATGTCCTGGATCCGGTGCGTGCCTTTGTAGCAGTCCGTGAGCATGTCAGCGGCGTCGTCGAGGACCTCCTGCAAGTTCGCCTCGGACGCTAGCAGTTCGAACGAACTCGGGGTGATCGCCTCACGTGTCGCCAGATCGACCCGTAGATCGCGTACGAATCGACAGATGGCCTGATGCGATTCGCGGAGGCTTTCGAGGTTGGCAAGCACGAAGGTAAGCGGGTTGTTCACCTCGTGAGCGAGTCCTGCTGCGAGACGGCCCACTGCGCGAAGGCGATCCTCGGAGACCCGCGAGTCGAGCATACCCGGAGGAACGCTCGAGAGTCTGCCAGGCGGAACGCTCGGTCTCTGCGAGGGCTGCAGCTGGATGATCGTCGCTTCGCTCCCGTCCCAGATGGAAAGCATCGATGTGGCCGTGAGTGCAGAAATCTGCCCGTCGGGAAGCTGAACTTGATAGCCGGTGGGTGCACCTTCTACTGGAATGGGGTGTGTGAAAGGCTCCCCCAGAAGTTGTGCGCATTCCATGTGGAGCATCGCGCAGGCCGCTGCATTCGCGAAGAGCACGCGTTCGGCGCGGTCGAGGACCACGATGCCGTCGGTAGCGCGCGACATGAGCTGCCGGATGTGGGTTTCGGTGCCGTGCGCATCACGAAGCTGGATCAAGAGTCGACGAAGCTCGTACTCACGGTTGATCGACTGCCGAAGGCCAGAGACGTACAGATCAGGGAGCGGCATTGCCCAGGGCTGCTCTTCGGGTGCCGTGCATGCGGCCTCGCCTAGCAGCAGAGTGCAGATCCGCCGGGCCGACACCGGCAGGTCGGCGCCGAGGTTGCTGTCCCAACAAAGCACGTGAGGCTGATGGCTTTCGATTTGGGTGAGCGCGTCCTCGCGGTTCAGCGCAACGCGGCAGACGACGGTCTCGGGCCATGCATGGAGGCTTTCGCGAACCAGCATGATTCGCTCGGGATCTCTGGAGGCGATCAAGACCCGAATCCGCCTGGTCCTCGCGATCGCTGATGTTTGTACCTTCTTGACCAGCACGATAACCCTCAGGGCTGGAATCAGCCTTGACTCTCCTCCAAAACCATAGCACTGTAATAAGGCGCTAGTAACGGTATTTTTAATGGTGATGGTGGATGCTCGATAAGCGCGACGGCGAGGAAGAGCACGAGCTGAGAGATGTCCTCTTGGTCGAGGATAGCCTCATCGATGCCCAGCTGATCCGCCGGCTGCTTCGAAGGGTGAGCGCCGCCTACTACCGAATTACGCACGTCCGGACGCTCAACGACGCGGTGCTGTCGGCCGAGGAGCTCACGCCCGACGTCATCCTGGCTGACCTCAACCTACCCGACTCGCGGGGAACCCAGACGGTGGCCAGCCTGCAAACCTCGTATCCCGACATTCCGCTGGTGATCGTCAGCTCATGGGAGGACGAGGCGGTGTCGCTTCGTTCGGTCAAGGCGGGCGCGCAGGACTACCTAGTCAAGGGACACATCGACGGCGCGAATCTCCACCGTGTGATCCGCTATGCGATCGAGCGAAAGCGAACCGAGCTCGAGCTCGTGCGACTGGCGCACTACGACCAACTGACCTCGCTCCCGAATCGCACGCTGCTGCGCGAGCGCGTGGACCATGCCTTGGCCCGAGCGCTGCGCGCGGGCTCTGGGGTGGCAACGCTCATCTTGGACATGGATCGTTTCAAGGAGATCAACGACATGCTGGGTCACGAGATCGGCGACAAGCTGCTGATCGAAGCCGCCGAGCGGATCCGCGCCAGCGTTCGAGATCAAGACACCGTGGCTCGGCTGGGTGGTGATGAATTTGCGGTCATCCTGGAAGGCGTCAGCGAGGCCAAAGAAGTGCTTCCAGTGATCGAACGAATCATCGCCAGCCTCAGCGAAGTTACGACGATCGACGGCCACGAGGTCAACAGCTCGACGAGCGTCGGTATCGCGATGTACCCGGAAAACGGGCGCGATCTGTCCGAGCTGCTTCGAGCAGCAGACCTGGCGATGTACCAGGCGAAGTCCTCGGGTCGGGGCCGGTATCAGTTCTTTGCCGATGCCATGCAGGAGGAAGCCCAGTCGCGGCATGCGCTCGAATGGGCGCTTCGCAGGGCCGTGGAGAAGGACGAGTTCGAGTTGGTCTACCAACCTCAGATCTGCCTACGCACTGGGGTGGTCATCGGCGTCGAAGCACTGATCCGTTGGCGAAGTCCAACGCGGGGGCTCCTCACGCCGTACCACTTCATCTCCGGTCTCGAAGAGTTCGGTCTGATCAACGAAGTCGGCGAGTGGGTCCTGAGGACCGCCTGCGAGCAGGTTCGAAGATGGCATGCGATGGATTTCGAGCCGATGCGCATTGGGGTGAACGTGTCCGCCCAGCAGTTCGAGGACCCGATGTTGCTCGACAAGATCCGGAACGCGCTGAAGGAAACGAAAATTCCGCCGTCGTTTCTCGAGCTCGAGCTCACCGAGAGCTGCCTGATGTCGGATCCCGCCGAGGCCGGAGCCCTTCTTCGGGAGATTCGAGAGATCGGCGTACGCATCGCGATCGACGACTTCGGAACGGGCTACTCCTCGCTCACGTATCTCAACGAATTCCCGCTGAACGCATTGAAGATCGACAAGAACTTCGTCCAGGGCGTCGAATCTAACGACCGTGGCGGACCGATCTCCAACATGATCATCGGCCTGGGGCAGAACTTGGGTCTCGAAGTGATCGCCGAGGGAGTCGAAACCGAGGCTCAGCTGATGTACATGCGCGAGCACGGCTGTGACATCGCCCAGGGGTATTTCTACGCATACCCCGAGTCTCCGGAGAAGCTCACCGACTGGCTCAAGGCCAACCAGCGTGCCTCGGAAACGTACGTTCGATCGATTCCCATCAAAAAGATCGACAAGGAAACGGGAACCTGAGCGTTCCAATCCTTGTGCTAGCGTAGCAGCATGGCGGCCGCGACGATTCTCGTCGTCGACGACGAACGAAACATCTTGAGCTCGGTCTCGCGTGCGCTCGCGCTCGAGGGCTACGAGGTCGAGGTCGCCGGAAGCGCCGAAATAGCCCTCCAGAAACTCGCCAAGCAGACTTTCGAAGCGATTCTGCTCGACGTTCAGCTTCCAGGGATGGACGGCTTGCAGTTGCTCGACGCGTTGCGCGAAAGGGAGATCAGCACCCCGGTCATCATGATGAGCGGACATGCAACAATCGAAGTGGCCGTGGAGGCGACCAGGCGTGGCGCCGATGACTTCATCGAGAAGCCCATCGGAAGCGAGCGTCTTCTGTTGTCGCTCAAGCGAAGCCTCGAGCTCCGCGAGCTTCAACAGGAGAACCGCGAGCTTCGACGGCGCTACGGCGCTGGTGAAGCGCTGCTTGGATCGAGCCCTTCGATGAACCGCCTTCGCGAGCAGATCGAGCTCGCCGCTCGCTCAAACGCTCCGGTCTTGATTCTAGGCGAGAGAGGCACCGGGAAGGAGCTCGTAGCCTCGGCAATTCACGCCGCCTCAGCACGAGCGAAGGGACCGCTCGAGAAGCTCAATTGCGCGGCCGTTCCCGAGGGGCTGATCGAAAGCGAGCTTTTCGGACATGAAGCGGGCGCCTTTACGGGGGCCACGAAGCGACGTCGCGGCAAGTTCGAGCGCGCACACGGTGGCACTCTATTTCTCGACGAGGTCGGGGACATGCCTCCGCAGATGCAGGCCAAGCTCTTGCGAGTGCTGCAGGAAGGAGAGGTCGAGCGCGTGGGGGCGAGCTCGGTTGCCAAGGTCGACGTTCGGGTCGTGGCGGCGACCAACAAGGCGCTCGAGGCCGAGATCGAAGCGGGACGCTTTCGTGCCGACCTGTTCGATCGTCTGAACGTCGTGCCGCTTAGAGTGCCCGCACTGAGAGAGCGCATCGAAGACGTTCCGATGCTCACGGAGCATTTTCTCGCCCTGGCCTGCGAGGTTCACGACCGACCCGGCAAGGCGCTCGCGCCAGGGGCCATCGGCTTGCTGAAAGCCTACCCCTATCCTGGAAACGTTCGCGAATTGCGAAATCTGGTGGAGCGCCTCGTCATTCTGACGCCGGACGCGCGCATCAGCGAAGCGCAGGCGCGCGCGCTTCTGCCAATCGAGTCCGAGAGCGCCTCGGGCACGCATTTTCGACCCGAAACGCCTCTTCGGGAGATGCTCGATTCGGTCGAGCGGGAGCTGATCACGAAAGCCCTCGAGTTCCGAGAAGGACACGTCACCAAGACCGCCGCCGACCTCGGTCTCGAGCGAAGCCACCTCTACAAGAAAATGCGCGCCCTCGGAGTTCGGAAGCCCGAACCGGAGTGAGATTGCGTTCTTCCCCACGGCAACATAGAGATCCAACTAGAAGCCGAGGATAACGTGTTCGACAAACTACTCCCCATCGATCCCGAGGTCGCAGCCCGCATCGAAGCGCTCGATCTCCAGTTCAACAAGTTCGGGGTCGATCCCTACGGCATAGACAAGACCGACCTGACGCGGTTCGTTTCGGCATTCGCGTGGATCTACCGCTTCTACTTCAAGGTCGACGTGTTTGGAATCGAGAACGTGCCATCGACGGGTCGCGGAATCCTCGTTGGTAACCACTCTGGCGGGGTCGCGATCGACGGGGCAATGGTCATGGGGTCGATGTTGCTCGACGCCGAGCCACCTCGCTTGCCCCATGCAATGATCGACAAGTTCATCCACGAGTTCCCAGGGGCGTCCCAACTCATGAGCCGAACCGGGCAGTTCACCGGAAACCCCGACCAGGCTGCTCGCCTGCTGCGCGCGGAGCGCTTGATTCTGGCATTCCCGGAAGGGGCGCGGGGCACGGCGAAGCTCGCCAAGGACGCGGACTCGCTGGTGGGTTTCGGAACTGGCTTCATGCGCCTGGCGCTCGAGACCAAGAGTCCGATCGTGCCTTTCGGCTTCGTCGGAGGTGGCGATGCGCTTCCGACGATTGCGAATCTGAAACGCCTGGGCCGTCTCTTCGGCGTGCCGTACGTGCCGGTCACGAAGTGGGGTCTCTTGATACCAAAGCCGACGCGCTTCCAATTGCTCTACGGTAGACCCATGACGTTCGAGGGGACCGGTCACGAGCGAGACGAAGTCGTCGAGTCCATGGTCGGTCAGGTGAAAGAACGAATTCGAGACTTGATCCGACAAGGACGCCAGCTGAGGGAGAAGGAGATCTCCGAAGAAGATCTGGTGCTCTGATGAAGGTTTTGGTCACAGGTATTTCTGGGAAGCTCGGACGAATCACCGCCCTGAAGCTTCTGAAACACGGCTACGATGTGATCGGTATCGATCGCAGGCCCTGGCCCGAAGCGCCGGAGGCGATCGAGGTGTTTCAGGCGGACATTCGAAAACGGCCCGCGGAAGACGTGTTCCGCACCCATCGGCCGGACGCGGCGATCCACATGGCGACGGTCACCCACTTGGTGCACAAGAGTCCGGATCGCATGCGGGTGAACCTCTACGGCACGCGCGCATTCATTCACCATTGCCACCAATACGGCGTAAAGCAGGCGGTTTTTGCGGGTCGCCACACCTTCTACGGGGCAGCCGCAGACTCGCCGCTCTATCACACGGAGGATGAGCCTCCGATTTCGGCCCATACCTTCCCCGAGCTGGCCGACCTCGTCGCGGCGGATCTCTACGCCGCGTCCGCTCTCTGGCGCTATCCGGGGATCGCAACCGCGGTGCTCCGGATCGTGTATACGCTCGGCCCGAGCAAGCATGGCACTTTGGCGTCGTTTCTGAAGGGCCCCAACGTCCCGTTGGTGATGGGTTTTGATCCGCTCTTTCACTTCATCCACGAAGACGACGCTGCGACGGCGATCGTGAGCGCGCTCGCCCACAAGCTTCACGGCATCTACAACGTTTCGGGCCCAACCCCCGTGCCGCTCTCCACGATCGTCCGCGCCGCGGGCCGCCGTGCAATTCCGGTCCCCGAAACCATCTTCAAGCTCGGCGTCGGCCGCCTGGGGCTCCCGCACCTGCCAGCCGGGGCGATCGACCACCTCAAATACCCCATCGTGGTCGACAGCGAAGCTTTCCGGCGAGCCACTCGGTACACCTACGAATTCGACGAACGAGAAACCATCAACAGCTTCCGCACCGCCAAGTAGACCAAAGGCGCTGGCAATGTGGAGATCGGAGGACGGCTCGCGACGGGCGTGCTCGCGATTGGGACCCACTCGCCCCCAGCTCTCTAAGACGACCTACGGCTAGGCTCGACCCAATCGCTGTGCCGCCCATCCCGAGCCGTCCGACGGAACCCCGCGTCGTGTTTCGCTGTGACCTGTCGCCGGCGCTGAATTGCAGCTTTTTTGACGGGACCGGGTCCTCACGTCGATCTTTCTTCCGATGTTGGTGTCTGACGAGCGAAGCGAGCTTCGGGGGCAGCTCCTGGATGGTCGTTACCGCATCGGGTCTGCGATCGGGATGGGCGGAACCGGCATCGTGTTCGAGGCGGAGCGGCTCGCGACGCTGGAGCGGGTGGTGGTCAAGATGCTCCGGCCCACTCATTCCGGAAACCCCGACCTGATGAGCCGGGTGCGGCGCGAGGTCGAGGTGGCTCGGCGCGTATTCCACCCCGGCATCGTGCCGGTCATCGACCATGGCGCGCTCTACGATGGCTCACCTTACCTGGTGATGAAGCACATGCGCTCGGAGAGCCTGGCCTCGTACCTCCGGCGCCATGGGCCCCTCAACGGACCTCAAATCTCGGTGATCATGGCTCGGCTCGCATCGATTCTGCACAGCGTGCACCGGCATGGCTACGTTCATCGGGACATCAAGCCCGAGCACATTCTGCTCAACCGCGGCGGCTATGGCGAGCTCGACGTGCACCTTCTCGACTTCGGTGTCTGCGCCGCCGACACGGCCCCTCCAGACGAGCGAGCCAGAGAGCGCGGCCGCGTCTACGGCACCCCCAGCTACGCCTCGCCCGAGCAGGCGAGCGGCAACCCTTTCGTCGACGCACGCGCGGATCTCTTTGCCGTGGGGATCACCATGTTCGAGGCGCTCACGGGAAAGCTTCCTTTCACGGGCGCCGACGTCACAGCGGTCCTGAGACGCATCATTCGCGAAGACGCGCCGCGCGCGCGCCATCTATCGCCGTACGTGGACGACGAGATGGATGGCCTCGTTGCCAAGCTTCTGAGCCGCAGCCCTGCCGCTCGCCATCCTTCGGCGCGAGCGTTGATGCGAGCCTTGGAACCCTGGCTCGTGGAGCGCGTTCGAACAGAGCGCGCGCTTGCGAGCACCTTGCAGGTCGCCCCGGATACCAGCAGCATCCGGCCCACGGCCCAGCACGAGATGGTCGCGGCCTAGTTGCCAGCTAGGCGATCGATCAGAGCTCCGACATCCGCGGGCGCAGCCATGGCATGGTACCCCTTGTCGACGTGGAGAACCGTGCCGGTGATGCCACTCGCGAGCGGACTACACAAGAATGCCGCGGCGTGACCCACTTCCTCGGCCCGCAGCGCGCCGGGAAGCGGCGCGTTCATCTCGTAGTACTTGATCATCTTGTGGATGAAGCCGATCGCAGACGCCGCACGCGAGGCATGGGGGCCGGCGGAGATCAAGTTGACGCGATGACCATGCTTGCGGCCAAGCTCGAACGCCAACATCCTGGCGTCGGCTTCGAGCGCAGCCTTGGCCGATGCCATTCCGCCGCCGTAGTCTGACACCACACCCTGACTCGCGAGGTACGTGAGGCCCAAGAACGCTCCATTCTCGCGCATCAACGGCGCTAGGCGTTGCGCTAATGACACGAACGAAAAAGCGCTGGCTCCGTGCGCGGCGAGATAGCCACGTCTGCTCGTTTGCATGAGCGGTTTGTTCACCTCGGGCCCGTTGGCCAAGCTGTGAACTACGATGTCGAGCGCGGCGCCCCCAAAGTCCTCGCGAAGCCTGTTCGCCAGGCCGTCGATGCTGAAGTCTCCGCGGTCGCGATAGCGCTTCTGGGAGCGGAGGTCCTCCGGCGCGTCTTCGAGCGAATCGAACTCGGCGTCGAGCGGGTAGATCCGTTCCAGCTCGAGTGTGCTCCCGTCGCTCATCTGCAAGGAGGCATCGAGCTTCCCGCGACGCAGCAAGGTCTCGAAGACCCCGAGTGCTGGCGGCCAGGTGCCGACGCAAACCGTAGCACCCGCTTCGGCGAGAGCCTTGGTGATGGCAAACCCAAAGCCCGCATCGTCGGCCACACCCGCGACGAACGCTCGTTTCCCCGAAAGATCGATAGGCAACATGCGCGGAACCTTATCGCCAGTCCCGGCAAACCGCTACACTCCGCGCCATGAAGAAGGAGCGCCGAGGAGTCGAATACGGCGGAGTCGACGAAAGCTACTTCGAGGACCGCGGTTTGCGGCGTTACGCCGGCGTATGGTCGCTCTGGGCGCTCGGGGTAGGCGCGGTGATCTCGGGGGACTTCTTCGGCTGGAACTTCGGCCTTGCCTCCGGGGGCTTTGGTGGCCTCCTCATCGCCACCGTAATCATCACCATCATGTACGCTGGCCTCTGCTTCAGCATCGCGGAGATGGCAGCCGCTCTGCCGCACACCGGTGGTGCGTACTCGTTCGCGCGCTCCGCGATGGGTCCCTGGGGGGCGTACATCACCGGTCTCGCCGAAAACATGGAGTACATCCTCACTCCGGCCGTCATCGTCGTGGGCATCGGTGGTTATCTGGGCGCCATCTTCGGCACCCCCGCCAGCGTGGAGCCGCTCTGGTGGCTTGCTTCTTACGCCGTATTCGTCGGACTCAACGTGGCGGGCGTCGAGACCACGTTCCGATTCACCGTCCTGATCACAGCGATGGCGCTAGGCGTTCTGCTCGTCTTCTGGATCGCCGCGATTCCTCATTTCGACATGAGCTGGGCCCTCGACATCGAGCCCGAACCTGGCCATGACCGTTGGCTGCCCAAGGGGATCGGTGGTGTTCTCTCCGCGCTCCCATTCGCCTTCTGGTTCTTCCTCGCGATCGAGCAGCTTCCTCTCGCCGCTGAAGAAGCGCAGGCGCCTGCGCGCGACTTACCGCGAGGCCTTTTATACGGTCTGCTGACTCTCATCGTAGCCGCGTTTCTCACCCTCTTCCTCAACGCGGGTATCGCCCCGGGCGCCGAGGTCCTCGGCTCATCC
>DASRZF010000055.1:0-2747 GCA_035686645.1 Polyangiales bacterium
CACCCCGGTCTCCAGAAACGCTCCGAGCACCGAAGGGGGCATGTCCTCGATGCCCTTGGGCGGCCTGGAATTGACGCCCGGAACGAACTTGCGCTTGCCGACTTTCGTTCCGACGGAGACCGTTCCGCCGCCGACGTTGACATAGGCCTTGATCGGACGGTCACCCGCCTTCTCGTAATACACGCGCATTCGCTCGCGGACGCGATCCTGGTCGATGAGTCCGAGCTCGGGCGCCTGCGATTGCTCTTCGTCGTCGGCTGCACGGCTCCTAGGCCTCTTCGCTTCGAATTCGGTCAGCGCGGTGATCTTGTTTCGCTCGATGGCGCGCTCGAGCATGACTCGACCTCGTTCGGTGAGCCCGATCGCGTCATCTCCTACGCCACCGAGTGACGCCGCCACCGACTTGTACGGGAAGACTTCGGCCTTGCGAAGTGTCGCTTCCATGTCGAGCCAAGTGAAGTTGGGATTGTTCGCGCCCCACTGGGAGGCCGCCGTGCTCGAAATGACGATCGGCTCGATCCCGAGCTCATATAGTGCCGAATAGACCGCCACGTTCATTGCGGGAAAAGATCCGGATAATCCGACCGCGACGAGGTCGCCGCTCTTGATATCCAAGTCCTTGAGCCATTGCACGACCACTGCGGCGAAGTTGGGATTCACCGTAGTTTGCTTCGAAACCAAGCTACCGCTGCCGCTCGTGATCGGTGACAGGACGTCGCCGATCATCCTCGACCCGGATGGGTCGGTCTTCTCGCGCAGGAAGAGACCTCGTCGCTCGGAGGCATCACGAAGGACCTCCAAAGCCTCTTGTCCTTTGCGCGCCGCGAGCATCTTTTCGGCGTAGTACGGCTGCTGCTCTTCCGTGGGAAATACCTCGACCGCGACCAGGCCCACGAGGGCCAGCGCCGCGACCAAGGCGCGCTGTACCTGAGATGCGCCCTCGGGCTTCCAATACATCCCTCTCATATCGTCACGTCTCCGATCAAAACGACCAGGACCATGCGCACGAGGATCGCGGCGGTCAGGAGGCTCAGCGTGGTTTCGAGCACGCCCTGGCGCTGATACCAAATCGCGATCAACCCGGGAATGATGAAGCCGATGATCGCTCCCTCGGAAAACGGTGTCACGGGGCTCTCTAACCACATCCGAAATGCCAGCCCAACGAGGTACCCGATCAGAATGGTGAGCGCCGTTCGCCGGCGGCCGTAGACGATTGCGATCTGGGAAACGCCCTTCAAGAAACCAAACGTCATCAGAGCGGCGAGCAGCGTGAGTCCGATGTCGACGGGCTTGTTCATGTAAAGAGCGACGTAGCCCGGCACGACCATGCCGCCGGCGGCGAGGCCGAAGAGCTCTCCGTAGAGAAGGCTGGCAGCGAGGCCGAGCCCGATCGACAGGGTCAACAACTCAATCTCTGGCATTTTCTATCCCCCGATTGGCGAAGTATTCGGCCAACGCCAAGCCAGGCCCGGCGATGTTCCCAAGCCCCATGATCAGGGCCGAGGTTTCGGCAAGACCCAACAGAATCTCAAAGATGTCGGCCGGATGGGTCTGGTCGACGAAAACCAATCGCGTAGGATCGAGACCGCTCTGCACCGCGGCGCGGGCGAAGATGTACTGGCCGGTGCCGAGGAGGACGACTTCGTCGGCCTGCGTCCAGCTCCCGTACGCTTCGCCTAGTTGCTCGGAGCGGTCGGCGCGGTCCGACCTGCAATTGAACACCGCCACGCGACGTTCGAGCTCGGGGTGGCGCCGCAAGGACTGCTCCCAGATGTAACGAGTCGAAAAGGGGTCGTTGGCCGCGAAGCCGTTGACGAACACGATATGTCGACCGAAAAACTCGATGCGAGCCTCGGTCATGGCACCGGGATCGGGCTTGGCCCTCCACATGCCTCGAAGTGCGGTTTCGGTGTCTATGCCAATCTCTTCGCAGACCGCGAGTGCGAGCTCGACGTTTTCCTGATGTTCCAGGTAAGAGAAGCCCTCGAGGTCTTCGGGACGAAGCGGGCGAACGATGTCTTCGGAGGCATGGAAGCGAGAACCTCGGTCCTCGGCGACTTGCTGGAAGAACTCCCGATGCTTACGCTCGGCGGTCAGAAACACACCGCCCACTGGAACGGTGGCTGCAAGCGCGCGCGCAACGTCGTCTTCCGTTGGACCCATGACGTCGAGGTGATCGGGTCGCGCGTTGGTGATCACACCGTGGGTAGCGCGGACGAGCTTCGATTCGGAAAGCCATTGAAGCTGCGGCTGAAGCGCCATGCACTCGACCACCAGCGCTTCGGCGCGCTGCGCGGCCGCCATGGTGACGGATTGCTTCTGCTCGATGATGTTCGCCCCACCAGGCCGATAGACCGGAACTTCACGGCCATTCGGCAAGATGAAGCGAGGAACCGTGCCGGTCGTCTTCGCTACGCATCGGATGCCCGCCTCGCGAAGGCCGGCGGCGATCAAGCGCGTCACGCTGGTCTTACCGCGGGTGCCGTTCACGTGGATGCGAATCGGAATCCGCGCGAGGCGCCGTCGGTGCAAGATCAGCTCGAGCGCCCCCAGCAGTATGAGGACACCGCACGCCGTTAGAAGGATGACAATCTCGTCAGACACTCGACTCGCCCCAATCGGCTCGAAAGCCCCCGAACGCGAGCCCTTGTACCAGCTTGCACCGTCTCAGCAAGCCTGCCGCGGCCTGAAGTCGGACGAGCGCTCGATCGAGGCTAGCCCAGCAGTGCCGCTGAAATTGTAATGAA
>DASRZF010000056.1:0-7115 GCA_035686645.1 Polyangiales bacterium
CTCGCCCGTGACGACCACCCCGATGTTGCGCAGGGCCTGCATGTCGATCCTGCGGGCGCCGGCCTGGTTTCCATAGAACTGTTGAAGGAGCAGCCCGCCGATGGGGAGGCGGTGGGTGGTCCGGACGCCATCGCCGAAGATGGGGATCGAGATGAAGGCTTCGCCATCATCGCCGGCCGAGGTGTCGAACCTGGGCGTCCACATCATGCCGGAACCGGCCTCGGCCAGCACGATGTTGAGTTGCAGACCCTTGGGCGCGGTCACGTCGATCAGGATGCTCGCGTAGCCGTCGAGGTCGGTCGCCAACGACGGACCGTGGCCGATGGCGTTGGCCTTGGGGCCGAAGAGGTTGATCCCGGCGCCGTACTGCGTCCCCGTTTCGTAATTCAAGATGAGCTCGCCCGCCCTCATCTCCCAGGACATCTTTGCGTCGGGCGCGGCCCAGGTCTCCGGTGGCGCGACCCAGTCTCCGAGGAGTCCGAGCGTGGGTGGACGCTCGGGGTGCTGGCCGGGCGAGTACGAAGCCGCCATGCGCGGGCGCAGCTCGGTGGGCATGACCCGCTTGGTGGAGGCGTGCAGCGCAGGCACGCGGGCGTTGGTGGCCTTCATGGCTGCGACCATCTCTGGGTACGGCTGGTTGCGGATGTCCACGATGCCGTAGTTGCCGTCCTCGCCGTCGAACCGGCCCTGCGGCGACTGGTCGGCGAACCCGAACCAGTGCGACCCGATGACGTAGGGGACGGTCGCGGTGTCGGAGACGAGCGCGGCGTAGGCCGCGGCCCGGTCGGCCTGGGTGTCGAACACGGGTCCCACGCCGTAGGTGTTGAGGTTGCCGCTGGCGTTGGCTCTGGCCCGGAATGAGAAATCGACGTGCATGAGCGGGCGGCCGCCCAGCAGCCAGAAGCGGGCGAGCGTGTTCTCGTCGGCCTTGGGCACGAAGCGGAAATCACTGACCGAGATGACGTCGCAATACTTGCCGGCGGCGCGGATGACCGAGTCGGGGGCATCACCGGCGAAGCGGGAGCCCAAGACCAGGACCCCGGGGAGCTCCTGGCGGACGATGCGGGAGGAAACCTCGAAGAAGCGTTCGGCGAGCATGGCGGTGAACTGCTCCCGATCGGCCGCGGCTTCCGGGGAGGTAGAACCGTGAAGCAGCTTGACCGTCACGTCATCCCAGGAGTGGACCGGCTGGCCATAGGCCGCCGCCAGGCTCTCGACCGAGCCGTGGCGCGACTCGAGGAACTCCAGGGCGGCCTTGTGGCGCGCGTCGTCGGTGGGGAGCTCGAACGCCAGCTCCAGGAGGGTGTAGGTCGGGATGTACTGAAACCCGGTCTTGCCGAACCAGGGCATTTCGTTGTCCAGGAACACGCCGAGCAGTCCTTCTCGACCGGGGAGCTTGGCGATCGACTCCTTCACGTTCTGCTGCACGAACGATTCGAAGTCCGGCTGCAGAGGGGCGAGGCAGCGGGTGTCATCGTGAAGCACCACGTACAGGATGGGCGTGGCGACGAAGCGCTCGTCGGTCGGAAGGACGGCGGAGCTCCACGCCCCGACCGTATTGAATCCAAGCTCGGTGAGGAGATTGCGCACGAAGCTGGCCCACGCGTGGGTGTCGCCGTTGAACTCCGTGGGCACGGGGTTGTAGTAGTCCGTGCCCGGTCGCGGCATGAACGGCTCGGGCTCGATGTTGTTCACTCCGAGGGAGTAGAAGCGGCTGCCGTCGGGCCGCTGGAACCACCACACGCCGTTGTCGTCCTTCACGACCGAGTAGAGGGGTGCGCTCGTGGCCGGTGCCGCGGGCGGCAGGCCGCCCGTCACGGCGCAGCTTGCTGAGCTCGTGAGGATGACGGCGAGAAGAGCGGTCGTGGCCGCAAGCCGCATGGGGGAGCGCATGGAGCAGGAGTCCTTGGGTCGAAGGCGCCGGGTTTAGCGGCCTTCGAGGCAGACTACCGCCTGTTCGCCGAGCACTTCAAGGCGCTGACGGGGAGTGTCCGGTATTTCGTCCGTGTGCGCTGCTCGGAATCGGGCCGACTCGCCTTCCGAGCAGTCCAGGTCGGTGTCGGAGTCCCGAGGGCCGTCCGTGGCCTCAGCGAGCGACGGGCCTGGATGGCTGTTGGCGCGACTGGATCGCTTGGGAAGCGCCTGGGACACCGACCTGCTTTCTTCGGTTGAGCCGCGGCGCAGAAGCTCGATCTTGCCGTGACCTATGATTGCGGTCAGTGCCTGAGCCATGAAGCCTTTCCCATCCTGCCGCGCGTTTCTCTTCGGGAGCCTCGTCGCTTGTTCGCTTCTCCTGGCAGGCTGCCCGACAAGCGGCACGCAATCGCCGGCCCCCGCCGCGGCTTGCGCGGAACGCTACGCCAAGTGCCGAATGCCCGATGGGCCGCTCGGGGTGTGCAATGACGCGCCGTGCCCAGAGGGCGAGACCCCGCCCTGCTTTCAGTGCGTTTCACAGCATTAGTCCCAGTGAGCATCGCAGAACGCGAGATGCGGCGGGGCGCGACGTTTGGGCCGCATGCTGCGTCGAGGCAGCCGGGCAGCACGGGCAGCATTCGCGTCATCATCCGCCGATCGCGTAAAACTCACGGGCGTTTTCGGCGAAGAACTTGGCCTTCTCTTCGTCGGCTCGTGTCGACGGGAGCGCGTCGAGGCCCGAGATGAGCAGGGCATAGTCGATCGAGACTTTGTCCATCGGGAAGTTCGATCCGAACATGCAACCGTCGATGCTTTCAAGCCAACGCGTCTCGTCGACCGAGCACCTTCACGCGCAGGCCTTCGGGCTGCGTGAAGGGGCGTGCCACCGCGCGGACCTTGCGGCCGGGGGGTACGACCTGGAGGTCAAAGTTGTTCACCCAATAGGAAACCATTTCGACGGCCACGAGCTCACCGAGCACGGCGCCGGTGCAGCGGTGGGCGCCGCTGCCGAAGGGGAGCACTCGTCGTCTCAGCGGGCCAGACTGCGGTGCGAAATAGCGCGTCGGGTCGAACTCGTTCGGACGCTCGAAGACTGCCGGGTTGCGGTGATCGCTCGCGATGACGACCAGGACTTCGTCACCCTTGCGAATCGTGTAGCCGGCGAATTCGAAGTCTCGATCCGCGACGCGAATGACCGCCGTGCCCGGTGGGTTCAGCCGCACGGCTTCGAGGAAGGCGGCGCGGAGGAATTTCTGCTTGGTGGGAGCGACAGGGCCGGGGAGCTCGAGAGAGAGCTCCTCGAATTCCTCCCTGACCCGAGCCAGGTGCTCCGGGTGGGTGAGGAGCCGATAGAGTAGAAAAGAGCTGGCCGACGCGACGGTATCGAAGCCTGCCAGATAGGCGCTATAAGGCACTGCGACGAGATCGCGATCCTCCCAACGCTCCCGCCCGATGGGAGGTTCGAGATCGAGGTAACGCCCCACCAGCGTCGCGGCGCGCTCGGGGCTCGTGCGAATCCGCGCGACTAGATCCAAGAAGTGCGAACGCATGCGCTTCTGCACAGACCTGTACACCGGATTCCGCAAGACCCACGAAGGCGCGTGCCCGAATGTGGCCCAGATCAAAGTGTGCACGACCAGGGCCAAGTCCTTCTTGCTGAATGGAAAGGGCTCGCCATTTAGAACGACCGACAGGAGGTCGACGGTTTGCACTTGGGCTTCGTGAAGCACGTCCACCCGATCGCCGGCGCGCCATTCCGAGGTGTGCTCGACGAGGCGTTTCTGAATGTCGGCCCGGCGCTTCGCCTCCAAGCTCGCGGTCATGAACTCGAGATGTGCCTTTCGGAACATCCGGTGCTGGGGGCCGTCGAATGTACTGGGGAGACAACTCCCGAGCTCCCCGTCGAGCACATGCATCGACTTGCTCGTCCGCAAACAGCTCCCGGCTTCGAGCAACTCGATGGCCTCGAGGCCACACAGACAGGTCATCTCGAGGTTGAACATGCGGAGGCGAAACGCATCCCCATAGGTGGCGCGACTCTCCATCAGGAACGGGAGAACGTCTCCAAGGAACTGCCGGACCGGGCCGATGAATGGCAATGACCTCACCAGCGGCGGACGACGTTGCTCGACGCGACGGCGTTTCTTGCTTGACGTTGGCTCGTTTGCGGTAGTCGCGGTCAAAAAAAGGGTCCTTTTTGGCTGCTAACAGTTGTTAGTTTGAGGCTAATATCTGTTTCACCGATGCGCAATGGTAAGTTTTCGAGCGCCAATCGCGAGCTCGGCGCCGCCATGTCTGGTGTGAACCGGTCCGTTTCAGCGTACGGCTAGTCTGCTGTCTGCAAGAGCTTCCGCAGCATCGTGATGAAGTGATCCCGAGCGAGCTCTTTGCTCCACGCCTTGCGCTGCACATGGGTCCGCAACCCGGGGGCCCCGTGGTAGCTCAACAGGTAGCTCGCGCTCCACAGGATGAACGCTTCCGCGTCGAACTCTGGCAGCTCGCCGCTGGCCTGCGCGTTTTCGATGTAGCCGAGGCTTGCCTCGATGATTTCAGGCGCGCGACCCATGAGCGCACCGACGTCTGGCTCGCGATTGTCGAACATCTCTCGAATCAGTAGTGTCGCGTAGTCGGGGTGCTCCTCACAGAAATCCCAGAACGCGGCTCCTAGCTGGACGATCGCGTCCTCTGCGGACAGGCCGACGTTGCGCCCGTACCGATTGACGATCCGGTCCATCAGCATCTCGGCGATCGCCGACATGATGTGCTCGTACAGCTCTTCTTTCCCGTCCGGGAAATGGTTGTAGATCGATGCCGCCCGAATACCGACACCCTCGGAAATCCGCCGCAAAGACGCTCCGTCATAGCCGTGTCTTGCAAAGTGGCGCGCGGCCTCGTGCAGAAGCTTTTGGCGGGTTGGATCTCCGTTCACACCTGCAATAAACGCGAAATTCGTTGGGTTCACAACGGAACAGTTGGGTTGGTGTCCCCCGGTCCCCGCGATTCCGCGGGCACGGAGCCGAGCCGCCAGGAAAGGGCTTGCGCGAAAGCTCCGACCCCTCTAGACTAACGATCGTTAGTCTCAGGCATTTATGCGTTAGTCTTGGGGCCGGCCGCCTGTTGAGGAGGAGTTCATGAGAATCAAAGACGTCGAGAACAAAGCATTTTTCGCGCAATTCATCGCGCGGCTCTTCGTGCACAATGTCCTCAAGGACTCGCAGATCTTCCTACCGAAGGGCGACTACGAACGGAGGCACGGCGACTTCCCGCGCTACTTCTCCGGCTGGTATCTGTTCGTGCCCTCTGATGACCTCGCTGAGGGCGAGATCGTGCACAAGAAGCTGAACGGGCTCGACCTGGTCGCCTATCGCAACAAGGAGGGGCAGCCCGTCGTTCACAGCAACCGCTGCACGCACATGGACGGCATGTTCGCACCGTTGGGCTCGGTCCAAGACGGTCGTATTCAGTGCGCGTACCACGGCTATACGTTCGAGAACGGCAAACCTCGATCGGGGCCTGCAGAGTTCCGCAACGACCCGAGCAAGTGCATTCCTTGTCATCCCGTCACCGAGGTCAACGGGCTCATCTTCTTTTGGTTCGATGCCAAGAGCGAAGACGGCGTCGGCGTACCCACGTGGGAACTAGACCTGCCAGACGTGAGTCGTTTCCCACGACGGGCGACGATGCGATCGATCACGCCAACACACATGGCGCCGCTGCATGAGAACATCATCGACGATCAGCACTTCATGATCCTCCACGGATCGCAGCGCTACAAGTCGGACCTCTTGCCGTACCAACACAAGCACCGATTTCGCACCCGCAACCGAATGGTCTTCGAGCTTCCGGATCGCATGAAGAAGTTTTTTCGCCTCGAGGAAAACCCGGTCACGGAAATGGACTCGGATTTTCATGGGCTCGGCATCCACATCACCAAGGCCAACATCGGCGGGTTCGAGGCCTTGATGATCCACTGCACCACGCCGATCGAAGACGAGGTCACAGAGTGGACGCTCACCATGTACATGGACAAGCGACAGTGGAGCCTCATCCCGAGCTACCGCGACTTCATCAGTCAAATCCATCCTTGGGGAACGTTCGCACAGGTCTATTACCTGCATACGCAAGATCGCCGCGCGTTCTTCGAAAAGGCGCCCTACCGTTTCTACGAGGACGTGCCCAAAGGCTTTGAAAAGGTCAACGCCTTCCGTCGTTGGATTCAGGTGGAGCTGCTGGGCGAAGAGCGACCGATGGGCAAGAACTGCATTCCCACCAAGTACACACCGCTGAACGTGTTGCAAGACGACGCCGCAGAATAACCGTCCTCTCGCCGCACATACGAAGCGCTGGAGAGTGGCCGAGTAGACACCGAACGACATCCCCAATCTGCGGGGTAGGATAGTTGTCGTCACCGGTGGCAAGGACGGGCTGGGCTTCCAATCCGCGAAGGCGCTTGCCCGCAACGAGGCGGAGGTGATCCTCGCCTGCCGCTCGACAGAACGCGGCCAAAACGCGAGACGAGAGATCTTGGGGGTCGTGCCGCACGCCAACGTGCGCGTAATGAAGCTCGACCTGCAGGACTTGTCGTCGATAGAAGCGTTCGCTAACGAGTTCAACGAGAGCTCGGACCGCCTCGATGTCTTGCTCAACAACGCCGCGATCATGTTGGTGTCGCCTTTGAACTCCGTGGGCACGGGGTTGTAGTAGTCCGAGCCCGGTCGCGGCATGAACGGCTCGGGCTCGATGTTGTTGACTCCGAGGGAGTAGAAGCGGCTGCCGTCGGGCCCCTGGAACCACCACACACCGTTGTCGTCCTTCACGACCGAGTAGAGGGGTGCAGTCGTGGCCGGTGCGGCCGGCGGCAGGCCGCCTGTCAGGGCGCAGCTTGGTGAGCTCGTGAGGATGAAGGTAGGAAGAGCGGCCGTGGCTGCAAGCGGCAGGGGGGCGCGCATGGAGCCGGAGTCCTTGGGTCGAAGGCGCCGGGTTTAGCGGCCTTCGAGGCATACTACGGCCTGTTCGAGGACTCGTGTGTGACTGGAATAGCAGGCCCCTGCAAGGGGCCGAGTACACCGTCGGTTCGATGTCCCCGTAGATACGTGTGAAACGTTTACAGAGAGCTCGGTGCGGAAGAGAGGACTCGCGTGCGCTCGGGATATGGCAGGGCGGAATGGACGCAGTCCATGGAGCTGCCAGATTCCTGTGCG
>DASRZF010000057.1:0-9499 GCA_035686645.1 Polyangiales bacterium
GACTCGACCAACCTTGACCCAGATGATGTGGACTACGATGACGCCTATCTCCACGACGTCCGTTCGGGGGAAACGAGCTGGGTAAGCCGCCGGTGACAAAAGGCGAAGAAACGACGGAGGGACCAGGTCGTCCGCAACTCCGAGGCAGGGTGCGTCGATGCGGAAAGTGAGCCACCAATCGCCGACCAACGCGAGCCCCGACCGGAGACGGACGGCACCCTGTGCGACGTCGGCGCGTTTGAGGTGCAGCCGTAGGGGCGCCACACGCACTGGGCGAAGCCAGGTATCTCTGTACCGGCGATCGCCTTCCACTTCCCCACCGGACACTCGATGGGAATGGTTCCGCAAATTCGATCGATCTTGCCCCGGTCAAACCGGACTCGCTCGTGAAAGACGGAAAGACGCGGACATTCACGACCGAACGTGAGCGCGACTGATAGCTTACCTTTCTTGCGGCACGTCCCACTGCCTCGTTGACCAAATGTTGACCACGAGATCTTGAATCGCGTGGTGCGAAGTGACGAATCCTGAACATGACGATGCGGCTAAGTGGTTGTTAGGGTTGAGAATTCCCTGCGTTTTGCAGGGGATTGTGTGATTGCCCAAAACCCGACTTTTGAGATTTGGGAGCATGAGGTCGCTGGTTCGAATCCAGTCGCCCCGACTAAGGATTACGATTTCGTCGTCCTGCTATCATCGAATGCGATCGACGACACCGCATCATTGACCTGTCCGTACTGCTTCGAGGTTGTCGAGGTCTAGATCGACCCGCAGAGCGAAGGTGAGTCGATTCGACAGTGCGAATTGGTTGCACTGACCAGCACTGCGGGGGCGGGCAGCGGGCCGGCTCAGTAGCCGGAATCCATCTTGCCCTTCTTCTCGGCCTTCTGCGCTTTTCGCTTGCTCTTCTTGTTGCGACTTTCGCCCGAGCGTTCTTCCATTTTGAAATCCTCGGGAACCTCGGTGATCGCGCCGTCGATGACCCAGGTGTCGGCGTCGGGATAGTAGACGTACACCGCCTTCTTGTCGCAACCGTACACGGCGATCTGACTGACTAGCTTTCGGGCACCCTCGGTGTCGATGACTCCGAGCTTCAACTCGTTCGGGTCGCAGAGGAGATCAAACGCGGCCCGCTCTCGAACCGTAGTGTTGGCTCGCTTGTTGTGCTTGCACGCGACCCCCGAGATCACGAGCAGACTGACGATGGCGAGACGCAACAACACCACGGCTCTTATGAAGCGCCCGCCGGCCAGGTGCCAGCGCATTTTTCCTTGGCCTGGTTGCCGGTCCCGCCCTGTAGCGTCGTAAACCACTAATTCCCGCCGCGAATCGATGAGAGGCCGACTCGCTCTGGACCCCGACGGCCGGTGCGCTACTGTAACCCATCGTGACTCGTGCGTGCCTACGTTCCTTCCTCATGCTCTGCGCGGTCACGACGATGTCCTGCGCAGAAACTCTGGACATCCCCGTCGCACCTGACCTCGATGACGTGGTCGTGGCCTACGCGAGCCCGTCGGCTAAAATCAGTGGCACCGTCATGGAGGCAGTGGGGGATGAGCTTCTCGAGCTTCGAGAGCTGCTCAAGCAGTCCGAGGTGTTCGAAGAGATCCTCGACGTCATCGTGAGCGTCCAACTCGAGCTCGACGCGAATACCGATGAGAGCGGCAACCTCGAGGTCCCCGGGCTCGGCGCCTTCCCAGAGCCGAACGCCGTGATCGAAATCAATCACGACTGCGCGGGGTGGGAGCGTAACGCTGCCGAGGGCGACGCAGAAACGGCCGGATCGATCCGGCTCACGATGCTGCTCGATACAGGCGACGTACGCCCCGAGGTCTGGGGCGATGCGACCCAGTGCAAGTTTTTGGCCGCGCTCGGCGCTACCACGCTGCAATCCTCGTACGACGGCCAAGTCGCGGTCCACTTCGGAGAAGAGCCTGTACCAACGGGCGAGCGCCTACGCGACCTCGTGATCACCTTCGTCCTCACGGGGACATTGGGAGTGGCAGGCAAGGAAGTCCCCATCGATCAGAGTTTCCGTCTTCGTGGCGAAGGGGACCTCGAGATCCTCTGGGAGCTCAACGACGGTACGAGCTTCGTGTATCTCTTCAACCTCGAAACCCCTCGGCAGGGTATCCGGGACGCGAACTGTACAGGAGACGAAGGTTGCAGTTGCAGCCTCGAGGAACGTGAATGCACCCTTCCCTCCGGAAGCATCTTCTGGTAGCGGTCATCTGTACGATGAGCGCCGGTGCCTCGGCGGTGCCGTCGAAGGCCCGCGCGTATCACACGTACAAGGAGCGACTTCTCGACACCACGGCGTATAGCCTCGAACGTCGAGAGTTTCGCCTGGGGGCAATGAAGCTCAGCTACGGGATCTTCAAATATCTGGAGATCTCGACGTACACCGTGCCCTGGCTTGCGGGTCTCTTTCTCGAGGAATTTGAGACGATCGGTTCGCCGAACGTAGAGTTCAAGTCGACCCTAATCAATCGGAACCGATTTGCGCTCAGCGTGTCCGTCGAGTTTCTGTGGGGCCGCGTGTCGTCCTGCACGAACCCAATGCTCAATCCCGACGGTCAGCTTTGCACGACGGAGGCAGAGTTTAGTACGGTCAACTGGCTCGTTTATCCCATCAGCGTCACGTCATCGGTGCGAATCAACTCGCGTATCAGCATCCATATCGGAGGACAGTACACCGCGACGCAAGCAACCGGTGGCACCCGTCCCTTCGAAGGCGATATAAGTGGAAGCGCCGTCGTCAACATGCTCCAGATCTACGGAATGTTCGAGTGGCGCTTGTCACGGGTAGTCGCGCTCACAGTAACGACGCGATGGCTCCCTTACGTGAGCCAAACGGTTGTCCGCGGCCAGATCGTCGTCGACGACGACACGGGGGCCACCATCGGAATCCAGGCCGACATTCTCGACAACAACGCCTTCGCCGTCATCCCCGGAGCGGTCTTCTCTTGGAACCGCGCCAACATCCGACTCGGCGTCGGCTACGGGGCGTTCTTCGTCGAGCCGGTGGGCCTGGTGGTCCCGGCTTCGGTGCTGAGCTCCATCTCGCCCGAGTTCGACGTGTTTGTGCGGTTCTGACAGGCCTGGGCGCCTCGAGGGCGGTGATGTCTGTCGCCTCATCCAGCTCCTCATTCGTACCGTGAGAAAGATCCTACCGTCGTTGCGGAAACTGCGGTGGTGCGTGGCGGATTGCTCTGTAGTTCCGTGCGTTGGCGGCCGCCGGTCGTCCGCGTCCATGCGCCAGTGTGAGTCCTCTCAGTCCATGAAAACAGGAGATACCGTTTCCGCATTCTTTTCGCTTCCGTCGAGCCGGTATGACTCGACCGCGCTCTCTTAGCCCATCGGGATCATCGTAAACGCCCAGTTGCTCGGTACTAGGTGTTATGTCGCGTGACTTACAGCGCAGACAGTGCCTTTGAATTCGCTATGCTCTCGACCATGGAACCCTTGCCCCGATTCGTCCCGCTGGACAGGATGGTTGCCTTCAGCGACGGCGTGTTTGCCGTTGCCATTACGCTGTTGGTCCTCGGGATCGAGATCCCCTCGGACGCCGTCCTGACTGGATCTGCGCTGGTGATGGAGCGCGAAAAGCTCCTCCACCAGCTCTTCATCTACTTCGTCGCGTTCTGGCTGGTCGGGATGTATTGGTCCCAACAAAGTCTCTTCACTTCGGGGCTCAAGCAGATCGACCGGGGGACCTTCGTCCTCAATCTCTTACTGCTCTTGCCCATCACGCTGCTTCCCTTCGTTACCCAGTTCATGGGAACCATGCGCGCTGACTGGAGGGCCGTTCTGCTCTTCGCTCTAACCAATGTACTCGCGACGCTCGTGCTCGTGAGCATGTGGAGTCGGATCGCGGCTCTGCCCGAAATTCACAAGAGCCCTCAGACAGCGACCCTCGCTGCGAGGATGCGGGTAGAGGTCCGCGTTCACGCGGCTGTGATGGTCGTCGGTGTTCTCGTCGCGCGACTCGACGTTAGGGTAGGCACGCTCGTATTCATTCTGATTCCGTTCGCCCACTTCTACAATTTCCTCCGCGATCCGTTTCGCTCTCGCTTGGGCGGGCTATCCTCGGGCGAACCCAAGTGACCCGCGCGGCAGGATGGTCGGTCATGTCTCCTTGGGCTAATTGACGCTCCGACAAGCACCGCAGCCGCTCACCGAAAGACGAGGAAGCAACCGAGCACCATCAAAGTTGGGAGCAGGGCGCCTGCCAAAAGTCCCACGGCGCTGATGCCTCCTTCGAAGTGCTTGCTGAGGATCGACTGCCCAGCCGGATTGGGCGCATTGGCGATCACGGTCAGTCCACCACCGGTCACCGCGCCGGCGACCGCCGCATATTTCATCCCGTCCGTCATCGTTGGCACCAAGGTGCACAAGTAAGTGACTGCGGCGTTGTCATTGAACGCGGTGAGCACAGTAGTGCCAAGCGCCAGTTGAATCTCGTCTAGGCTCCCCAACACCGGGGCGATCCACCACTGCTGAAGCCCGCCGTGAATGACGAGACCTGCCAGAAAGAAGCCGACCAAAACGGCAGGCCGCAAGTTGAAATTTCGCTGGAAGTCTTCGGTGATCTTCACGAACGCGAGGAAAAACAACAACACGAAGATGAGTTGCTTCGGATTGTGAGCGTTTGCGATGGCCGAGAGCATGAACAGCACGTGACCCGCGGTAACCCAAAACGGGATCGGCAAATCGTCACCTCCCTCGTGCTTGGTCGCGGCTGGGTCATCACGCATCCGGTTAAGCTCGTGGCGAAAGAACAGATAGTACGCGGCCGTTGTGAGCCCTGTGCCGAGCGCTGCCTTCCAGCCAAAATGGCTCATCATGTGGCCGGTCGTCCAGCCCCAGGCGTCGGCCACCATCAGGACCGGCGGAGCCGCGAAGTTCGTCCAAGTGCCGCCCACCGAGATCGCGACGAACAGGAGGCCAAGCGTGCCATAGGCGAGCGGCTTGCTGGGCTTGTGCGCGTAGAACTTGCTACTGAGGATGGACGCACAAATCGTCATGGCGGCCGGCTCGGTGATGAACGATCCCAGTAACGGACCTACCGCTACCAGGACCAGCCACCAGGCGGCAGGCGTTTCACCGCCGAGACGAGCAAGCAGGCGCAGCGCTCTTTCGGTCAGCTCCAGAATGGGCCGAGTCGAGGCAAAGGTCATGATCACCACCACGAATACGGGCTCGGTGAAGCTCACTCCTTCGTTGATGTAAGCAACCGCGGTGGCCCGATCGTAGAAGACCACGATCGTATAGAACAAAGGGATGCCCCAGATTCCGAAAACCGCCTCGGCATCGCCGAGAAAGTCAAAGACACGCGCGCTCGCCGAGACGCGAGTTTGAGTCGCCCCAGTTCGAACCTTCTCTTCATGGCGCCGCTCGAGCACACGAGCAATGTTCCGAAACCGATACGTTAAGAAGGTGTGAACGATGGCGCCAATGAATATCAGCGTCGCCCACAGATTGAAGGGCACCACCTCGATTCGATGCCGCAGGATGGCCATCACGCTCGTGAGGTCGGCATCACCGTAGTCTTCGAGCGCGGGGGGAAAGTCAATTCCGGGTCCGGTGTGCCCCGAGGACGCCGCTGCTAACGCCGGACAAGCAGCGAGCATCAATAGAGCAGTCACCCCCACAACTTTGCCCAGGCCGATGATGAGACGCGACACAGGACCCCTCCAAGACCGCATAGTGCAACTGTAGCAGACGCCGGTAACCGACAATTTCGATCGATGGCCGTCGCCGTCGACGGGCATCTCAGTTTGCTTCTCTCAGCTGAACCAGCCTCGCTTGTAGAAGAACCAGGCGGAGCCCACCCCGAGGGTCGCCATGGTGGCAAGAGCGATTCGATAGCCGACGGGGTCTGAAAGCAGAGGCATCTCCTCGAAGTTCATTCCCCAGATACCCGCTAGGAGCGTCAGCGGAAGAAAGATCGCGGAGACGATCGTGAGCAGCCCGAGCCGTTGGTTGAGATGCTCTTGTTTCTGGTCCTGTATCCGACGAAGGAGATTTTCGACGCGCCCGTCCATCCGCTCGTTCAGGCGAAAGCTTGCGCTGGCAGTCGCGCGAAGAAGACGCAAGGGCGCCTGGAGAGAGGAGAGGTCAAGCCCTTTGCTTTGCGCCTGCTCGATGAGCTCGAACGCTTCCTCCTGCTCTTCGGCAACTTCATCGGTGAGCATGACGGAGCGCTTCAATCGCTCGAGCTCGAGAGGATCGACGGCGCCAATGTCTTCGTCCATCAGCTGACCCAGCTCTAGCAGTCGATCACGAATCGCTCTGGTGGTGCGGGCCGTCCTTGCTCCGTGGCGCAAAAGAATCGCGCACAACACCCCCGCAGTGGAAACTCGTTCGAGCTCGAGGAACCCGACCGCGCGGTTCATGTCCTGCGTGCCCTCGATGGGTTCCGCGTGCATCGTCACCAAGAGGTTCTCGAGGCAAAGCGCGGATGCGTGACCCCGCTTGGTGCATTGCCGATCGAGAAACATGGTCCACTCGGCAAACGTTCCCTCGGGCAAAGCAAACGCGGACGTGCCTCGCGCCTGCTCTAGACATCGCTGTCTTAGAAATCCAGTGGCCCCGACCTCCTCGAGCAAGCCCTCGAGCGACTCGCGGTCGTACTCGGATACATCGAGCCAGAACACGCCGTCGCCAGCACGCCAACGATCGAGGGCCTCGACCTTCGAGGTTGCCGCGAGCGTTGGACCAGCGTCGAGTCGGTAGCAGGAGACCTTCATCGGGGAGCGCAACCCTACAGTCTGTGTTGCACCGTGAAAAGGGGATCGGGATGTTTCGCTACTGTTTCGTCCGTTCCACAACCTGCAGCGTGGGGAAGGATCTCGACTCGCATCATCGCTGCCTTCTTGCGGGCAGGAACGCACAGCGTATGCGCCGCGGCCGGATGCAGGACTCGGGACCTACACCGAAGCGCAGAGCGCGACCCAGAATGCGCGGTCCGCTTGGGTCAACTTGGGGCGTTTGGTCTTGCGCTTCAGACTGGCCAGCTGCTGTCGCAAAGCGAGGTTCTCGAGAGCGAGCTAGCGTTGCGGCCGTAGGCTCGATCGGGCGATCGCGAGTAGGGCGTAGAGCAACCGAAGCATGGGGGCAGGTTGGGTTGACCCGAGCTTGGAAACATCGACGATTGTGCGCGCGGCGGGGTTCTCAGGAGGCACAGGGAGCTCGATAGGCTCGTCTAGTGCTCGGACGGATCTCCGGAATGATAGTAGTCCGTGACGAAGACCTCCACACCGCCCGCTGGAACAGAGTAGCCGTACACCCGAATCTCCAAACACGCCTGATCGATTGCCGGACTCTCTAAGACGACGTGGCGCTCGAGCCCCGGATTAAGGTCCGCCGCGATCAGCCTTGGACGGTTGCAGGTATTCCAATAGCTAATGAGCAGGTATGGGATTGTGGAAAGGTCCGGCCAGTCGATGTACATCCCCATCTTCCACTGCGTCACGTCTGGCTCGAGCGCGTCTCCCTTCGTATCCGCAGCGTGGAAAAGTACGCGCTCGTTTTCGTGGATCCGGAACGATCGGTGAGCAAGCCCTTTTGGGCTTTGCATCGCGTCAAACGGGTGCATCTTCACTCTTCCGGTGCCCCAAACACTCGACGTGCCGACAGCGACACCAGGCTGCGAAACATCGGCGCCTGAGCCGTCGCCCATTGTGAGGACGTGAGACTTGAGCATTCTCGCGTCCCACACGGCAGGGCCGAACTCTTCACGGACGAGGCCTGCGGCTGCGGAAATGACCGGCGCTGAGAAAGAGGTTCCGCTCCGGCCGACCTCATCGTAAGTGTCGTCGTTGTTGAAATACGCGCACAAGTTCCCCGGGGCAGCAATGGATACCACCGGAATGTCAACGCCACTCGGATAGTCCGCTGAGTGTTGCCCGCCCACACCCACGCGAGCAAAGCCTCGCGAGCTATTTTCGGCGATCTCAGCGAGGTCGTAATCGATGCCTTGCGACGTTTCCACATTGCCGACGGCCAGCACTTCAGGCCTAACGGCCGGGTAGCATACGCTGCATCCGGAGGTGGGTTCACAACGACCTTGCTCGGAGTTCTCGTTCCCGGCCGCGGCAACGACGAGCGCACCGCCCTTCGTGACCGTTCGGATGACTTGATTGAGCCCGCCACAATCTGCTGTCAGATCTGTCAGATCGAATGCGCACTCTGTCACGGCGAGCGACAAGTTGATTACATCTGCGCCCAAAAGAAAAGCAGTCGCGACCGCAGCAGCCACGAAGCCGGTTGAGCTGGCGTTCAGATAGAGGATTGAGGCTTCGGGTGCGATACCCGTTCTTCTTCGCTGTTCATCGGGGTCGGTGGTTCGTGGATCTTGGCCCTGGGTGAGGTCCCCCGCCGCGATGGACGTTACCCATGTTCCGTGGTTCGCCAACGTTTGTAGATCTCCGGTCCACGGCAGGCACGCATCGAGATCCTCACTCACGAACGAACAATTCAGCTCAGCGCGAACTCGCGATTCACACGATCCAAACACGCAGTCTCCCCAGCCAGGGTGGACGCGGTTGAGTCGGTTCAAAACGAACGAGCTAATCGATGCCTCGACAACTGCGATCTTGATGTCTTCATAGCCTGCTGCAGGCTCGCAGATTCTGGATTTGGATTCGCCCTTGATCTCCTGATCCCAGTACTCCGACAAGAAAGTCGCCTTTCTCACCTCTTCTTGATCGTACAATAGAATGATGGGTTGCCAGGCCGGATGGATCGCTTTCACATCAGGATGTGCAGCGACATCGGCAATGGCATCGGGAGCAATCCAGGCCTGCAGATGGTTGAGGAGCCCAACAGGTTTCGTTGTTCGTGCACCGAGTTGATCGAGGTAGGCCTTGATGCCTTGCTGTTCGCGTTCAATGAGTGCCTTGCGATCCGCAAGGACACGATCGCGCGATGCGGCGTCCATGGCCTGCAATTGAGGCAGTTCCGGAAAAGGGAGATCGCCCATGTCGAGTACGACTTCGATTGGCTCGTCGGTCGCACGATTCTCCGCGTACTCCAAGACGTATGCCTGAACGCGCTCGATACTTTCCGCTTGGGTTGCTGGAGTAGGCTCCTCGGATGCGGTGGCACGGGCGGCGGGCATGCTCGCGCCAAAGGACGAGAGCTCCTCAAGGAAATTCTTGACTTCGACTTGACTGACCGTAACGTCCGAGTCCCCAGGGTCGAGGACGTAGTCCTCGCTCCAGTCTTCGCAAGACTGCACTCCGTCAGAGTGAATCGCCGGCCCACAATCTCCCAGATCTTCGTCGCATGGACTCACTTGAAATAAGACGAGGAACCCCAAGACCCCTAAGCCGACCCAGCGCGTCTTCGTATCCATCCTGCTTGACCGTACACCCTGAGCGCTCCTGGAGGAAGATCCGCCCGGGTTGGCGAGCAGGAACGAAGAAGATCTAGACTTCCCTGGAATTCGTGGACATCTCCTGGCGCAGTGTTGTGCCTTCTCGGGTGTCCACAA
>DASRZF010000058.1:0-2323 GCA_035686645.1 Polyangiales bacterium
TGGCGGGTGGAATTGGCTTGGCGTCACGGCTCTTCGAGGAGCGCGAAGAGTTGCTGCGGCGGGCGCGCCGTTTGATCGAGAGTTGCGGATGTGACGAGGGCTGTCCCGGTTGCATCGGACCGGACGCTTCGGGCGCCGATGAGCCCGAGGCGGCGCGGAAGCGCCTCGTGCTTGGTTTGCTCGATGCTGTCGGCGTGAGCGCTACCCACTGAGGCCCGATGTCGATCAAACGAAACCTCGCCCGCCTCTCGCAATCTACGCCTCGGCATCTCGATGTCGCGAGCATTCGGGGCGCGCTCCCAGGCCAGAGGCGCGAAACCGAGCACGGAGAGCTACACCTGATCGATGCTTACTTGGAACCACGTCATCACCACGGGCGAGCGCCGATCGCCAAGGCGCTCCAGGTCTCTACCGAGCGACTGGCTCAACTCGCGCTCGATCCATTGCTTGCCGAGGTCGATCTTCAGCGCGCCTTGTTTCTCGACACCGAAACCACCGGGCTCGCCGGTGGAGCCGGGACGGTGCCGTTCCTGATTGGCATCGCCTGGTTCGAGGACCAGTCCATGCGAATTCAGCAGCTTTTTTTGTCTGATCTGGGTCGTGAAGCGCCGATGCTCCACTGGCTCAGGGAGCGCGTGCAAGAGGCCTCTTGTGTCGTTTCATTCAATGGCAAGACTTTCGATTGGCCGCTCCTCCGCAATCGATTCGTCTTGAATCGTGTCCGCGCACCGGCTTTGCCTCCACACCTGGATCTCTTGCACTGTGCGCGTCGAATCCTACGACCGCGCTTGAAATCGGTTCGACTCGTGGAGCTGGAGCGGCGCGTGCTCGGGATGCACCGCGAAGACGACGTTTCGGGGGCGCTGATCCCTCAGCTCTACTTCGACTATCTCGACGGCGGGGACGCATCTCCGATCGCCAAGGTGATCGAGCACAATGCGAATGATCTAATCGCATTGGCGGCGCTCGTTGCCGAGCTGGTGAGTCATTTCGACGAAGTGCATGGCGGTGATGACCCGCGCGACCACCTCGCCTATGCCAAAGTTGCGGAGCGAACCGGGGATCCATCGCGCGCACGCTCGTTTGCGGATGCTGCTGCGCAGGGAGGCGGTGAGTCAGCGTGCACCGTCCAAGCCTGCATGCTCAATGCGCGTATCGCTCGCCGTGGGGGGGAGGCCGACGATGAAGAGCGCGCGCTTTTGGAAGCCCTTCGCGCCGCGGATGACGAAGAGCTTCGCGCCGCAGTGCAACTCGCGTTGAGCAAGTTCTACGAGCACCGGCGAAAAGACATCACGCGCGCGCTCGAGCATGCCGCTGGGACGGGGCTTGCCGAAGGCGAGGAGGCCGCCGAACGTCGTGTGGCCCGGCTCGCCCGTCGCTTGGCAAGCCAGAGCTGACCTTTTTGCACTGGAATCCGGCGAGCTTGGCACGGCCTGGCACAGCGGGTTATTCTCGACCGGCCAGTTTTACCGCGTTTTTGAGCGCCCGACCTGGCATCAAAGTTGCTTTTGTAGACGGCGTCCCCCTTGCCGTGGAGTGAAGCGATGAATCGATTTTGGTTGGCTTTTGGAGTCCTAGGCGCCGTGACCATGGCGGTGCCTGGTTGTGGTGAGAGCAGCAGCGGCGACGTTGGACCGCTCGAGGGCTTCGTCTGTGGCAAAGACGGGAACACGTATTCCGTCGAAGATGCGGTTCGGGGGGAGCATGGCGTTGAACATCGAGGGCGCTGCGACGCGCCGATGCACTGCGGCTCACCCGAGGATTGCTTCGTAGGCGATCAATGCATGCCGGCTGACGCAGACGGCAATTGGTGTATTCCCGGTCCCACGCGCTGCAATTGCCCCGGCGTCTTCGAGCCGGTCTGTGGTGGAGACTCGCGAAACTACATCAATGCATGCGAGGCCGCCTGTGCCGGTGTCGGGATTCGGCACGAGGGATACTGCGAGGGGCCGCCGGGAGAGGGCTGTGTCCGCGCTGGCTGTAGCGATCAGCTTTGCGTTGAAGAGGGCATGGACATTGCGAGCACCTGCGAGTGGCGCCCCGTATACGAGTGCTACCAGCAAGCAACCTGTGAGCGTCAGGAAAACGGCCAATGCGGGTTCACGCCCACCCACGAGCTCGTCGAGTGTCTCGACCGCTTCGGTGAGGGCATGTGTCGCATCGATCCGCGTTGGCAGGATGGATTCGAAGCGGAATGCGAGAGTCCTCAAGTGCCTGGCATCGTCGGCATCATCGCCGTGGAGCCTCATCAAATGATGCAGCTCGGCGAATGGTTTGGTGCAAGCTTGCAGCTGCTCGAACCGCCTGTCTTTGGCGATCTGTA
>DASRZF010000059.1:0-7871 GCA_035686645.1 Polyangiales bacterium
CCCTGGTTACTGGCCGCAGGGATTGCACTCGCGGCGACCGTCACCGTCGCTTGGTTCCTATACGGGCTCTGAGGCCCTGAGTCTCAAGGCCTGGGGTCTTCCCCGAGCACCACGTTGTCGATCAAGCGCGTGGCCCCGAGGTGTGCGGCGACGGCGACGAGTAAACGACTCGCAGGGTCCACCGGTGGGAGCAGGGTCTCGGGGTCGACGACCGCGACGTAGTCGACGCGCTCGAATCGCGACCGGACCGGTTCTTCGGTCAAAGTGCGAAGCCGTTCCACATTTCGCTCGCCGTTTTGCCAGGCATCATGCGCCGCCCGAAGCCCGGAGACGATTCCTAGCGCCCGCTCGCGCTCCGATGAGCTGAGGTACCGATTCCGTGAAGAGAGAGCCAGCCCGTCGGGCTCGCGAACGATGGGGCAGCCGAGGACCTCGACCGGCATGTCGAGGTCTCGCGCCATTCTCGAGAGCACTCTCCATTGCTGGAAATCCTTGCGCCCGAACACCGCCGTGCACGGGCCCGTGAGATTGAAGAGCTTAGCCACCACGGTAGTCACCCCGTCGAAGTGCGCAGGGCGAAACTCACCTTCGAGGGGCCGGCTGACCTCCGAGACCGATACGCCGGTCTGAAATCCGTCCGGATACATCGAGCCGCTCTCCGGAGCGAAGACGAGATCGACCTGCCGCTTTTGGCAACCCGCCAAATCGCTTTCGAGGGTTCGCGGGTAGCGTTCGAGGTCCTCGCCTTCGGCAAACTGAAGTGGATTGACGAAGATGGTCACGACGAGGAAATCGGAGCGCTTCCTGGCTTCGTCCATGAGCGAGAAGTGCCCTTCGTGAAGCGCGCCCATCGTCGGCACGAGCCCGACTCGCGCCGAACGGCTTCGCGCGTCCTCGCAGGCCCGCCGAAACTCGGCAGGCTTGCGCACGAGCTCTGTCATCCCTTGGGTCCGTAGGCGGGGTGCGCAGCTCGAACGAGGCTCAAACTGCTCGCCGTGGCGTCGTCTGCCTTCACGTTGCCGAAGCTATAGGCCTCGCTTGGAAAAACGCCGGCGCGTACCTCGTCCCGGTAGAGGCGCGCTGCTGCCAGGCCGTCTTCGAAGAACTCCGCGTAACGCTTTACGAACTTAGGCTTCATGTCGGCCGTGAGGCCCAGCAGGTCATAACAAACGAGCACCTGTCCGTCGCAGTGAGGCCCCGCGCCGATCCCGATGGTCGGAATATCGATGCTCTCGGTGATGCGCTTTGCGAGATCCGTTGGGATGCCTTCGAGCACGAGGGAGTAGGCGCCTGCTTCGGCGACGGCGATCGCGTCCGCCAGAACCCGAGCGGCCGCTTCTTCGGTCTTCCCCTGCACCCGGAATCCGCCCATCGCATGCACGCTCTGTGGAGTGAGACCCACGTGACCCATGACGGGAATCCCTGCGTTCACGATCCGCTGAATCGTGGGCGCAGCATCGACCCCGCCCTCGAGCTTGACCGCTTGTGCGCCGCCTTCGGAGAGAAAGCGACCGGCATTGCGAAGCGCGTCCTCCGGACTCAGCTGCCAACTGAGAAAGGGCATGTCACCGACGATGTGCGCGCGTCGTGTTCCGCGCGCGACTGCGCGGCAGTGGTAGATGACCTCGTCGACCGTGACCGGAAGCGTGGAACTCCGGCCCTGGACGACCATTCCCAGGGAGTCGCCGACGAGGAGGACATCCATGCCTGCCTCGTCGAAGAGACGGGCAAACGTGGCGTCGTACGCCGTCACCATGGTGATCCGCGTGCCTTCGGACTTCATCTTGCGAAGACGCGGCACCGTCACCGGCCGCTGCTCCGACGCGTGTCCTGATCCGCTCATGGGTTTGACTCGCTTTGGTCGCGGCCAGGTCGATTCCCGGTCCACGCCGCTACACCGCTAAAGATAGCACCGATTCCCAAACCGTCATTGGGGCAAAAAGCAGGGCAAAATCAGCGCACTGGGGGCTACGCTCGCAAGAGCGCCGCGATTCGTCCGGCAAGCTCGGGATCCGCTTCGGAGCCGAGCGCCTCGGCTCGGGTGAGCATGCGCCGGGCTTCATCGTCCAGCCCGAGGCTCAAGAGGAGCCGCCCTGCCTCGTAGTGATAGAGCCCGTGCCGCTCCCGGTCGCTGCCTTCGCTCAGCGCCCGATACATGTCGGCGGCGCGGTCCAGTCGCCCCTCCGACTCGTAGAGTTTCGCCAGCGTAGTCGCCGTCCCAGTTGGGAAGTCGCTGATCTGGTGGTTCGCAAAGAACTCGACCACTTGCTCGAGAAACTTCACGGCATCGTCGGGTTTCTCTGCAAGATCGGATGCCAGGCCCAGCTCCTCGAAGAGTCGCCAATCGGTGCCCGAGGTCTGGCTGAGTGTGAGCGAGGTCTGAAGAACCTCGAGCGCCTCTGAAGCGTGCCCCTTCTCCCTCAGGAAGGCCCCCATTGCGAGGTAGGGGCGATAGTCCTCGGGCAGCGCGTGTACTGCGGCTTCGAAGTGCCTCATCGCCTCTTCGAACTGGCCGGCGTCATCGGCGAGCCGCGCCAGCGCGAGGTTGGCGGCCAGCTTCGTCTCGCCCCCCTCGTCATCCTCGAGCGCCGCGAGAAAGCGCTGCAAGGCCTCCTTGCCGCCGCTCGTATCCTCGCAAAGCAGGCGTGCGCGGCCGACCTCCAGCCAGAGGTACCGAGGAAAGGGAGCATCGCTGAGCAAGGCTTCGAGCTCGGTGCGCGCACGATCGACCTGCTCTTTTTGCATGGCGAGCAGCGCGTCGAGGAGTGCATCGCCGTAGCCCTCGTACTCTTCGGCCTGGGCTTCTAGCCACTGTCCCATCAGCAGCGCGACCCGATCTTCGTCGGTCATCTCCGGGGCTGCGGCCTGTTCCTGTGCCTCCTTGGCTTCGAGGCCGTCCAGCAAGGCCTGCGCTTCATCGCGAAGCCCCTCGTCGTGAGCGACTTCGAGCGCACCTTCGAGCTCTTGTTCTGCAAGCTCGATCGAGCCCTGAGCGAGATACGCCTTCGCCTCTTCGATGCGCTCTTCCGCGATCCGGTCTGTGCAGCGGCGCGCCTTGGCGGCGATGGCCGGCCGCTCACTCTCCGGAGACGCGCCGAGTGCCTTCTCGTATGCGAGCTTTGCGGGACCGTAGTCGCCGTTCTCGTAGAGCGCGTCGGCCTTCCTTTCGAGCGCCAGAGGGTCTGAGGAAAACAATTTCTTCAACAGGCTCATGGCTTACTCGGACTGCTTGGACCGTCGCTTGGCGGCCTGTTTGAGAGGCCCAGGGATGCCGCGGCTTCGCGACAAGGCCTTGAGGTCATTACGGCGGAGATGATTGAGGAACGTCATCGAAAGTGCGAGCGGTGTCTTCGGGTTGTTGCAGAGGTTACGTTTGATTTCGTAGCTCCGAAGCCACTCTCGCTTTCTTCCGATGTAGCGAAGGACGTCCTCGGAAACCTCGCGGCTCTGCGCGGCATTGTTCGCTTCGCTCTCGCTCATCGCGGGGGAGGCAATCGCGGCCATGCAAACGACCCGGTTCGGGTCTCGCACCAGAATCGAACGAGCCGCCGCGTTGCCGAGTAGGGCCATTCGAATTTTCTCGCCGACGTTCATGTCGCGAAGCGCAGACTGAAGCGGCACGAACTCTTTTTTCGTCTCCTCTTTGCCGTCGACGTCATCCCGGGCGACCGCGTCCTGATCGGCGTCCTTTTCGAGAGCGTTGGAAAACGCCGCGTCCCCCGGCAGCGGTTCGTCGCTCGGCTCCGGGATGAGCTGACCCTGAACCGCCTTCTTGAGCTCTTCGAACATCGGTATGCCCGTCAGCTCGACGTCGTGGCGGGCCGCCAACTCGATCAGGCGGTCGGCGGTCGACATCCGGGTGTTTCGGTTCTTGTAGAGCGCCTCGATGATCAGCGGTGCACCCAGGAGCCGCTGCTGGTTCACCGCGATGATTTCGGTGATGCGCTCGGGGCAGTGTGCGGAGATTCTAGCGATGGTCGCATCGGAAACCCCATGGTTGGACGCGAGCCTCTCGAGAACGTCGTCGTTCGTCGAGAATCGAAGCGCGATTTCGTGGAAAACCGCCGGATGAAGCTCACCTTCGCAGGCGGGGAGAAGGACGTTGTCGGGCAATCCGTCGAGCGTTTCGTTGGCCGACTTGGACACCACCGGATCCGCGTCGACGCTCAGCTGGACGAGCAAGAAGACGAGGTCGCCGCCTTTGACCGGCACCATCCCGCGGGCCGCCATCGTCTTCGCGGCGCCCGGGGCGGCCGCATCGACGAAGCGTCTCAGTCCTTGGGGGACCTCTTCTGTTGGAACGGGTAGCGTGGGGGCGGCGAGCATTTGTTCTTGCAATACTACGCTAGGAGCTATCGGCCCATGAACTCGGGTTCTCGCTTCTCGAGGATCGCGCTCACGCCTTCTTTGGCGTCCGCGGTTTCTAGGCTTGCCGCTTGAAGCCCAGCTTCCTCTAGAGCGGCTTCGCGGATCTCCCAGCGGAGCCCACGCCGGATCGATGCTTTCATCTGCTGCACGGCCATTGGAGCAGACGCCGCGATGGCGCGAGCGAGCCCCATCGCCGTGGGAAGAACCTCGTCGGCTTCGTCCGCGTGGGTCACGAGCCCGATGCGAAGAGCCTCGTCTCCCCGAATCAGCTTGCCCGTGAACAGCAGCTCCGAGGCGTATGCCGCGCCGACGAGTCTCGGGAGCAGGTAACTAATGCCAAGTCCAGAATGGATCCCCAAGCGTGCGAAATTCACTCCGTATTTGGCGTCGACGTTGGCGACCCGGATGTCGGCGAGCAGGCTGAGGCCAAAGCCGCCTCCCACGGTGTGACCGTTCATGGCGGCGATGACGGGCACCTCTACGTCCAGCACCCTCAGAAACGGCTCGTACATCGCAAACGAGGCCTCGCGGGACGGCTTGCCCAGATCGCTGCGCTGCATCGAGGAGCGGAGATCGGCGCCCGCGCTAAAACAGCGACCCTTGCCCGTCATCACCAGACAACGGATCTCGCCGTCGGCGCGTGCTTCGTCTATCGCCTCGGAAAACGCGTCCAAAAGCTCGGGAGTCATGGCATTTCGGTGGTCGGGACGATTCAAGGTGATCGTCCCGATCCGGTCCGCCGCCTCGTACAAGACCGCTCGGTCGCTCATCGTCGGAGGACTCTAGCCGGACGGCGGCCCTCGGCAACCGCGGATTGTTGGCCAATTTCTTGCCCAGGAGCGACTGAACGGGGTAGCGGGATTCTATGCAGGGAACCAAGGTTGTTCGCCCGTTTCCGTTCTTTCGCGCCGGGGCACGCGCGAGCCAGCCGCAGCTCTCGAAGCCGATTCTGGTGCTGGAGGACGTCTACAAGTTTTTCCGACCCGATCAGCCGACGCTGCGCGGAGTCGATCTGTCGATCGAGCGCGGAGAGTTCGTGTTCATCACGGGCCCGAGCGGGGCTGGAAAGAGCACGCTCCTCAAGCTGGTCTACCGGGAGCTCATGGTCGACGAGGGTCGCGTGCTGTTTTGCGGCCGTGACATCGGTCGCCTGACCGACAAGTCGATTCCCTTTCTGCGTCGCAACCTCGGCGTCGTGTTTCAGGATTTCCGAATCATCGACCACTGGACGGTGTTTGAGAACGTCGCCGTGGCTCTCGAGATCGTGTCGATGCCTCAGCGGCTCATCCGAGCGCGCGTTGCCGAGGCTCTCGAGCGCGTGGGTCTCGCAGGGCGGGGTCCAGAGCAGACCAGCAATCTCTCCGGCGGAGAGAAGCAACGTGTCGCGGTCGCCCGAGCGATCGTGCCGGAGCCGGCGTTGATCCTCGCCGACGAGCCTACCGGCAATCTAGACCCGCATCTCGCGATCGACATTCTCACGCTCTTCGAAGAGATCAACTCGACCGGAACGACCGTGCTCTTCGCTACACACGACCATTCCCTGATCTCCAAGCGAGATCACCGCTTGATTTCAATTGATGAAGGGCGGGTCTCCGAGGCTCAGAAGGGTCTCAAGCATTGGCAGGGCAGCAGTGGAATTCACACGCTGGTGGGGTGAAACGATGGACGTGAAGAACGCAATCACACGCGCGAGGCGAGGCCTCCGCGAGGAACGACGGCTTTACATCGTGGCGGTCACGAGCTTGGCCGTCGCGTTCATTTGCCTGGGCGCCACGCTTCTCGGCGTCACCAATCTCGACGCCGCCGCGACACGCTGGGGCCAGAGCGGCCGCATCACACTCTTCTTGAAGGATGACGCGGATGCTCAGGACATCGCGCAGCTTCGGGTCGTGCTCGAAGGGCTTGCTGACGTGCGCGAGGTCACGCATGTGACGCCGGCGCAAGCCCGCCAATCGTTTCTGGAAGAGGCGGACGTCGGGGCCGACCTGAGCGCGCTGCCCTCCGAAGTCTTTCCCGCGTCGCTCGAGGTGGCGCTGGTTCAAGGTGTCGCGCGTGAGCGCAGCGAATCCATCGCCAGTCGGCTGGCCCAGTTCCGGGCCGTGAGCGACGTCGAGAGCTACGGAAGCTGGTTCCAGAAGCTCGACCATTTGCTTTGGGGCGCTCGCATGCTGGCGCTCGGACTCGCCTTGCTAGTGATGTTCTGTGTGGTGGCGGTGATCGGGAACACGATTCGATTGGCGGTCGCGCGGCGGCGCCAGGAGATCGAGGTTCTGAAGCTCTGTGGAGCCACCAACGGCTTCGTTCGCGGGCCATTCGTGCTCGAAGGCATCTTCCAAGGGTTCGCTTCGGCGCTCTTGGCGGTGCTCGCGCTGCTGGTGGGATACCTGGCGCTGCACGAGTCCGTCGACTCGACTCTGGCAGCCTTGACCGGCAGCCGCGTCGTGTTTCTGAGCGCATGGACCCTCGTGGCGCTTCTTGCGGGCGGCGCGTTGATCGGTGCAATCGGCAGCGCGGTCTCGGTGCGCCGCTATCTCTCGGTGTGAAATGAAAATCAAAAGTAGATTCTGGGTTTGGATTGCAGCGGGGAGTCTCGGAGCCGGTCTGGCGGCCGGAGCCACCGCGGAGCAGGACCTCGGGGTCAGCGCGCTCACCGACGTGGGGACGGTGGAGGGCGAGATCGCCGAAAGCCTCGCCCGCGTGGAACATGCGCAAACACGCCAAGCCCAAATCGACACCGAGATCTCGGGCCTCGCGGACAAGCGCGATGAAGCGGAGGCGCGCCTGCATGATCGGGCACGGGCTCTCTATCGAATTCGGCGTTCCGGGATGTTGCCGGTTGCGGGCGGCTTTGATGCGTTGATGGCGCACCTCGCGCGCGTGCAGCGTCTCTCCCGAATGGTGAAGGGCGATCTGGATACGATGGATTTCCTCGGCCAGCGTGGCGCAGCCCTACGGGTCGAAAAGAACCAGCTCGCAGAGGCGCTTCGGGAGGCCCAGGTGGAGCTTCAGGCTCTCGAGGCCAAGAAGGTGGAGCTGGAGCAAAGCAGCCGCAGCGCTTCGCTCTTCCAGGATACGCTTCGCGGTGAGCGCGAAGAGACGCCGAGTGACGACATGGGGTACGGGCGCATCCGCGTCTCCGGCGACATGGACGACCTCGGCGAGGGTTTTGCCGAGATGCGCGGCCAGCTGGCGCTACCGGTCCAGGGCTCGATGCGAATCGGCGAAGCGTCCCGCGAGGGAGCGCCAGGGCTCGAGTTCTACGGGCGCGCAGGAGGCCCGGTGCGCGCAGCAGCCGACGGGCGAGTGGCCTTTGCGCGGAACTACGGCGCGTACGGGCTGATGGTGATCATCGACCACGGCAACAGTTTTTACACCGTATACGGGGGCCTTGGCTCCACTGACGTTCAGACGGGCGACTGGGTCGGCATGAGCACTCAGATAGGGACCTTGGACATGGGGTCGCCCGAAGCGATTCTCTTCTTCGAAGTTCGCCGAGGCACTCG
>DASRZF010000060.1:0-7520 GCA_035686645.1 Polyangiales bacterium
ATCGCCCGGGGCTGCGGGGACGCGCTCGAGCCGAAATCAGATCGCCGGATTGGATGTCTCAGTGGTCGGAGTCATCGGATCGGTCTGACTCGAAGTCCGGTGCGGATGGAGTACCAATCCACCCGCGACGCTTGAAGTAGAAGGCCATCCCCACCGCGACGGAGACCATGACGCCCCAGACGACGAAGTATCCGTTACGACTTCTGAGCTCAGGCATGTATTCGAAGTTCATCCCGTAGATGCCCGCAACGAAGGTTAGAGGGATGAATGTGCTCGCCATCAGGGTCAGCACCTTCATGATTTCGTTCGTCCGGTGGCTGACGTTCGAGAGATACGCATCAGCCATGTCGGAAGCCGTGTCCCTCGAGGAATCGATGAGCTCGGCGATCTGAGCGATGTGGTCGTATGTATCGCGGAGATATACTCGCTCTTGGGCATCGAAAAACGGGCTTTGCTCGCGGAGCATCGCGTTGAGCGCCTCTCGCTGAGGCCACGCCACTCTTCGAAGCACGACGAGCTTGCGCCGAAGCGTTCGAATCCGTTCGAGGACGAGCGGATGAGGGTTCTCCAGCACGAGGTCTTCGAGCTCCTCGAGGCTGTCGGAGAGCCCCTGCACGATCGGATAGTAGCGATCCACCATCGCGTCGATGAGCGCATATGCGAGGTAGCCTGGGCCCCCAGAGCGGATCGCGCCGAGCCCAATCGTGATGCGCTCGCGAATCGGATCGAAGAATCCGAAATAGCGTTCCTGGAACGTGAGCAGGTACTGCTTGCCCACGATGAAGCAGACCTGCGGCGCGCGCACGCGCCCGCTGTCGTCGATGCGTGGGGTGCGTGCGATGATCAGCTGGTGCTGCTCGTACAGTTCGGTCTTGGCCCGCTGAGGAACGTTTACCGCGTTCTCGAGTGCCAAAGGATGTAGGTTGAAGAGCTCGCCGATTGCGCGAATCGTCGCCTCATCCCCGAGCCCTTGCACGTCGACCCAAGTCGTTCGACCGTCTTCCTGAAGCGCCTGTAGCTCGGAGGGCTGGGTGATCTCGATCCGCTCGACCGAGTGCTCGTCGTAACGGATCACTGCGATCTTGGGAATGGGGGAATCGGGAGGGATCGCCAGAGTTCCCGGGCGAGACCCAATTTCGGGGTTGTGTTTCTCGAACACCTGTTTTCCTCTCTAAGTCGCGTTCCGCGTGGCCTTTGATTTCGGCGCATCGTCATGGGTCAGGACCCTCACCTCCAACGGTGTCGCGCTGTCGAGGTGAACGTCCCTCTGGGGGAACGCGATCACGAGCTCGTGTTCTCGGAAGAGCTCGTCGATGTGGAAGCGAACGCGACTCTGGACGATTCGCACCTCCATCGGCGAGCGCGCCTTCACCCAGAAATAGATGTCGAAGTTGAGGGCGTTGTCCCCGAATTCCTCGAACACGACTGCGGGTCCAGGCGATCTCAAGATCTGCTCGTCTTCCTCGATGACCCGCCGCATTAGTTGTTCGACCAGACGGGTGGGCGACCCGTAGATCACGCCGACACTGACTTTGGTGCGTATCAAGTCATCCGAAAGCGTCCAGTTCACCACGTTGCTCTCCAAGAAGAAACTGTTGGGGACGATGATGTGGCGGCCATCCACCGAGCGAATCTGCGTGCTGCGAGCTCCGATCTTCTCGATCGTCCCGTGGTTCCCGTCGACCTCGACGACGTCGTGCGCGCGAACGGGTCGCTCGAGCATGAGGATGAGCCCGCTGATGAAGTTGTTCATCACGTTCTGGCTGCCGAAACCGACTCCGATGGCCAGTGCGCCACCGAGCACTGTGAAGGCGGTGAGCGGGAAGTGAACAGCGCGGAGTGCGAGCAGGGTGAACGACACGAGCAGCGCGTAGAAGCCGAGGGTCTGAAGGGCGTTGGCTGCACCTGGGTCGAGCTCGAAGCGCCGCCTAGTGGCGTGCGCGACCAAACTGGAGCCCCGCCGCGCAGCCCAAAGCCCGATGGTGAAAAGCAGTATTGCGAGGACCACCGAACCGATAGTGATCGACGCGTCGTCGACGGTAGTGATTTCGTAGTTCCAGACGTCTCGGGCCGTCCCGACGACCTCGGCCGCGGCCTCGCGCCAGCCGAGCAGCTCCGCCTGATCGCGGATGTTCGCCAAGACGCGCTCGGCGACACGTCGATCCGCCGATGCCGCCGTCCCATCGGTCCGCTGCTTGTCGAGCACGCGGGACACCGTTTCAAGCTGTTCCGAAAGGGTCTGATGGAGGGTCGAACCCTCGGGAGCGCTAAAGAGCTCGCCTTCGACGCGGCCGACACTCCGCTCGAGTTCCGAGACTCGCGTTGCGATCTCACGCTCTTCATCGGCGAGTGTGGCCAGCTGTCTCTCGGTCGTGCTTTCCCACGCGGCCAGCTCGGCGCGGGGTGCTTGTCCTCGAACCAACGCGTCCCAGTAGCTCCAGATTTCTCGTTGCTGCGCCTGGCGCGCGAGTCGTCCTTCGGTCAGTGCGACGTGCTCGCGCAGTAGGTCGCGCTGAGCCGTTAGCGCTTCGACCTCGGCGAGCAACTCTGCCGATGGGTCGGCGCGTTTCAAGTAGCGACCTTGTGTGGCCTCGAGGGCGAGCTCTACCGTTTCGAGGCGTCGCTCGAAAGCTTTGCGCCGGCGAACGAGTCTTCCTTCACGCTCTATCAGTGGGCTGCTGCCAGCCGCTGGAGCTCCCTTGCCGCTCTCGAGCGCATCGCGCATCGCCTCGATTTGACGTTCGAGCTCAGCGCCCGCTCCGCCATCTTCGGCTTGTTGCAAGGCGCGCACCTCGGTCCTGCGCAGATACACTTCCTCTTGCGCTGCGCGGCTTGCGAGCTCCCTAAGCTCGAGGGTTCGCTGGGCTTCGAGCGTTTCGCCCGCTTCAGCCTCGGCGAGTTGCGCGCGGGCTCGCCGTCGCAGCCTGTCGGCCTCGTCAAGGCCTTGTTTGGCTGCTGCGAGTGCGTCGCGAGCGGCCTCGAGCAGCGCATCGCGCTCGTTGGCTCGCTGCGTGGTGGCATTCCAGGCTTCGTAGAGTGCGTTGAGCGCGAGCGGGGAGGGCGCGTCTACCGTCGGTAGCGGGATTTCGTCCGGAGCAAAAGCAGGCCTTGAAAGGAATGCGGCATGCTCATCGAGCAGCTTGGCGATCCTGAGCAGCTGCTCCCGGCGCGCGAGCACATGCTCGCCCTGCGATGGATTCGCGTCGCGAAGGGCTACATCGGCGAGACGAAGCTCGGAAGCCACTTGAACGCGGCGGGATTTGATCGCTTCTGGGGTGCTCGGCTCGGGCGCCTGCACTGCCTCTTTGCTGGCAGCGCCTGGAAATCCAGGAAACTCTTGCGCCCCGGCAGACGCGCACAGGAGCAGGGCGAGCGCAATGGCACCTGCCGAAGCCCACGCCGAGGGGGTTTGCGCAGTGCTCGAGATTGTCGCGGCGCGCCCTCTCGGTCGAACGCTTTCTGAGGGATTCGACTTGCTCATGACGCTTTCACGCGACCCACTATAGCGTCAAAGGCGGAAGAACGAACCCGAAGAGCAAACCGACGTTGCTGCGAACGCAAGATGCATTGGCAGATTGTCCTTTGGTTTCATGGCGTCACACGCCCGCCGCCGGCCATCGGCGAAGCTCCGCAGCGTCCTTGTAAACGCGGCCTGCCTTATGTGGACCCACTGCCACGAGGTCATCACCGATATGCGCGGTGAGTATCCGAGATTCTTGCAGACCTTGCATCGTAACTTGGCTTTCCGTACCAAAGCCTTTCGCGGCTGGCGCAAGAACTGACCTGTCCGCGAAATTTCGGACCATGTGAGTTGGCCCCTTCGGGGTACGCACCATTGGGGTCCGTGCCGGGTCGTCGCTTCTTTAGACCCCCCACTCGTAGCCCTAGTGTCCCGGCCAGGCTGGAGGCGACTATCGGTGAATCCACTTGCCGGTCGATATGCCGGTCATGAGCCACTTGAGGCTATCTTGCGCGCAGGCCGCGGCGGACCATGACTCCTTGTCGACGCTAGCAGGGTCTCTTGCCAGACATTCTTCGAAGAAGGCCTCGATCTTCGCCACTCGGGCTTCCCAGCTGAGCCCCTCTGCGTATTTCAGACCCGCCTGTCCGAGTCGTTCGAGTCGATTTGCGTCGCTGAGTAGGGTCCGGAGCTGGTGTTCGGCCTCCGAAATGTCGCCGGTGGAAACCAGCCAAGCGTTGTCGTCGTGCGTGAGTATTTCGGCAGTATCGGGAGTCCTTCCTGCGAAGATCGCACGGCCCGCCGAGAGGTATAAGAAGAGCTTGAGAGGCAGGACGGTATTGCCTACTTGCTCGAGTGGGCCGGACGACGGAGGGATCGTCAGGACGTCGGACGCATAGAGATAGGGCGAGATCGAGGAGGACGTCTGCCAGGGAACGACCCGTACGTTGTCCCTCGATTCGGCCGCGATTTCGATCGGCCCCAGCCCTGTCGACCCAACGAGGACGAAGAGCACTTCCGGCATCCGATCGGCCAGCTCGAGAAGGACTTCGAGACCCTTTTTCTGATTCATGCGGCCCGTGTAGGTCACGATCCGCCCATGCAGCGGAAAGCCGAGCAGCGCACGTGCTTCTTGCTTCGAGAGCACCGGCTGCATTCGGCGCGGGTCGAAACCGTTGTGAATGACGCGAAGCTTCGCGTCAGGAACCCCAAGCCTTCGATAAGACTCCTTGGCATAGGCGGAGTGAACGACCAGACCCAAGAACCTCGGGTGAGTCATGAAGCGCCGGAAAATCGGCTGAAGAGGAGGGAACTGATCGCCCCACGGGCGGTAGTGCTCCATCAACACACGTTGGTTTCCCTGCAATGCGCGCATGACGACAATCGGGTTACGCGCATAGACGAAATCTGCATCCGCGAACGCCGGGTGCTCCGGCAAGCGCATCGCGTGATAGACGTGCTGGAGCGCGAGATTCTTGGTGAAGCTCGGTACTGGAGTGATTCGCAATGGCGCTTCAATTTCGTAGTAGTCGAGCACTTCGCGTTCGAACCCTGGGTGTAGGTCAGGAGGCGCTGGGACGGACATGACGACGTCATGTCCGCGGCCAGCGAGCGCCGAGGCCGTATTGAAAATGACCTCCGCGTCTGCTTCCTGGGTCGGCAAGAGGTTCTCGTAAGTAAACAAGATACGTCTCGGCACGATGGCGCGTGTACTCATGGATTTCTCGCGTGTTGGCTCAGCAGGATCATGACCGCCGGCATCGTCAGCACGGCAGCCATCAAACAGGTCACTTCGCTGATCGCCATTGCCAGACCGAAGGAGTTCATCGCTTGGTTCGCACTGACATAGAGCGATGTGTATCCGATGATTGTCGTCAGCGAGCACAAGACTACGGCTCCGCCCGAGAGGCGAACGGCTGATAGAATGGGCTCGGGGTTCGCCGCCTGCTGTTCGAGACGGTAGCGCCTCATCACGTTGATCGAATAGTCGACTCCGTTGCCGAACGTGATCGGAAAAGCCACGAAGTTCAAGAAGTTCAGCTTCATCCCGAGGCCTGCCATGGTACCTGCCATCCAAAGAATGCCCATCAGCAGCGCCATGATAGAAAGCAGGCTGTCGCGCAGGCGGAACGATACCAGGACGAGCACCACCGTCGCGAGAAACGCCGCGACGATGGCCTTGGGCATGTCGTCATAGACCGCGCCAATCATGTCGCCGAATACCGGCGCTCGACCAGCGAGAGGAGGTCGCGAACCATCGGACATGCGAAGCGTCCGAAGCGCCTCTGCCCACTGAACCAGGTACCGACCCTCCCAGATCGAGAACTCGTCGGACTCTTGAACGACGATGATTCGACCGCGCGTCCCATCCTTCTCGGAAAAACGGAGCGCCACCTCATTGGGAAGGTCGGCGAGGGTGGGTATTTCGATGACTTCTGGCGGGATGTTGTCATCGATCTTGCGCAGCGTGTCTTCGTCTTCGACGCGCTTGCGGATGTCGATGGAAAGCTCGCGAATTTCGGCCAAGAGCGATAGCTTTTCATTGGGGTCTTGCGGCAAAAAATCGAACAAGGAGTGGTGTCCCCCGTGGATCGAGGGAGGCATCGCATCGAGTTGTTCTTCGATGACGGGAACGTCTTCGAGGCTGTCGACCAAAATTGCGATCCCTCTTCCCTGTTCGTGCGAGGGCAGAATGTCGTTTACGCGCCATTGCACGAGTCGTGCTTCGGAGTTGCCCTCTTCACGAACGGACCGAAGGTTGCGGAAATCGTACTCGAAGGGATCTTGCATGATCGCGTACGTGACGAGCCCTGCAGAAAGAAGAGAGAGAAGTATGGAGACCGCTACGACACCACGCGGCACTCGTTCGACCACGGCGGCGAATGCGTCCGCAAAGCGCCCCCACCGTCGAGTCTTTTGCCGTCCCGCGGGGAACGGACGGAAGCGTTCATAGGCGGCCACCGCGGACGGCAACACGGTTATCGCAGATACCCAGCAGAGAACCATCCCGACTCCACCGATGATCCCGAAGTCTCGAAAGCCACGAAAGTCGGTGATCATCAGAGAGCCATATGCCAGCCCTGCGGCACCGGAAGCGATCATGGTCGCGAGCCAAGTATTTCGGTGGGCACCGAGGATGGCATTTCGTACGTCGGAGCCTGCGCGCCGCTCTTCGAAATAGCGTGACAGCCAGATGATATTGGGATTCACACCGTTTCCGATGATGATGCTTCCCAAGAACGCGGTGGACGCGTTGAGGGAACCTACGGTCATTTGGGCAATCGCGAAGCTGGCCAGCACGGGCGGCACAAGCCCGACCCCCAGCAAGACGACGGCCCGGGGGCGACCGAAAAACAGGACGATTAGCAGAAGCACGGCCGTAAGGGTCAGCGCCGTGGCCAAGACGAGCTCGCGCGCGATTGCTTGCTGTTCTTCCTGGGCGATGATGACGTCGCCTGACAGGGTCACTTTCAGATCGGGCGCGTACGAAGCAGGGTCGAGCCCGTCGATCTCGGCCTGTACGGAGTCGATGATGCGTCCGGCGGTGTTGGCATCGCTACCGATCTCCGAACGAACGAACATCGCGATGAGATCTCCGTCTTCGTGTTGGTAATAGCCGTCGGGAAACCTGTCGGACTTCTCCTCTCCGCGTTCGCTCTCGCTCTCGAGCTCGTCCAAGACGTCCTCGAGGCTTTCCCGTTCGTCATCTTCCTCGAAGTTGATCCAAAACGGGTTGTTCTTGAGCACCTCTCGGTCGTGGCGCTCTTCGAGCGTGTCCCGCAGACGCTCCAGTAGATCGAGAGGCGCGTACAGGTGTTTGTGCTCCCGGACGAAGTCATCGTAAGCGCCCACGTTCCAATCGATGATGCCGATTTCGTCGGGGGGTAGCGCCTCGAGTCGCTGTACGAGGTCACGAATGAAACGTCGCATCGCTTCGATGTTCTTCGAGGGAGACTGCACCGCGATGGTGAGCGCCGAGAGGCCCCGAACGCGATCGCTGACCTTCTCGAGGTCCTGGACGCTGGGCCGGCTGTCCGGAAGGAGCGCAATGAAACGGCTG
>DASRZF010000061.1:0-2630 GCA_035686645.1 Polyangiales bacterium
ATGAAAGCCTCGCGGCATCCGGACATCGAAAAGGCGCTGGACTACCTCGAAGCGAACAAGCCCGCGGAGGAGCCCATTGCTCTGTGCTGGGGTGATTCGCGGCTCGCCAACCAGATCTTCGACGGCGTCGACTGCGTGGCCGTGCTCGACTGGGAAATGGCTCGCCTCGGCGACCCGGTGCAGGACTTGGCATGGTGGCTCGCGTCCGATCGATGCTTCTCCGAAGGCCTCGAGCTCGAGCGTCTGCCGGGATTTCCCGGCGCGGAAGAGACCATTGCGCACTGGACCGAATCGACGGGACTGAGCGCGGCCAACTTCGACTACTACACGATTCTCGCGCTCACGCGCTTTTCGATGAACATGGCGAGGGTTGGTCAGTACATGAAGAAGATCGAAATCATCGACGAAGAGAACGAGTTCGATTACGAGAACCTGGCGTCAGTTACACTACGCCGCGCGCTATCGGAGATCTGAAGATGGGTCCACTCCACGGAATTAGAATCGTTGAAATCGAAGGCATTGGTCCCTGCCCGTTCGCGGGGATGCTGCTCTCGGACTTGGGAGCTGAGGTCATCCGGGTGGGTCGGCCGGAGCCATCCTTTCTTCAAGCGAGCTTCGACGTCATGAGTCGCGGCAAGAAGAGCATCACGCTGGACCTCAAGAAGCCCGAAGAAAAGGCCGCGCTGCTGAAGGTCGTCGCAACCGCCGACGCGCTGATCGAGGGATTTCGCCCCGGTGTGATGGAACGCCTGGGGATCGGACCCGAGGTCTGCATGGAGGTCAACCCTCGCCTGGTCTTCGGCCGCATGACCGGCTGGGGACAGGAAGGCCCCTGGTCAAAACGGGCCGGACACGACATCAACTACATCGCCTTGGCAGGGGCGCTTCACGCCATCGGCCGGAAGGGCGAGCGACCAACCATCCCGCTCAACCTGGTGGGCGACTTTGGCGGCGGGGGCTTGTTGCTCGCATTCGGTGTGGTGACGGCGCTGCTCGAAGCGAAAACCTCGGGCAAGGGGCAAGTGGTTGACGCGGCCATGGTCGACGGGGTCGCCGCGCTGATGGCAAGCATCTATGCGGGCATGCAGCAAGGGTTCTGGTCCGACAAGCGAGGGGAAAACCTGCTCGATTCGGGGGCTGCTTTCTACGACGTCTACGAGACCCGCGACGGGAAGTTCGTCTCGATCGGCGCGCTCGAGCCGCAGTTCTACAAGGAGCTCGTCGAAAAGCTCGGCATCGAGCAGAGCGCGGCAGCTGCCGGCGCGCACCTGAACCCTGCGAAATGGGGCGAGCTTCGACCGACCTTGGAGGAGCTCTTTCGTCAGAAGACGCGAGATGAATGGTGCGAGGTCTTCGAAGGTAGCGATGCCTGCTTCGCACCCGTGCTGGCTGCTGCCGAGGTATTCGAACACGAGCACCACGTCGCACGCCGTTCGTTCGTCGAGGTGGATGGCATCATGCACGCCGTGGCAGCTCCACGATTTTCACGCAGCAAGCCGGCGGACCCGACGCCCGCCAAGGAGCGCGGCGCCGACACCGAAGCGATTCTGCGCGAATGTGGGGTCGAGCTACCTTAGGAAGAACGCGAGATGATCACCGACTTCGACGACTATCTGATCCACCAGGCACCGTTTCCCATCAATCAGACGGGGATCGTCAACCGCAACGCCTATGACCGGTACTGGTTCAATGGCTTCGACAAAGCCGGGACGTTTCTCTTCGAGGCCGGATTCGGACGTTACCCGAATCGCTTCGTCCAAGACGCCCACTTCAGTGTCGCGGTCGACGGTGTTCAGCATGCGTTCCATGCATCGCGTCGCATCGCCGACAACCCAATGGACTCGAGCGCTGGTCCGCTGAGAGTTCAGGTACTCGAACCGATGCGCCGGATCCGCCTCCTGATCGAGCCAAACGAAACGGGAGTCGAGTGCGACCTCACGTTTCACGCAAAGGCGCCTCCAGTTCAAGAACCGAAGAACGTGATGTACGACGGCAACCGCCTGATCATGGACACGCAGCGCTTCACGCAGCTCGGCACTTGGGAGGGACATTTCTCGATCAAGGGCGAGCGATTCGAGGTCAAACGCGGCGAGGTCATCGGGCTTCGCGACAAGTCCTGGGGCATGCGCCCTGTCGGTGAATACGAAGAGGGCGCGCCGAGTAGGCTCACCACGGATCCGGCGGTCTATTGGATCTGGTCGCCGATTCACTTCGACGGCTTCTGCACGCACTTCCTGACCCGCGAGATGCCCGACGGGCACGCGCAGGAGCTCTCCGCGTCGATCGTGAGAACCTACGGAGACGATGAAGAGGTTCCCAAAGACGTTCTCGAAGCGGACGAGGAGGTCATGGCCTCAGCGACCAACTCGATCAAGTGGCAAAGCGGGACGCGCTGGCCCGAAGCGGCCACGCTCGGATTCGTGAAACGCGATGGGACCAAGCTCGAGATCGAGCTCGATCCGATCTTCCGGTTTCAAATGATGGGGATTGGATACCAGCACCCTGAATGGGGCCACGCGGTCTGGCGCGACGAGCTCGAGATCGGATACGAGAGCTGGAAGCTCGACGAAGTGGAGCCGGATGACTACTGCTCCATTCACGTACACAATCTGGTCCGCGCCAAAATGGGT
>DASRZF010000062.1:0-4723 GCA_035686645.1 Polyangiales bacterium
TTCCGCACGCCTTCCCAGGGCTCTTGGCGATCACGGGCGAGGTCTTCGATCGAGTATGTGCTGGGCTCACTCTTCATGAGCCAGAGCTTCTTCGCGCGTTTCGGCATCGCGCGAGTATGCCACGGATACGCCGGCCCCAGCACGGTGGAGAAAAGTACGACCGGAGAACGGCTCGCGACGCACGTGCTCGCAAGTGGGACCCGCTCGGCCGTCCCTTCAAGACTCCATACGTCTAGCCTCCCGCCCACTTGCTGTGCCGCGCATCCCGAGCCGTTCTCCTATGTTGAGCTTCTCATGCCCGCACTCACGCGCACACTGACATCTGCATACGGAGGGGGGCGGGGGCACGCGTCATGGGGTGGAGTCGACGTCGCAAGTGCCAATCGGTCAGGGAGCAACCACCTCCGATTGGCGCGCGCGCCGAGGCTCGGCTTGCGTGGTCCAAGCTCTCAAGTGAATCCGACCACAATTGCAAGCCGAGCCGTTCGACGGAACCCCGTGTCGTGTGCCCCCGCCCCCCGGTCGAAATGCGAGCACGTGCGTCGCGAGCCGTTCTCCGGTTTCGTTCGATGATTTGACCTCGGCGGTATCGACGAACGATCATCGCTGGGCCTTGCGCTCGAACTTCATGAAGGCCCTGCTGGCCGGCGTTCCTCCTCTGCTCGTCTACCTGAGCACCGCGAGCGGATACGCGCACTGGCTCGACAGCGGGGAGTTCGTTGCGGTCGCTGCCGACTTCGGCATCTCGCACCCGCCGGGTCACCCTCTGGCCGCGGTCGTCCTCGGTGCTGCGAATCTCCTGCCGTTTGGAGCGCTTTCGTTCCGGGTCGCATTGATCTGCGCGGCTCTTCTCGGGCTCGCGAATGTGGCCCTCTTCTTCGCCACCGAGGAGACCCTGAAAGCCGGCGGAGTGATCCGTCAATCACTGCGGTTTCCGCTTGCCCTCGCCGCAACCTGGTGGGTAGCAGGAACCGAGGCGTGGTGGTTTCAGGCGGTTCGCCCCGAAGTCTACGCACTGCAGGCGGTCTTGCTGACCATCGCGATCGAGCGATTGCTTCGCGTTTCGCTCTCGGAAGACGGCGACGATGTGCGTCCTCTCTACCACGCAGCATTGGCTCTTGGCCTGGCGCTGGCCAATCATCACTATCTCGCAATCCTGATCGTGCTTCCGTCCCTCTGGCTCCTGCTCGGGGTCTGGCAGCGCTGGGGCTGGCGACCGTTCGCCTGGTCGTCCGCATTCGTGGGCGCCGGACTGCTCACCTATATCTACTTGCCGCTGCGCGCACTGAGAGAGCCGTTTCTCAATTTGGGGGACCCTTCGAGCCTCGGACGGTTCTTCTGGGTCGTGAGCGCGCAGGCTTATCAGAAGAGTATTTCGCCAGAAGCGGTCGCTCCTTTTTCAGAGCGCATGGCCGACGTCCTCATGGTGACCGGCGAGGACATGCACATCGCGACACTCATCGTCGCAGTTCTGGGCGCGTACTTCATGCTCCGAGTCAAGTCCGCCCGCCGGTACGGGCTCTTCTGGCTCACACTCTGGCTCGTGTATGTGCTGGGGCGCGCGGTGCTTGGTTTCGTCAGAGGCAATCCCGACGCCGTCGCCTACTTCATGCTCTCATATGCGTCACTCGCGATCTTCGCGGTGTTCGCGCTGGGGGTCCTGCTCTCCGCGCTGGCTGAAGCGGTGCCGAGCCGACCGCGGCTCACGCCGGCGATCGGGCTGCTTTTGGCGCTTGGGGCTTCGAGTCACTTCTTTCTCTCGTCCCAAGCGTCGTCGCTTGCGAGATTCGTCGATACCGATGTGTTCGACGACGGTCTCCGCCGCGCTCTGCCGCCACGCGCGGTCGTTCTCGCGCACAACCCGCAGACGATCTTTCGATATTGGGGAGGCGAGGCTGAGGAGCTCAACCGCCCGGACGTGACCATGATCCCGCTCCCCTTGCTGACCTACCCGAAGTTGGTCGAACGATTCGTCGAGGATGAACCGGAGCTCAAGCCCCTGCTCCGAAGCTACATGCTCGATGGCGCGCTGAGCACACCGGAGCTCCAGAGTCTCGCGGCGCTTCGTCCGGTTTTCGTCGAAATGGATGTCCGGGTCAGCCAGGAGATGATGGAATTGCTGGTCCCGGAGCAACTCTATCACCGAGTGCTCACGTCCGAGACGACCCCGACCGACGAAGCGCACGCAACGGAGAACCACACCGCGCTCTGGGCGGATCTCTACCAGCGCATCACTCGTCCCCTGGAGGAGCACACGAAGACCCAGCTCCTCTGGTGGCACTATGCGGATTCTCTCTATTTTGCCAGTGTCGGCGACACGAGCGCGGCCATGCGGACCGTCACCGCAGGCCTTGCGTTGAACCCTCACGCCGAGGAGCTCGTGAGGCTGCGTGCCGCCCTCGACAAAGCGGAGCCAGGCGATCGTCTCGACATCACGCCATTCACGGTCCGCTGACGACTACCGCTAGCGGGCTTGGCGTTCGGCTCTGCGAGCGCGTCGGTACACTTCGTAGAGGCTCTGCCGAACCTCAGGCGTGACGCTCTCGCGCAGATCGATCTTCCAGGCGCCGTCTTGGTTGACGAGCACGATCGGCTGTAGCTCTGCGGAGGCTGACGCCGCTCGCACCTCTGCGGAATCCGGCTCGGCACTGATCTGGAGCTCGTCTTTCGCCGCGACGAGCTGACCGAACACGAAGCCGCCGAGCGCGTGATCATGCTCACCCTGCCAATCCGAAAAACAGCTCTTGAAAAGCCGAGCATCGAGGAGCTCAAATCTCTCGCGCGACGCCAAGCGCCGCCGCGCTTCGTCTTGAGAGATGTCTTGCACCCCGTAGGCGCGGAAGAGAGAGTCGATGGTCGCGCTCGGCGATTCGAATCCGGTCGGTGCTGGCTCGCTCCTGCAGGCGGCGATCAGCAAAGCGGCTAGGGCGATGGAAATCAGCAAACGCACCCCAGTCATATGGCCCTCATTTGTGCCACTGTCTAACTATTGACGCACCGTTTGACGTGCTTAATGTGGGTCCAAATGAGACTCGACAGACTCACCACGAAGACGCGAGAGGCCCTCGTTGCGGCCCAGCAAAACGCAACCGATCGGGGCAACCCGGAGGTGTATCCTGAGCACCTCATGCTCGATTTGCTGGCACAAGCCGGGGGGCTTGCGCCCGCGATTCTCGAGAAGGCGGGGGCCGACCTGCAAGGGCTGATTCGCGCTTTCGGGGCCGTGCTCGACCGGATGCCCAAGGTGGCAGGCGGCGCAGAGCCGGGCATTTCCTCGCGCCTGCGTGACGTGCTCAACAACGCCTGGAAAGAAACCGAGGCCTTCAAAGACGAGTACACCTCGGCCGAGCACATCTTGCTCGCTGCGTACAACGACAAGCAGCTGAAGACGGCACTCGAAGCGCAGAGCGTCGACCGCACCAGACTCTTGCAAGCCGTGGAGCAGGTTCGCGGCAGTCAGCGTGTGACCGACCCGGATCCGGAAGGGAAGTTCCAAGCGCTCGAGAAGTACACGCGCGACCTCACAGAGGCCGCGCGGCAAGGCAAGACCGACCCGGTGATCGGGCGGGACGAGGAAATTCGGCGAGTCATGCAAGTGCTCTCGCGACGGACCAAGAACAATCCCGTCCTGATCGGTGAGCCCGGTGTCGGTAAGACCGCGATCGCGGAAGGTATCGCTCATCGAATCGTCCAGGGGGACGTGCCCGAGGGGCTGAAGAACAAGAAGTTCCTCGCGCTCGACCTCGGCGCATTGGTCGCCGGGTCTAAATACCGCGGTGAGTTCGAAGAGCGCCTCAAGGCCGTGCTTCAAGAGATGGAGTCGGCCAAGGGCGAGATCATCCTCTTCATCGATGAGCTGCACACGCTCGTCGGGGCAGGGGCCGCAGAAGGCTCGATGGATGCGAGCAACATGCTGAAGCCTGCCTTGGCTCGAGGTGAGCTCCGCTGCGTGGGGGCAACGACGCTCGACGAGTACCGAAAGCACATCGAAAAGGACGCCGCGCTGGCACGCCGCTTCCAGCCGGTCTTTGCTGGAGAACCTTCCGTGACCGACACCATCGGCATCTTGCGAGGCCTCAAGGAACGTTATGAGATCCACCACGGGATCCGAATTCAAGATTCGGCGATCGTCGCTGCAGCCACTCTTAGCGAGCGTTACATCACCGACCGGTTCTTGCCCGACAAGGCGATCGACCTGGTGGATGAAGCCGCTTCGCGCTTGAAGATGGAGATCGACTCGTTGCCGGCGCCGATCGACACGGCCGAGCGCAAGCTCACTCAGCTCGAGATCGAGCGCGAAGCGCTCAAGAAGGAAAAGGACGACGCGAGCAAGCGGCGCCTCGGTGATCTCGAGCAGGAGCTCTCGGAGCTTCGTGAGCAGCGCGACACGATGCGGGCGCAGTGGCTGCGCGAAAAAGACCTCATCACCGAGATCCGAGAAAAGAAAGAGCTCGTCGAGACCCTTCGTCTGGACCTCGAGCGTGCCGAGCGGACAACGGACTATGAAAAGGCAGCGAGGCTGCAATATGGCGAGATCCCCGCTGCGGAACTGGCCGTGACCAAGGCTCAGCAGAAGCTCGCCGAGGTGCAGACCAGTGCTTCCTTCCTGAAGGAAGAGGTCACCGAGGAAGACATCGCCGAGGTGGTTTCCAAGTGGACCGGCATTCCGGTCAACAAGATGCTGGAAGGCGAAAAGGACAAGCTCCTTCACATGGAAGACCGG
>DASRZF010000063.1:0-19175 GCA_035686645.1 Polyangiales bacterium
CCGTTGGGGATCAAATCGAACGCGGAGAAGCCGAGCATGAGGCCGAGCCCGGCGAGAAGACGCCGATCGGATGCCCGTGGAGCGTATTTCAGTCGTCTCACTAGAGCGATGAGAGGGAATAATAGCAGGCCAAAGCTGCTGACGAAACCGACGATCCCTTGATCACCGAATCGGATGATCCACGCTCCGTCACGTATCGATACCGGAGACCGTTCGCCCGACCAGCGCTCATAGACGCAAGCCCGGCAGTAGCTCCCCCATCCGAACCAAGGGCGCTCCAATGCCCGATCGAGCAACCGCGCTTCGTTCTCGAACCGAAACGTCATCGATTGGGCTCTTTCCTGTCCGTAATCATCCTCTGCCCAGGCTTGGAGAACCTCCACGGGGATCAAATCGTTCGCTCGAAGCAGAGGATACACGAATAGGAGCCCGGCGAGTGCGGCGGCAACCAAGGCTTGGACGCGGGGCGAAGTGAACAACACGAGTGGCACGGCGGCCATACTATAGAGCAAGGACGCGAGGCTCCTCGAGAGGATGAGAACCACCCACAGATACGACATGACCCAGGCCGCACGGAATCGAAGAATTCTAAGCCTGGTCTTGAACAAAGCCGCGGCTGCAATGAGAGCTAGTGTCGTGAAGATCGCGACGGCAAGCCCGTGCGCCATGAAGACCATGGGGCGATAGCTGTCTCCGCGCATGACCTGCAAAAAGGCATGCTGATGGAATCCGTACACCCAACGGTGCAACTGTGGGCTGAGGATCATCTCGATGAACTGAAGAGGGGAGTAGAGCAGCGCCGCCACCACCAGCGTAGTGAGCAGGACCCGAAGATCCCGCGATCCCCGGAACATGACGGCACCCAAATAGAAAGGAAGGGCGACGCTGAGCAGAGCGTTGAGCGCCGCATGAACGGCGTCGTACGGAACGTGCCCTGGGACGGCTCGGTGGCCGACGCTGTACGGGTCGGTATTGAGAAAAACCGTGAAGACCGACCCGAACACGAGGAGCCCGACACAGACTCTGAACCACCGGCTCTTGGGCGCGGACGCGAAGCGCTCGCGGTGAAAGACGGCTGCCCAGATGAGAATCCACATCGGCACGATCTCGAGCTTCGCGAAGTCTGGAAGCCCAGGAGGCTTGAAGAACACGAGCTCGGGGAGCAGGAGCAAGCCCCCCAGAAAGAGGACTGCGGTCGCCTTGGAAGGTGGCCAGCGCCAGGTTGCGAAATACGTGACCGGGACCCAGATGAAGAATGCGAGGACGCTTAGAATGTTGCCGTCGGAGTAATATTCCACGCCAAACTCACAAATTCTCGCGCATCGACGGCGCAACCAACACGCTGCTCATCACGCTTTCGTGCCGGCTCGCTTGACCTGCATCTGTTTTCGATCATGACACGCCCGCAAGTTTCTCACCAGCTTGGGTGAACCGTCCGCGGACTCCTTAAATTAGTCCGTTTACGTGTGCGGCGCCGAGAGACTGTCTATAGTCATATCCAGTGAACTTACTGACGATCCTAGCGGCTCTAGCAGCAGCGATTCTCGCGATCCCGGCTCTTATCTTCTTCGTGGAATGCTTCGCCAGCGTATTTCTTCGTGCTGAAAAGGAAGTCGCGAGACCCCCGGGCGTATCTGTCCGAGTGATGGTTCCCGCGCACGACGAAGAAGAAGGCATTGGTGCCATGTTGGCCGAAGTGCAATCCCAACTCGCGCCTGACGACAGCGTCTTGGTCGTCGCGGACAACTGTACCGATGAGACCGTACGACTCGCGCGAGCCGCCGGCGCCGAGGTGATCGAGCGGACCGATGCGGAGCGGCGTGGAAAGGGGTACGCGTTGGCCTACGGCATCGAGCACTTGACCCCGAGCCCTCCAGACGTGCTCATCGTCATCGATGCCGACTGCCGCCTCACCCCAGGTACGATCAACGCTCTCGTGCGAAGCGCTGTCGAAACGATGGGACCCGTACAAGCCGATTATGTTCTGCAGGCCATCGACCGGTCCCCGATCTCGATGATTTCCGCTTTGGCTTTTCTCGTGCGCAATCGTGTGAGGCCGCGCGGGCTCCTTCGCTTGAACCAACCCTGTCACCTCGATGGCTCGGGAATGGCGTTCCCGTGGAGCGTGGTGCGCACCGCTCCTGGCTTGGGCGCAAACATCGTCGAAGACCTCACGATGGGGATCGAGCTCGCGCTGCTTGGGCACGAGCCTCAGCTTTGCATCGATGCCGGGGTGCGAAGCGACCTTCCGAGCTCCCGACCGGCGTCCATGCGGCAGCGGCGGCGTTGGGAGCACGGACAGATGGCCGCCCTTTTAGAGTACGGTCCACGGCTCATCCGCGAAGGGGTCTTGCGTGGAAGGCTTGGACTCATCGCCCTGGGAGCGGACCTGATGGTGCCACCGTTGGCACTGCTCGTGGGCCTCTTGGTTCTGGTCTTGGGCGCGGCCGGTGTCCTCGTTCTCGTCGGGGGCTCAACTGTTCCGGCCTGGATCGCCGTCGTGGCGCTTGGCCTCATTGGGCTCGGGGTTGCCGTCGGATGGGCGCGTTATGGACGAAAGGAGATTCCGCTGCGGTACCTGCTCCTCGTTCCGATATACGTCGTTTGGAAGCTTCCACTCTACCTCTCGTTTCTCGTCGGTCGCCGCGAGCGACGGTGGCGACGAACCGATCGCTGAAGGCGAGAGGCCACCGCGCGATGCGCTGCTCCCATTCCAGCCGTCGGCACTGCACCCGTGTCCAGGACGACGCTACGGAATGTTTTAATGATCACAATGCATGCTCTCGCCAAGGCCTCATTCGAGGTAAATCTACGGCCGCGTCGAGGGACTTCCGATTGCTGCGCGTAAGCCGACAGGATACAGTTGCGACTCCCTTCGAGTCTCCACTTCAACCAACTCATGCTATCCGAACGAGATACGGCAACCACTGCAGGGCGTGGCTTCTTCAATGCCGGCACACCCTTCATGGGACGCGTCCTGCGCGACGCAGTCGGCAGAGCGTCGCCGCCTCAGGATCGGGAAGCGCACCTCGGCGCGGCGGTGGATTGGCTCAAACGGGCTCAGGCCGCGACTCCCGACGGCGGAGTGAGCTACGGCTACTCGATTCGCGGGGGTTGGAGGCCATCCTACCGCGAGACTTCGGGCTACATCGCCGTCACGCTTTTCGACCTTGCCAAGCAACGCCAAGACTCTGAATCCGCAGCCCTCGCGCGCACGGTCTCAAACTGGCTGTGCGAGGTTCAAGAGCCCGATGGATCGATCGCGAATCCGCAGTATCGGCCCCACCAAGGCATCGTCTTCGACACCGGTCAAGTGCTGCTGGGCTATGTTCGCGCCCACCGGGAAACGGGGGAGAGTCGTTTCCGCGACGCGGCCGTTCGTGCGGCATCATGGCTCGCAGATCACATCGACGAAGACGGGGCGTGGCGAAGAAACACTCACCTCGAAACGCCTCACACCTACAATACGCGCGTGGCTTGGTCGATGCTCGAGTGTCACCAAATCGCTTCGGATCCAGCCATTGAAGCCGCTGCGAGAAAGAACCTAGACTGGGCACTCGGGCAAGAAAGAGACGGGTACTTTCGTAACTGCGCCTTCACGCCCAGAGCCGCGCCGTTCACGCATACGATCGCATACGCGATTCGCGGTTTCCTCGAGTCGGCTCGCCTGCTAGGCGACGCATGCTACGAGGAGGTCGCGGTGCGCGCTGCCGACGCCGTGCTCGAGCACGTGCGGGAGGATGGTTGGATCCCAGGGCAGATCGACGAGGACGGTCGATCCGCGGCGCGGTACTGTTGTCTGACTGGCAACTGTCAGCTCGCGATCATCTGGTTCAAGCTCTACCAATCCACGGGGTCGGAGCGGTACTTGGATGCGGCAAAACGAAGCTTGGGTTTCGTGATGGAGCACCAAGACCTCAGCACTTCGAATCCTGCTCTTCGTGGGGCCATCAAGGGTTCCCACCCGATTTGGGGATCGTACGCTCCGCTTTCCTATCCGAATTGGGCCGCGAAGTTCTTCATCGATGCGGTTCTGCTGTGGGACGAGATCGAGCCATGAAGTCGGTTCGCATACTCAACGGTGACCTTCACGCCGCCACCTTGGAGGGCACTACCGACTGGGCTCGCGAGTGGATCCGTAGTGGTCGACGCGGGTACATTTGCACGGTCAACGTGGCAATTCTGATGATGATGAGGTCGGATCGTAGGTTGCAGGGCTTCGTCGATCGCGCGTCGCTCGTGGTCGCAGATGGGCAGGCGCTGGTTTGGGCATCGCACCTCCAGGGCAATCCCCTTCCGGAACGGGTCACCGGTGTCGATCTCGTGGACGAGCTCTGCGCGCTCGCCGCCAAGGAAAGCTTTGGCGTGTACTTTCTCGGCGCCAAGCCTACCATCATCAAGACGGCGGCCAAGCGCTTGGCCGAGCGCCACCGCGGACTCGAAATTTGCGGCATCTCGGATGGATACTTCGACGCCTCCGAAGCGCCACGACGTGCTGAGGCGATTCGCAAGAGCGGCGCAAGAATCCTCATCGTGGGCATGGGTGTGCCCTTGCAGGAGGAGTTCATCGAGAACCATTGGGACCAGCTTGGAGTCGAGCTCGCGATACCGGTCGGGGGTAGCTTCGACGTAATCGCAGGCGCGGTCCGTCGAGCCCCGGTTTGGCTGCAACGGATTGGGATGGAGTGGTTCTTTCGACTCCTCCAAGAGCCCCGCCGGCTTTGGAAGCGATACTTGGTCACCAACACCCAGTTCATCTTCCACTTGCTCAGGAGCGTTGCAGGCTCGGATCCCGGCCGCTCGTCGAACTAGCGCAAATGCCTACGAAGACACGGATTCTGATCGTCATGGGCACACGCCCGGAGGTCATCAAGCTGGCGCCGGTGGTGATCGGCGCTCGTAGTCGTCCCGAAGAGTTCGATACGTTCGTCGTCACCACGGGTCAGCACCGAGAGATGCTCAATCAAATGCTCGCGGTGTTTCAGATCGCCGTCGACCTGGATCTGGACATCATGAAGCCCAATCAGGATTTGCGTTACATAACGACCGCGGCGCTCACGGGCCTGCACGACGTCGTAGGGCAAGTGAAGCCGGACTGGGTCGTCGTGCAAGGCGACACGACGACCACACTTGCCGGCGCACTGGCAGCCTTCTACCAACATGTGCCAGTCGCTCACGTAGAGGCCGGCCTTCGGACATACGACAAGCGCCAACCCTTTCCCGAAGAGATGAACCGAAGGCTCACCACGCAGATCGCCGACGCGCACTTCGCGCCGACGACGCTGTCGCGCGACAGACTGCTGCGTGAAGGGGTGAGCGAAGAAGCGATTTGGGTGACCGGCAACACGGGCATCGACGCGCTGTTTCTGATTCTCGGATCGAACGCCGGGGAGACAGCTCCCCAACCCACGGGTGAGCGGCGTCTTCTGGTCACGGCCCATCGCCGCGAAAATCAAGGTGAGCCGATGCGGCAAATGTGCCGAGCCTTGCTGCGCCTCGTGGATGAATTCTCAGATCTTCGCGTGGTCTATCCGGTCCATCTGAGCCCTGCGGTGAGAGACGTCATCTTCCCCCTACTGGGCAACCATTCTCGCGTCGAGCTAGTCGAGCCCCTCGAATATCGTCGATTCGTCGAAGAGATGAGGCGTGCCCACATCATTCTGACCGATTCGGGTGGGATTCAAGAGGAAGCGCCTTCACTCGGAAAGCCGGTCCTGGTCATGCGAGAGACCACCGAGAGGCCTGAGGGGGTCGACGCTGGGACGGCTCGACTGATAGGTACCGACGAAGAGCGGATCTACTCGGAGACCGCGCGTCTGCTCAGCGACGACGACGCCTACACGGAGATGGCTCAAGCGCGCAATCCATACGGCGACGGACGAGCATCTGAGAGGATCCTGACCGCCTTGGCCAAAGGGTATCGGCAACGTTGACGGGAAACGTCGCCGCGCCCGTATTGGGGGCCGCGCGCATCCCGCTGCTTGGCGTCGAGACCGTTCGTGCTTCTGCCTTGGCGGTGCCTTATGCTTGTAACGATGCTTTTTGGACCGGCCGCCTGCTTTCACCATGACCATACCTTCTGATTCCTCCCCGATTCGCGTCGGCGTCGCCGGGACCGGGTTCATTGCGCGCCGCTTGTTTGATTCCTGTCGATTGATGGACGACCTACAGGTCTCCTCCGCTCTCACCCGCCGCGCGCTCGACAGCATCAAAGACATGCCCTCGGACGTGCAGCTCACGCAATCGACGCAAGAGCTAATCGACGGTTCTGATCTCGTCGTCGAGTGCTCGGGTGACCCCATACGTGCCGCCGAAGTCGTCCGAGACACGTTGGCGGCAGGTTTGCCAGTCGTCACGATGGACTCGGAGTTCCATGTCACTTGTGGCTCACACTTCGTGGGCAAAGGCTATCTCTCCGAGGCGAACGGCGACCAGCCAGGCGTGCAAGCGCAACTTCATGATGAGCTCGTCGGCATGGGTTTCGAGCCCCTGGTGTACGGCAGCATGAAAGGATTCTTGAATCCGAATCCGAGCCTCAAAGACATGGCGTACTGGTCAGAAAGGCAAGGCTTTCGAGTCCAGCAAACGACGTCTTTTACCGACGGCACGAAAGTGCAGATCGAGCAAGCGTTCGTTGCCAACGCCTTTGGCGCTGGCATTGCGAAACCCGGCTTGTTGGCCGTCCAAAATGACAGCGTCGAAGAGGCCGCACGCGCTCTCGCAGAAGCTGCGCTCGAGCTCGGCCATCCGATTGCGGACTTCACCGTCGTGCCCGGTCAGGCGCCAGGGGTATTCGTGATCGCCACCATCGCCGAATCACAGCGTCCCGTCCTGGCTGCACTCAAAATGGGGGACGGCCCTTACTACACGTTCGTTCGGCCCTATCACCTATGCGCCCTCGAGATCCCCAACACAATTCGGCGTGCGATGGAGGGGCAACCGCCACTCTTGAACAACTCGACCGCTCCGAGCATTGGCGTCGCTGCAGTGGCAAAGAGGAGCCTCCGCCCGGGGGAGCACATCGAGACGGGAATCGGCAGTTTCCAGGTGCGCGGTACGGCCGTGCGCTTCCGCGACGAGCCGGACCACCTTCCGATCGGCCTCCTTTACGGTGCCACGGTGACGCGTCCGGTAGAGCCGGACCAGATGCTCACGCTAGACGACGTGGATTTACCCGACAGCTATGCGCGGGACATCACCTTGGGGCTGATTCGAGACGCGTGCGGCTAAAAAAAGATCGCATTTCACGCCTTTTTCCAATTTCTCGGGTTCCGGCCTCGGGGTCTCGGCCCTAGGTGGGAGCGCTGCAGGAGTGCAATCTTCGTGCGCTCGAGCACATCGATTCACGCGGCGCACTTACGACCGATGACTCACTTCGACGCACGGCAGGCTGACATCGATCTTCTCAATGCGTTTCTTTGTCGCGAGCGTAGCGCGCGCGAGGCCTATGGGGTGCTGCTCGAAGCCAGCTCGGACGAGCAGATACGCCGGGCGCTTGCCCGTCTTCGAAACTCTCATCAAGAGCGAATCAACGAGTTGGAGGGGCGTATCCGAGCTCTCGGGGGGATCCCCCGTGCACAATCGAGCCTGTGGCGCACCCTGTTGAGGGCCAGGGAGCAGAGCGCCGGAAGGCTCAACAAAGGCACTGTGATCTTCACCTTGGAGGATTATTCGAGTCGTATTCTTCGCGCCTATCGTCGCAGCTTGACCGACCTCTCTCCCGAATCGCGGAAATTCATCGAGCGCAAGATTCTCCCGGAAAGCCAGATCGTGCACCAGTCCGTCATCTCGCTCCAGAAGGCGCTCTAACCCGCAGCGGCGAGGCCCTTGCAGGCGCGCTCCCGTTCGAGGCGGCCCTTCTCGACGGACTGCGTTTCGGGCGAGAAAAGCCGCGTGCCGATGGACATGCGTTCGAGCGGCGAAGCATGCATACTGCGGCCCGATGCTTCCATTTGCACCTGTGTTTCGCCGGGAGAGCTGCTGAATGTCTCCGCTCGGTCTCGGGTTGAGCGTCCTGATCGGGATCTCGCTGGGTTTTTTTGGCGGCGGTGGCTCGATTCTCACGGTGCCGCTGCTTGTTTACGTGTTCGGCCTCGATCCGAAGACTGCGATCGCAAGCTCGCTGCTCGTGGTGGGCGCGGCCAGCACGTCCGGTGCGCTCCACCACTGGCGGGCGGGCAACGTCGACGTTCGAACGGGGCTTCTCTTTGGAGCGGCGGGGATGACGGGCGCCTACCTCGGCGGCCGCGTAGGGGCGTTCCTCGATGGGACGCTGCTGCTGCTGCTCTTCGCATGCATGATGGTGTTGACGTCGGTGGGGATGTGGCAGGGACGCCGCGCGCGAAGCCCCGGCGGTGCAACCAAACGAGCGACGGGCCGGCTGCTCTTGCAGGGCCTAGCCGTCGGAAGCTTCACTGGCCTCGTGGGGGCCGGCGGCGGGTTCTTGATCGTCCCGGCGCTGACGCTTTGGGCGGGCCTATCGATGCATGCGGCGGTCGGGACGTCGTTGTTCATCATCGTGCTCAACACGATGGCGGGCTTCCTCGGGTATCTGAGCCACGTGCAGGTCGACTACACGCTCATCGGCGCGGTGACGGTCATGGCGATTGGAGGCTCGTTCATCGGGTCGCGTCTCGCCAGTCAGGTCAACCCGGCGTCGCTTCGGCGGGCGTTCGCGGCGTTCGTGCTCACGATGGCGATCTTCATTTTGGTGCGCGAGGCGGATCAGTGGATCACCACCGCACGCGACGCGCTTCCCGGCACGACGCCGCAGATCGTCTTCGCTCTGCTGATGCTAGGCATCGGGATCGCGGCCGGCCGCGTGACCAGGCGCGCGGCCCGTGAGCCGACGGCCGATCGACTCTTCTCAGACGGCGGCGGAATCTGATGACCTGACCGCCACCCTCGTCATCGGATCCATGACGATCGCCTCAACGGGCGAGCTGCCGCGCGACCAATACCTCGGTGCAGATACCGAGCGTGCAGACGACTTCGCGGTGAAGGATCTGCCAGTCACTGCCGATGAATTCCTCGAGGTGGAGAGGCCGGCATCCACCAACGAGCCTTGGGCTGAACGAGTGCATTGCGCTCCAAGCGCGGCAAACGAGCCTCGATGGAAGCGTCTCACCGGAAGAGTCGGAGAGCCGTCCGTTCGCTGCATGCGAGCGCGGTCCCCCCAGGGCGCGACCCGTCCATGGGCCAGGTCGATCATGGTTTCGCTGATGTCTAGCCCGAGGTACTTGGAGTCTTCTGGGAGAAGCTCTTCGAGGAGGCGCGCCGCGAGCCTGCCCGTCCCGCAGCCGAGCTCGACGACCGCGCAGGCGGTTTGGAAGCTCGCGTATTCGAGAAGCACCTCAATCGCAGGATCCTCGTAGATTCGTTGCAGGTCCTGCTTTGGACCGAACTGGTCGTCAAAGGCCTTTGCTTCCTCGTGGGAGAGGACTCGCTGGGCTCCGCTGCGTGGCTTTGCGACGTGCATCCTCAGCGGAGCGTGGCACCGTCGTGCGGACGAGCGCAAGCGTCGCGTCGTCGGCTCGCCGGGGCTTCAGAACGCGCGAGTTTCGCCGATGCGCAGTAACCACCCAGCCTCGTCTCCGAGAGCACTCTCAGTTGCGGCCTTCTTGAAGTGTTTGGCGGGCTCGTCCAAAGGCTCATCCGAAAGCTTGAAGGTGCCGTAGTGCATCGCGACCGCCGCGCGAGCGCGAAGGTCGATGGCCGCTTGAACGGCCTCTTCGGGATTCATGTGTGAAGCCTTCATCATCTCCGCCGGCTCGTAGGCGCCGATCGGAACGGCTGCGAGGTCGAACGGGCCAAGCGCCTCCTCAATGCGGGCGAATCCATCGAAGTAACCCGTGTCCCCCGCGAAGAAGAACCTTCGCTCTGGCGCAAGCACCGCCCAGGATGACCAGAGTGCTTCGCGGTCATCGCCGATGCCCCGCTTGCTCCAGTGCTGAGCCGGAAGGCAGTAGACGCGCACCCCCCCGAGCTCGACGGACTGGCCCCAGTCGAGCTCTTCGACGTTTTCGACTCCGTTGTCGCGGAGGAGCTTTCCGTTCTCGAGGGGAACGAAGAAGCGCGTGTTCGGATCCCGCTCCGATAGCGCGATGAGGCTTGCAAGGTCGAGGTGGTCGTAGTGATTGTGGGAGACCACCACGAAGTCGATCGGCGGAAGGTCGTCGATCGCGACGCCGGGCTCCACGATTCGCTGCGGCCCCGCGAAGGAGAGCGGGCTTGCCCGATCCGACCAGATCGGATCGGTGAGGAACGTGAGGTGCCCCATTTGAACGAGGAGCGTCGCGTGACCAATCCAGGTCACCGTGGGCTCGCTGTGCTTCGCGTTCTCGCGCAGCCAGGCGCCATCGTTAGGGACCCGATCGAGGGCGCTCGGGGTGTCCGTGAAAGAGCTGGCGATGCGTCGAACGAAGAAGGGCAGGGTCACCGAGACGCCAACCTCGGGCATGTGCCCGGCAAAATTCATGAATCGACCGTCACCTCCACGAGGGGCGGGGCCGAGCGCGTCCTCGACCGGGGATGCAGCGGCTGGTGACACCAGCGCCAGCGCCAGGAAGAGCAGGGCGCGGCTCGGAGAGTATCGACCAGTGAGCATGAGCTTCGCTTCATCTGGGGCTTCTGCCACCCCGCAGCAAGGGAGATTCAACCCGGTCGCTCATCCATGCACATTCTCGGGGACGAAATCGATCTTCGAAGCTACCATCCGCTCCATGATGCATCCGTCCACCGAGCTCCGGCACATCGACCCCGAGCTCGGATTTGGTGTCTTCGCGACATCACGACTGCCAAAGGGCACCATCACGTACGTGTGGGACCCGCTCGAAATCCAGATCATGCCCGACGATCCCAGCCTCCAAGAGCCGGCATTGCGCGAATCGATCGATCGCTTCTCCTACATCGACTCTCACGGCGTTCGAATCGTGAGCTGGGATCACGCCAAGTATGTGAACCATTGCTGCCAATCCAACACGATGAGTACGGCATACGGATTCGAGATTGCCGTGCGCGACATCGAAGCTGGGGAACAGGTCACCGACGAATACGGCATGTTCAACCTGCGCGATCCCATGAAGCTCCGGTGTTCAAGCGGCCCCTGTCGCGGTGAGGTACGAGCCGCGGATCTCGAACGGTTCTGCCTCGTTTGGGATGAGCAGATCAAGGCGGCTCTAGAGCTCGTGGAGCAGGTCCACCAACCTTTGTGGCCGCTCATCGATCCGCTGTTGGCCACCGAGGTGGAGCGCTACGCCCGGTGGGGTGAAGGTTATCGCTCCGTCCGAGAGCTCGGCGAAATCAAAGCCTCCGATCGCGCGCATTCTGGGTAACTCAATCTTTGGTTGCGAGCTGCCGAATGTCGAGAGGCGCTTTCGGAAAGAGCTCGATCGCCGCTGCTGCAACGGATATGGCTCCGCCGCTCGACTCGATGGCTTTCAGCACCCGCGCGCTGAGCAGATGCTTCGTGGCCCGTCGCCGGTCGAATTGAACGGTGTATCGAATCGTGAACTTCACCCAGTTTTCATCGAAGCCGAACGTGACCATCGGAACGGTGCTGGCATCTTCGAGGGGAAAGCGTCTTTGCATGCGTGCCCAGATGGTCGTCGCCTGCTCGGCATATGCTCCGCAGACCTCGTTCGCCGCTTCGGTGAGCGCGGCTTGAGCCATGTCGAGATCACTCCCGAACCGAATTGGCACGGTGATCTCATCCCACAAGAAAGGAAAATCCCCGGAGTAGTTCACGACTGGCTCTTTGAAGACGAAGCTGTTCGCAACGCGCACCATTCGGCCGTTGTAGAGATCGCCATCGACCCACTGGCCGACCTCTGCCAGGGTCGTGCGGAGCACTCCGATGTCGATGACGTCACCTTTGATGCCACCGAGTTGAATACGGTCGCCGACGGTGTAGAAGCTTCCGAACGAAACCGCCGCCCAACCAGCGACGCTGACGATGACCTCCTGAAGAGCGAACGCGATCCCTGCGCCCGCAACACCGAAAACCACACTCATGCGGCCTAACCGGTCGCTGAACATCGCGAGCACGACCAGGGCGCCGAGCAAGTAACCGATGAATCCGATCGCCTTTCGAGCTCGGTAGCGGACAGACTTGTCTTCGATGTACCGCGTTGCGACTCGCTTGATCACTTGGACAATGGCGACCACGATCACGACCGCGATCAGCGTGCCTGCTAGCTTCGAAATCGCCGGGTCGTCCAGCAATTTCATCGCGTTTTGAATCGCCTTTTCCATAGTCTATTTCTCCCGCGCGGCGTCGGGCGTCAGGAGCTCACGTGCTCAGGCGCTCGGCTTGGTGCTTCTCGATCAACTCTTGGGCGATCCGATCGGGAACGGGGTCGTAATGGCTGAGCTCCATCGTGAAGCTCCCGCGTCCCTTGGTCATGCTCTTCAGCGCCGGCTCGTACTCCATCATGTCGGCCAGCGGAACAGTAGCTTTGACGATCGCGGTGCCGGTGCTTTTGACGTCGGTGACGAAGATTTTACCGCGGCGGCTCGAAAGGTCGCCTGTGATGGTGCCCACGTGGTCGCCGGGTGTAGTGACCTCGACGTGCACGACAGGTTCGAGAATCTGCGGCCGGGCCTTGAGGAAGGCTTCCTTAAAGGCGAACTTCCCGGCGGTCCGGAACGCGATTTCCTTGCTGTCGACTGCGTGAGTCTTCCCGTCGAATACGGTGACGCGCACATCTTCGATCGGATAACCGGCGACGATGCCCCGCCGCATCATGTCGCGGACGCCCTTCTCGATGGCCGGCAAGAAGACTTTGGGGATGACGCCACCGACGATTTTGTCGACGAACTCGAAGCCCTGTCCTCGCTCGAGCGGCTCCACTCGAAGGCTGACCTCGCCGAACTGGCCCGCACCGCCGCTCTGCTTCTTGTGCCGGTACTGGCCTTCGGCCTCGCCCATGACCGTTTCGTGGTACGCGATCTTGGGTGGCTTGGTTTCGACTTCGACGCCCTGGTTCTTGATGCGCTCGATGACCAGGTTCAGATGCATTTCCCCTAGGCCGTGAATGACTAGCTCGCGGGTTTCGAGCTCGAAGTGCGCCTCGAAGGTCGGGTCTTCCTCGCGAATGCGCGCAAGCACTTCGGCGATCTTGTCCTCGTCGCTGCGGGTCTTCGGGACGACCGCCAGGCCGTGCAAGGGTTTCGGGTACGGCAGTGGCTTGTGGTGCACCAGGTCGAGCGCATGGTCGTCGTGGAGCACGTCTCCGAGGTGCAGCTCGTCGAGCTTCGCGATGACGCCCACGTCACCCGCGATGACCGAATGGATCGCGGTGCGCTGCTTGCCTTGCGTCCGGAACAGATGACCAATGCGAATCGGCCTCTTTCCATCACCGACGAAGAGCTGGTCTCCGGCGTTGAGCTTTCCCTGGTAAACCCGGAAGAAGCAGAGCTTCCCGAGGTACGGATCGGTTGCGACGTGAAAGACGCGGGCGAGCAGGGGCTTGTCGGCATCATCCGAGTAGACGAACGGCTTCTCGTCTGCGCCTTCGCCGATGAAGAACGGACGTGGGTTGCCCTCGGGAGGGCTTGGGAAGTAGCGCACGATGATGTCCAGCAACTCGCCGACGCCCGCTCCGCTCAGAGCATCCGTGAAACAGACGGGGATCACGTGCGCCTTATCCATGGCGCGCTCGAACGGCTCGTGAAGCGCCTCGTAGTTGGGCTCTTCGCCCTCGAGGTATCGTTCCATGAGTGCATCGTCGATCTCGACGACTTGATCGAGAAGCTCCGTGTGGAAGCCGGCAACCGGGCCGAGGTCGCTCTCACCCGTCCCGTTCAGCAAGCAACCTATGACGGCTTCACCTTTGTTCGCCGGCAGGTTGATGGGAAGACAACCGCGGCCGAACGCTTCTTGGAGCTCGGAGAGAAACGCCCCCAGACGGGAGACGCCCTGGCCGATGTGGCTCACCACGATGGCGATCGGAAGGTCGAGGCTGCGCGCGAGCTTCACGAGACGCCGGCTGGCGCTGTCGACGCCGACCTCCGGATCCATGACCAGCATCATCGTCTCGGCGGCAGGGAGACAAGCAATGGCCTGGCCGATGAAATCTGGCGCGCCCGGAAGGTCGAGCAGGTTGATGCGCTTCCCCTGGTGTGTTGCGTGCATCAAGGTCGAATACACCGAGTACTGGTGCGCTTGCTCTTCCAGCTCGAAGTCGCTGGTCGTCGTGCCGCCGTCGACCGATCCCTGCCGGCTCGTTTCACCGGCGCGAAACAGAAGCGCTTCCGCGAGCGTGGTTTTTCCGCTCGAGCGTGAGCCAGCGAGGAGAACGTTGTGAAAATCCGGGGTTCCGAAGTCGGGCATGGGAGGATATGAAGCAAGTCTTGGGCGCCGCTGCAAGTCGAGCCGGTTTGCGGCATACTCCCGGCCTAGGTTCCCAGCTCGAAAGAAGGAAAACTCATGGCTGAACTCAACAGGCTCGACCCGGTCACCCTGGACTTCTTCGATACGGCGCCCCTGCGTGTGCAGTGCACGATGTTGGCCAAGTGCACTCCCGAACGACTCTTCGAGACCCTCCGCGGCGATACCGTCTGGACCGAATGGGCAGGCGTCATCAAGGGCGTGGACTGGACCTCCGAGAAACCCTACGGGAAGAACGCGACTCGCGATGTCTCATTAGTGGGCGGAATGGTGGTGAAGGAGCTCTTCTTTCACTGGGAAGAGAACGCGCGTATCGCGTTCTATGTCACCGAATCGACCATCCCCGGCCTTTCGAAGTTCGCAGAGGACTACAGAGTCGAACGCGTCGGCCCGAACGAAACGAAGCTGAGCTGGACGGTGGCGATCGAGAACCAGGGTCTCATGCGCCACCTGAATTCCGTCACCGCGCCTGTCATGAAGCTCGTATTCCAGGGCTGGCTCAAGAAGTACAAGAAGATTCTCGAGACTCCCGTGGCGAAGCCCGCGGCCCAGCCCATTGCGGCCCCTCAGCCACGCGCTTAGCGGCCTAGCGGTTTCGTATTCGATGCCGAGGGCCCAAATCGGACCCAAGAAAATTGAGCCGGTTTAGTGCTCAGCGGTCACTGGGAAGACACGGCGGAGAGCGGTGCGACGAGCGTTCCGGCTTCGCAGGATAGGTCGCATGTCCCGAAGATCTGCACTCGACCCGCTGCGTTCCAATTCCGGTGGTGACCGTGATGGCGACGGTGCCGGGACCGCAGCTGCAAATATTTCGCAAGCCCCTTCGCGAGTGCAGATGTTGCAAGCAGCTGGCCTCGAGGAAAGGACGCTGCGCACAGTTCTGGGCGAAAGAGCGAAGAATCAGATCCTTTGGTACAGCACTTGCTTGCCCTTCATCGATGTGATCATGCGCCGCTTTTCCCGCTCGTGTCGTGGCTTATCCATCGCGGTTCTCTGTGCGTCCGTCCTCATCGGTTGTGGCACGGATGGGGGAGAGATTGGCCAGCCCGATGGCGGCTTGCCCGATGGCGGCGAGGGCGGCGTCGGTGGTAGCGGTGGTAGCGCTGGTGTCGGCGGAATAGCCGGCTCTGGCGGATCGGCCGGCACGGGCGTCTCCGGGCGCTTCCACCGGTCCGACTACGAGAAACCGGAGCTCCACGGTTCGGATCTCAGGCTCGGGGTCTTGGATTGCAGGTTATGCCACGGCAAGGATCTAAGCGGAGGCGGGGACATCGAACCCAGCTGCGATACTTGCCATACGCCCGCAGAGCCAGAGGCGTGGCGAGCGGAGTGTGTCTTTTGTCATGGCGGCGTGGAGGACCTGAGCGGGGCCCCTCCGAAGAACCTCGACGGTACCCTCACCGTCGCCGCGTCCGCGTTCGTGCCGCATCACGCACACGTCCGCACTGCAATGAGCGAGCCGCTCGATTGCATCGAGTGTCACGTCAACGTTACCGACGTCCTTACGCAGGGCCACGTGTTCGACGATACGCCGGCTGTCGCCGAGGTGGATCTGGGCGGCGGTCGTAGTCCTCGCGGAATGTACGATCCGGTTGATGGCTGCGCGAGCTTGTACTGCCACGGCAACGGGCAGGGTGACAATGGCAGCCTCGGTGCGGCCGATCCACCCATGACTTGTGAAAGCTGCCACGCCGGCGCGAGTAGCCCATCGGTCGAGCTCGCCAAAATGAGCGGTCGACACGGTTTCCACATTTCGATCGGTGCCGGATGTCAAGACTGCCATCAGGCAACTACCAGCGACGGGCTGAGCATCACCTCGCCGTCACTTCACATCAACGGGCAGCGCGACAACCAGTTCTCCGCACCCGGGTTCTCCTACGATCAAGGCACGCAAGGCTGCACCGGTACCTGTCACGGATATCCACACAGCGCGCGGCCCTGGATCGGCTCGAGCCAGGGCTTTCATCCGGTAGGCTTTGCGGATCCCGAGATGCACAGCCCCGCGATGGAGCTTCAACGGATGGACTGTCGCACATGTCATGGGGCCGACCTCAGCGGAGCCGCCGGCCCAAGCTGCGACAGCTGCCACACGGTGGGTTGGCGCCGCAACTGCTTGTTCTGTCATGGCGCGGGAGACACGCTCACCGGCGCGCCCCCAAGGGATCTCGGAACCTCCGATCTATCGGCGTCTCTGAGCTTCCGCGCCCATACGAGGCACGTGACCTCCGGGGTCACCGTCGCCTTCGACTGCACGCAGTGTCATCGCAAGCCGAGCGACGTGCTCGACATTGGGCATGCGTTCGACGACACCCCAGCCAAGGCAGAGGTTGGCTTTAGCGGAGGGCTCAGCCCAGAAGGCAACTACGACGGCGGCGGAACCTGCTCGGGGCTCTACTGCCATGGGGACGGCCAAGGGCCCAATGGCAGCATCGCAGACGGCGCGCCTCCCCGGGATTGTGGCAGCTGTCACGCAGGACTCGACAGCGGGCAGTCGGCCTGGGATGCGATGGGAGGCCTCCACGCTTTCCACCTGAGCGAGGGTGCCAACTGCGCCGATTGTCACTCGGCGACCACCAGCGATGGGCGCTCAATTGCGATCCTGGCGCTGCACGTCAATGGGCTGCAGGACGTGGACTTCTCGATCGCTGGGTTCGCCTTCGATTCCCAAAACCGAAGCTGCGCGGGGATCTGTCACAACCACACGCACGTCGCTTCGCCCTGGCTCGACACGCTCAATCGGTATCACCCGCCCGGCTATGCCGCGCCCGACGTTCACGGTTACGACATGCAGTTGCAGGCGAACGATTGCCGCAACTGCCACGCCGCCGACCTAACGGGCAGCCTCGGGCCGAGCTGCGATAGCTGTCATGCGCCTGGTTGGCGATCGGACTGCGTCTTTTGCCACGGCGGCATCGACAACGCCTTTGGCTCGCCACCGCGCGATCTTGCCGGCGTCATCACCAACATCAGCTTCCCCGGGCATACCCCGCACGTCGCGCCTGGGATGGCCCGCGGCTTCGATTGCGTCCAGTGCCACGTCAAAGCGGTGGATGTACTGAGCCCTGGTCACGCCTTCGACGACACCAAAGGGATGGCAGAGGTCGACCTCGGCGGCGGCCTGAGCCCGCAGGGCACCTACGCTAGCGGCGACGGATGCCAGAGCCTCTACTGTCATGGAAATGGCCAAGGCGACGATGGCGCGATTGCAATCGATGCGCCGGCCATGGGTTGTGACAGCTGCCATGCCGGTCTTTCGAGTGGCGCCGCAGGTTGGAGCGAGATGGGCGGGCTTCATTCGTTCCATCTCGGCTCGGCTGCACGCTGCGAGGATTGTCATCAGGCAACGACGATCGACAGCACTTCGATCGCCGATCCCGAACTTCACGTCAACGCCCTCCGGGAGGTCGAATTTAGCTTGTCCGGCTTCACTTGGGACGTGGTCCAGCGCACCTGCAGCGGGACCTGTCACAGTCACGGCCACAGCGCGCTTCCCTGGCTCGATGCGGGGCAGCGTTTTCATCCGGCAGACTACGCGCTGCCGCAAAGGCATAGCCCCGACATGGAGCTCCAGCGCATCGATTGCCGTGACTGCCATGCCGCCGATCTTACCGGCAATCTCGGTCCGAGCTGCGATAGCTGTCACAGCGAGGGCTGGCGATCGGACTGCCTATTCTGCCACGGCGCCGATGACAATCTGACCGGGGCACCGCCTCGCGATCTCGGTGCGCTTCCGATGTCGGGCTCGCTCGCGTTCCTGGCTCACACCGTGCACGTCACGCAGGGGATTAGTCAGGCCTACGATTGCAACGAGTGTCACACTAAGCCCACGAACGTGCTGAGCTTGGAGCACGCCTTCGACGACACACCCGGCCAAGGGGAGGTGAGCTTTTCGATGGGCTTGAGCGCGGCCGGTAGCTACGATGGAGCGGGCACCTGCAGCAGCTTGTACTGCCACGGCAACGGTCGGGGAAGTAACGGTACCATCGTGGATGGAAGCGCAGCGATGCAATGCGGCTCTTGTCATCCCGGCATGGGTAGCACCGAAGGCCGCTGGGCAACGATGAGCGGAGAGCATCGCAAGCATCTGCAGGAGGGCTTCAATTGCGGAAATTGTCATCTGGACGTGACAGAGAATGGGCTTTCGATTCGCGCGCCGCTTTCGCATGTCGACGGGGCCAAGCAGATTCGCTTCACGGACACCCGGATCAACTACAATCCGGCAACCGGCCGATGCTCTGGAAGCTGTCATGGCGAGGATCACCAAAGCGAGCGCTGGTAGCGCCCCTTCTCCGCAGAGCCGCGGACGCCGCTGCCTTCCGACATCATGTTTGGGCCGGCAGGTTGCCAGGCGTCCAGGCGTCGCGCTATGAGTGCCTGGCAGTCTGGGTCGCCATCAAGGGGTGAGAGTCGGCGGCGTGGGACCGCCTTTAGGCGTGTGCTCGCAGCTTGCTGAATGGAGGTACTAGTGAAGCGCAAGCAAGTAGTTTTGGCCACGGTGGTTGCCGTCGCCGCGGCCGGGTTGGCGGGATGCAGGGACGACAGTGCCGCGATCCAGGCTCTGCAGGAATTGACCACGCAGCTTTCACAGCAAGTGGCCGACCAAAACGATACCCTGACCAGCATGACTGAGAAGGTGCAGGGCTGCATGAAAGACCTCGCCACGACCAAGGGCGAGGCGCTGGTCATCACGTCTAAGGACGCCACGGTGGATGTCCCCTCTCTCGAGGGCGAAGCGAGCGTTGCTTCTCTAGAGGCGCTCAAACAAGCGCTCAGCGAGACGGCGGAA
>DASRZF010000064.1:0-11829 GCA_035686645.1 Polyangiales bacterium
GTCGGAGGACGAAAAAACCAAGGGCGACAGTGGCGACCTTCAGTTCTTCGAAGCGGAAGGCGAAGGTCCGCCGCCCGCCTCCATTCGTAAAGCGGCATTCTCGATCAGCAAAGTCGGCGCTGTATATCCGGAGCTGGTCGAAGATGGCGACGGCTACCACATCGTCATGCTGACTGGAAAACGGGCCGCGCTGACTCGGACATACGAGCAATCGAAGCGCGCCATACGGCACAAGCTCACTCGTCAACGCAAGGATGCCGCAATGGAGGCGTTGACGGAGCGACTTCGGCAGATGATCGAGGTCGATGTCGACTACAGCGTCCTCCAGGATATCAAGGTCCATGTGGACGACCTGCCTCCAAAGCCATGAGGGGCGTTCTCGCCGTCGCCGCGCTCGTCCTGGCGCTCGCCGCCGGAGCCGCTGATGCTGACGTCGTCGAACGCGTGGTAGCAACCGTCGACAACCAAGCGATCTTCCTCAGCGACCTGCGCACCCGTGCTGTTCCGTTCCTGCCGCAGGTCGCCGATGCAACGACGGAGACCGAGCGGAAGGCTCGCCTCAAGGAGCTCTATGAAGAGCTGCTGAACTACTTGATCGACGAGCAGCTCATCCGCCAGCTCGCGACCAGCAGCGGCGTTCGAATCACCGATGCGGACGTGAGTAATGCGATCGAGAACCTTCGCCTGCAGAACAACATGACGGAACAGCAGTTCCAGCAAGCTCTCGTGCAACAGGGGTTCACCGAGGCGCAGTACCGTCAGGACCTAAAGCGGCAGCTCTTACGGCTCAAAGTCCTCAACGAGCGGGTGCGTTCCCGCGTCAACGTGACCGAGGAAGAAGTCCGTGCACGCTACGAGCAGCGTGCGCGGGGCGAAGGCAACGCGATCCGGTTTCATGTGTCGCACGTCGTGGTACCGGTCGCAGACGGCGCGTCGGCCATCCAACTTGCGGCGAAACGTCAGGAAGCCGCCTCGCTGCGCGAGACGCTCACGCCCGAGAATTTCGAGGCACGTGCCGAAGCACTGGGCGGAGGCGATCTGGGCTGGCTGTCGGAAGGCGACCTGCCCGAGGCGCTCGAAGTCGCTCTCGCGCCTCTCAATCCGGGAGACATCAGTGACCCCGTCCGAGGCGGAGCCGGCTTTCACATCTTCTTTCTCAAAGACCGTCAGATCGGAGACGACTTCCCGACCTACGACGAGATGAAGCAAGAGCTCTATCGCGAGATGCTGGACGCCGCGATGATCAAGCAGGAGAAAGTCTTCCTCGACGAAGTGCGCCGCAAGGCCGTGATCAATCGCATGCTCTAGCTTCCCGAGCTCGAGACCGTCGAGCTTGGCATCGGTTTGCTGCTAGGCTGTCGGCGATGAGCGGCGAGTTGAGAATCGAAAAAGACGGGTCGATTGCGCAGTTGGTATTCGACCACGAGAAACGTCGAAATGCGATCACTGTCGACATGTGGGAGGCCATACCGAGCGCTGTCCGTACCGTACAGGACGATTCGGAGATCCGCGTCGTAATCGTTCGTGGTGCCGGGTCGGAGGCCTTCGTTTCCGGAGCCGACATCTCGGAGTTCGAAAAGACTCGAGCCGGCGCCTCCGGAAGAGAGTACGACGCGATGACCGCTCGAGCGTTTGCGGCTTTGCAAGGCCTCGACAAACCACTGGTTGCGTTGATTCATGGCTTCTGCATCGGGGGCGGCGCCGCCATCGCATTGACCGCGGATCTTCGCTATGCCGCCGACGACGCTTTGTTCGCGGTTCCGCCGGCTCGCCTCGGCCTTGGCTATCATACCGCCGGCATTCGCGCCTTGATTCGCACGGTCGGTTTTTCGGAGACCGCGGATTTGCTGTTCACCGCGCGCCGGGTACCTGCAGATGAGGCTCGTCACATCGGGCTGGTCAACGAAGTGTTCGCGAAGGACGTTCTGGATGAACGAGTCGAAGCCATTGCGCATCGGATCGCCGAGAACGCACCGCTCACCATTCGAAGCGCGAAGATCAGCTTGCAGGAGCTGGCAAAGCTCGAGACGGAGCGAGACAGTCCTCGCATCGCGGAGTCGATCGAGCGATGCTATCAGAGCGAAGACTTCAGGGAAGGCGTAAGGGCGTTCTTGGAGAAGCGAAAGCCGCGTTTCACCGGCAGGTAGCGCTGCTGCAAGCGGTGACGTAGACCCCGGCGGAGAGGAGCAATCGCATGCTAGAAAAGCAATCTACTGGTCTCTTGGCCTTTTGGCGCGACTACGAACGCAAGACCTACGTCAAAGCCGCAGTCTTGGCGGACCGCTTGGGATACGATTCATTCTGGTTGCCCGAGGTCTGGGGATACGAGGTCTTTTCTCTCCTGACGGAAATCGCCCTCAAGACCAAGCGCATCAAGGTGGGTACCGGCATCGTCAACGTATTCAGTCGATCGCCTGCGCTCATTGCCATGCAGGCGGCGACTCTCGACGAGATCAGCGGCGGACGCTTCATCCTTGGAATTGGTACGAGCGGAAAGAATGTCATCGAAGGTCTGCACGGCCGCGACTTCGAGAAGCCTCTGACGCAGACCCAGGACGTGATTCGCGTGGTCCGGACCATGCTCGACGGACGACCGCTCAGCGAAGCCGGTGCCAAGCTTCGCCAGTACAGACCGTTCACGCTCGATTTCGAACCGACGCGCAAACGCATCCCCATCTACGTCGCGGCATTGAAGCAGAAGTCGATCACTAGCGTCGGAGAAATGGCAGATGGCTGGATGCCGATCTTCTGGCCTTACAATCGGCTGGAGGACGGGCGAAGGTGGATCGCGGAAGGCGCTGCGAAAGCGGGTCGTGACCCGAGCGAGATTGCAACGGCACCCTTCACCACGGTCATTCCGATTCCCGGCAAGGGTGCGTCAGCGAAGGCGCGCGAGCTCATCTCTTTCTACATCGGCGGTATGGGCGACTACTACAAGGAGTTGCTCAGCGGTTTTGGATACGCCGAGGAGTGCAACGAAATCGAGAACCTCTACCGCGACAAAGCGACGCGGAAAATGGCGCCCGATGCAGTGACGGACGACATGATCGAGGCGCTTACGATCTCCGGCGATCCGCTTCACTGTCGCCGCGAGATCGCGAGACGCCGAGAGCTCGGCATGGAGCAACCGATCATCAACCTGCCTCCGGGAATGCCCTGGCCTGGCCTAGCGGCGTTCATTACAGCACTGGCGCGTGCGTAACGTTGAGCGCTTGCAGGCTCATTGCGGCACCACATTGGCTCGAAATCACGGAAAAAATACGTACGAATGAGAACAATTACGTATAGATCGGTCCGGCGAGAGCACGTATTAAAGAAACATAAGGGGCTAAGCAAGACAGAGATCCAAATCGTGCGCTCAGCCACCTGCTCGGTTTTCGGACTGAGCATCGACGCGGCCGGTCGGAAACGGGCTGACCGGCCGCGTCTTTTTTTTAATGCTCGAGCAGGAAGACCGCTACTTGGATTTCGGCGCGTCGCCATCGGTCATCGACGCGATCAATTCAGCCTGCGAGTTCACTCCGGCTTTTCGAAAGATCGCTCCGAGCTGAGTGGTTACGGTGCGCAAGGATGCGTTCCGCTGCTCGGCGATTTCCTTGATTGTGAGACCTTTCAACACGGCGTCGATGATTGCGTGCTCGGCCGGTGTCGTATCGATCGGATAACGCAATTTCGGGAGCGGAACGCTCAAAACGAGAATGTCCTCGCCCCCTACACGCATCCGGCTGACGCGGGGTCCCGCATCGGTTTCCCGCTCTTCGGGCGACGTTTCGGCCTCTGCGGAATCCTCTTCGTCTCCTGAGCTGACCTCGGCTGTCACGTGCCGAAGCTAACCGCCGCGCCCTGAAAGCGTCAAGCGAGGAGTGCGGGTATGCCCGACTTCGGGGGCTCCGCTAAAGGCCCATCTGTTTCGCGATGATGACCTTCATGATTTCGTTGGTGCCTGCGTAGATTCGCTGCACGCGCGCGTCCATGTAAGCCCGGCTGATCGGGTACTCGAGCATATACCCGTAGCCGCCATACAACTGCAGGCAGGCATCGACGACGCGTCCCTGCATTTCGCTGTGCCAAAGCTTCGACATCGAGCACTCCTTGACCAGGTACTTGCCTGCAACGTGCTGCGCGACCACGGCATCGAGAAACGCCCTACCCACTTCGACCTCAGTGGCGCATTGAGCGAGGGTGAACTGGGTATTCTGGAACTTGGAAATCGAACGTCCGAACGCCTTGCGTTCTTGTGTGTACGCAATGGCGTCTTCGAGAACTTTCTCAGCGCTTGCCTGCGACATGATCCCAACACACAGCCGCTCCTGTTGGAGGTTCTGCATGAGCATCATGAAGCCGGCGCCCTCTTGACCGAGTAAGTTGAGCGCGGGAACCCGGCACTCGTCGAACGCGAGCTCTGCGGTATCCTGACTTTCCATGCCCATCTTCTCGAGCCGCCGGCTCTTGATGAAGCCGGGCCTGTCCGCCTCGACGAGGAACAACGAGACGCTTCGGTGTGGGTCGTCAGAGTTCTCCGTGCGCGCGGCGACGACAGCTAGGTCGCACGACATGCCATTTGAAATGAACGTCTTCGCTCCGTTGATCACGTACTCGTCACCATCGCGCTTGGCGGTGGTCACGATCCCCGCGAGATCGGAACCGGTCCCCGGCTCGGTCATGGCGAGCGCGGTGACGGCTTCCCCACTTGCACAAGCGGGCAGCCACTTCGCCTTCTGCTCTTGGCTTCCGAACCTGTAGATGTAGGGAACGATGATGTCGGAATGCAGACTGGCGGCCCAGCCCGACTCGTACGCTCGGCAAAGCTCTTCCATCACCACGACGGAGTGAAGGAAGTCCCCTCCCGCGCCGCCGTACTCCTCTTCCATCCACGGGCAGAGGAATCCGGACTCACCGGCTTCCAGCCAGATCTCTCGGTCGACCACACCCTGCGAGCGCCACTTCGCTTGCTCGGGGACGACCCGGGTCTCGACGAACTGCCGGAAGTTGCGGCGAAAGATCTCGTGTTCTTCGGAAAATAAGCTTCGTTCCATCGTGCTCCCTAGACTGAATGGCCATTCATTTACCCGAGCTGTCGCGGCCTGGCAAGGCAGACTCGTGCTCGCTGCCTTGCCCAAGGCTTGCAGCCTCTCTATGGTCCCGCGCGATGCGCCGCCGACCGGCCCGCTTTTCATTGCTGCTTGTCTTGTTCGCCGCCATTCCCGCCACTGCACTGGCGAGCGGCGACGGTCACGGGTTGAGTTACGACATCTGGCTCGTGCTCGCCGGCATGATCTTGGCGGCGAAGCTAGGCGGAGAGGTTGCGGTCCGATTCAATCAGCCCGCCGTGCTCGGGGAGCTCTGCGTCGGGATCCTGCTCGGCAATCTCTACCTCGTCGGCATCGAAACGTTCCACGGAGCGGCTGAGCTCGGCCCGATAGAGTTTCTCGCAGAGTTCGGCGTGGTTCTTTTGTTGTTCGAGGTCGGACTCGAATCCACCCTCACCGAGATGCGGGCGGTCGCTCCGACCTCCGGGCTGGTCGCCATCATAGGCGTCGTAGCACCCATGCTCCTCGGATACGGTGTGAGCCTCTGGTTGCTCCCTGAGGCATCCTTCTCGCTGCACTTGTTCATCGGCGCCACGCTCTGCGCCACCAGCGTCGGCATCACGGCACGCGTTTTGAAAGACCTCGACGCGATGGGCCTGCCCGCGACCCGTGTCATTCTGGGTGCCGCCGTCATCGATGACGTGCTCGGGCTGATCGTCTTGGCGGTGGTCGCCAGCATCGCAGAATTCGGCGCAGTCCCCGGGCCCCTAGACCTGAGCAAGATCATCGGGCTTGCTGCGGGTTTCCTGATCGGTGCGCTTCTTCTGGGCGCCTACGTGATGCCCGGCGTCTTCCGGATGGCTTCGAAGCTCCGAACCCAGGACGTTCTCGCAGCCGTGGCGATCGGGCTTTGCTTGCTGCTCGCCGGGATCTCGGGCGCCGCCGGCCTCGCGCCGATCGTGGGCGCCTTTGCTGCGGGTCTGATCTTGGACGAGGTTCACGTCCGACCGTTTGGCCGCAAGTCCGCGCACGACCTGAACGAGATCATCGGCCCAATCGTCGCCGTCATGGCGCCGATCTTTTTCGTCCGAACCGGAATGATGGTGGATCTGGGCGGAATCGGCACCGAGCCTCTCATCCTCGCAGCCGCGCTCACTGCGGTTGCAATCATCGGCAAGCTGATTTCGGGTCTCGGCGTTCGTGGGGCCACAGCCGACAAGCTGACGGTCGGGATTGGCATGGTGCCTCGCGGCGAGGTCGGCCTCATCTTCGCAAACGTGGGCGCGGGCATCACGTTCGAAGGCAAGCCTCTCATCGCCGCAGGCGTGTATGCGGCCATTGTCCTGATGGTGATGGCGACCACGGTGGTGACTCCTCCGTGGCTGGCACATCGCATCCGGCAGGTATCGCGCAAGCTCGAAGATGTCGCTTGAAGCGACCCTAGCAAACTCGAACGCATCGATTCGCGACCTGGTTGCGTCGCTCGGCGCGAACGAACGGGTCGAGGCAGCGTCGGTACCGCGCGGGGCGCTCAGTTGGGCGATCGCGAAGGCTGCTGCGGCCACCTCACAGCGCCGCTTCGTACTCGTCACCTCGGACCTCGAGGAAGCCTATCGCTACGAGTCGAACCTTCGGTTTCTCCTCGCCGACGATGACGGCGACGTTCTTCTCTTCACCGCCGCGGACACGAGCCCGCTTCTCGACGTCGTACCTGACCGTCGGGCCGAGATGCAGCGTATGGCCGTGCTCGCCCAGCTGGCCGAGGAGCGGCCTTGGCGCGTCCTCATCGTGCCGGCTACGGCGCTCCTCCGGCGGGTGCCCCCTGCCGACCATGTGAAATCTGGACTGCTCGGGATCGAATTCGGCGATCGGATCGAACGCGATGAGCTCGTTCGGCGGCTCACTGAGCTGGGATACCTGCGCGTCCCACTCGTCGAGGATCGTGGAACCTTCTCGGCACGGGGCGCACTCATCGACGTCTACGGACCCGACGCGTCGCTGCCAGTTCGAATCGAGTTGGACGACGACCTGATCGTGAGGATTCGCCGCTTCGATCCGGAAGACCAGAAGAGCGCCGACGAGATCGAATCCACGCAGCTCGCCGCCGCTCGAGAGGTACCCGACACCGCGAAAGAAATCTCCCGGGCGAAGACGGCGGTTCGCGAGCTCTGCGACGAGATGAACATGCCGACATTGCGAGCTCGCGAGTTGATCGACGAGCTCGACCGCGGCTCGGGCGCCCTGATCTCCAATGCGCTCCTACCGGCCTACTTCGAGGCGCTCGACACCCTGTTCGATTACATTCCGTCCGATGCTCGGCTCGTATTGGCCGACCCTGCAGCCATTGCCGAATCGGTCCGCACGGAAGAGCGCCAAGCCAAGGACGAACACGCCGCACGACGCGACCGGCCTACCTTCGAGCTAGAGAAGTATCTCTTGAGCGAAGCGGAGCTTGCGAACCGACTGCGAGGATACAGCCCGCTTGTCGTCCATCGGCTGGCCGTGCACGGCGCCGCAGCCGAAGACGAGGGGCCGATCGTTGCCGCCTTCACACCGCCGGCAAACGAGCTCATGCGCGTCGACGCCTCGGATCAGGCCGATCTCATCTCGAAGCTTCGCGCGCAGAAGGGACACCGCGAACGGGGTCTGCAGCCGCTCGCCGATCAGATCCTTCAATGGACGGAAGAGGGATTGAAAGTTTCGCTCATAGGCAGGGCTCAGCATCAGGCGGACCGCTTGATCGACTTGCTGCGCAGCTATGGCGTCGCAGCAAACGTCCTCGACGGCATTCTCTTGGGCGAGCTTCGAGACGGCTTTGTGCTCTGGAGCGAAGGCATAGCCTACGTGACTGAGGAAGAGATCTTCGGGTCGCGGGTCCGACAACGGCGCAGCAAGCGTCAATCGAGGCGTCAGCAGCAACGATTCCTGGAAGATCTCCGTGAGCTGAACCCAGGTGACTTCGTGGTTCACGTCGACCACGGAGTTGGGAAATATCTCGGACTCCAGCACAAGGCGCTGAGCCTCACGGCACTGGACCGACTTCACGGGCGAACGCCACAGACCGTCGAAGTGATGGTCGTCGAGTACGCAGGGAGCGACAAACTCTTCGTGCCCGTCACGCGCCTCGGAGTGATCCAGAAGTTCAAAGGGGGTGAGGGGCATCAGCCGAAGCTCGACCGACTCGGAGGCACGACGTTCGCAGCGAAGAAAGGGAAGGTCCAGAAGGCTGTGCAGCAGATGGCCGAGGAGCTTCTCAAGCTCTACGCCGAGCGCTCGGCCGCGCGCCGGGAGCCACTCGAACCCGCCGACACGGCGTACGCCGAGTTCGAGGCAACGTTCCCTTTCGAGGAAACGCGTGACCAGGAGAAGGCGATCAACGATGTCATGGCCGATCTCGAGGAGCCGCAACCAACCGACCGGCTAGTCTGCGGAGACGTCGGCTTCGGCAAGACGGAAGTCGCGCTGCGCGCAGCGTTTCGTGTCGCCATGGGCGGCGGACAGGTCGCCGTCCTCTGTCCGACGACCGTCCTGGCCCAGCAGCACTACCGGACCTTCTCTGCGCGCTTGGATGGGTATCCCCTTCGTGTCGAAGTGCTCTCCCGATTCGTCTCGCGAACCAAGCAAATCGAGGTACTCGGCGCGCTCAAGGACGGAAAGGTCGACGTCGTCATCGGAACCCACAGGCTTCTCTCGAAGGACGTGCACTTTGCCAAGCTCGGACTCTTGGTCGTCGACGAGGAACAGCGGTTCGGTGTGACCCACAAGGAACGCATCAAGAAGCTTCGGACCAATGTCGACGTGATTACCCTCAGCGCGACGCCAATTCCGCGCACCCTGCAACTGGCTGTGGGCGGGATGCGGAACCTATCGTTGATCACGACTGCACCCCAGGACCGACGGGCCGTGCGCACGTTCGTCTGCCGCTGGGACGACCATCTGATCAAAGAGGCCGTGGAGCGGGAGCTCAGCCGTGGTGGACAAGTCTTCTTCGTCTACAATCGCATCGAAGGCCTCTATGAGCGCGCTCAACGGCTGCAAGAGCTGCTGCCGAATGCGAGAATTGCGGTCGCCCACGGCCAAATGAAGCCAGCGCTGCTCGACAAGACGATGACTGATTTCGTCGAGGGTGCATATGACGTGCTCTGTTCGACCGCCATCGTCGAGAGCGGGCTGGATATTCCGCGCGCGAACACGATTCTCGTCGACCGAGCAGACACACTCGGTCTCGCCCAGCTCTATCAGCTGCGGGGACGCGTCGGACGATCGGATCAACGCGCGTATTGCTACTTGATCACCCCGCCGCCGAACCAGATGTCCGAGGAGTCGCGCGTTCGCATGGAAGCGCTCGAGAGATTTTCGGGACTGGGAGCTGGGTTCCGAGTCGCAACGCTGGACATGGAGCTCCGAGGGGCTGGAAATCTTCTCGGCTCCGAGCAGAGCGGAAACGCCGAGCTCGTTGGATTCGATATGTTCGTGCAGATGCTCGACCAGGCAGTATCGGAGCTCAAGGGTGACCATGTTCAACAGGAGGTCGACCCCGAGCTTTCCATCGAGCTAGAGCATTACCTACCAGAGGACTACATCGATGACATCGGGCTGCGGCTCTCGCTCTATCGTCGCTTCGCCACCGCGATCGACGAACAGGCCATCGAAGATCTGGCCGAAGAGATGGAACAACGTTTCGGAGCGCCCCCCAACCAGGCGCGCGATTTCGTTCGTGTGATGTCCCTCAAGCCGCCGCTCCGGGAGCTCCGCGCGCTCGGGTGCGAAGGCGAGCTGAAGCGCGTCACGTTGCACCTGCGCGAGGATACGCCGCTCGACCCAGCGAAGTTGATGCCCCTGGTCGCGACCCCCGGTGCAGGCTGGAGCCTTTCGCCTGACATGAAGCTCACTCGGCGCTATCGAGACGATGAATCCGGGGACGCCGTAGATCGTGTAAGGTCCCTGCTTCGAGAGCTCGAGCCCATGCGCTCGGCGGCGGCACAACAGCAAAAGGACGGTTCAGACGATGTCACTTCCCGATGAGCTCCAGCGCGTATTCGATGCCGACCGCGCACTTCGAGAGGCCGAATCCGCATTGCTTCGAAAGAAAGGCTCCGCAGAGCTGACGGGCCTGCTCGAACGCGAAACTCAACTTGCACTTCGGCTCGAGGATCGTCGAGAAGCCGCGATGCGCCTCGAGCGGCTCGCCGATCTCTGCGCACAAGTCCCCGGGCCGCAGATGACCGACGCCTTGATCGCGATTCTGAATGATTCCGAGCCGCGCGTCCGCGTGGCCGCAGGTGAAGCGCTCCGGGACCTGGGCTACGAGAGATACGCAGAGGTCGCGCGAGGCATCGAACGGGCTCTCGACGGCGGGGCCGATGGGCTCGCGATGTCCGAGCTCCCCTGGGTGCTCGCCGAAATCGCGGAGCCGAGTGCGCTGCCGCTCCTCCGGCGCTTTCTGGATCATCGGAGCGCCGACGTGGTCGCAGCCGCCATCGAGGCACTGGCGCAGCTCCAGGATCCGGATGCGATTCCCGATCTCGAGCGATTCTTGGGTGACGCACGAGTGGTGGTCATCGAGGATTTCGAAGACGAAACCAAGACCACTCTCGGCGAGCTGGCGGCCGACGCTCTCGAGATGTTGCCCGTTGAAAGCGAAGGCTAAGGGCTGTCGCGTGTCCAAAGCGCGCGTCGCTTCGCTGCCTTGGCGCGAGCCCGGTCCTTGGAAAAGAGCGTGAGGTAGTCTTCCTTCACCGCATCAACCTGGACCTCATCGGGAAGCTCATCGCGTGCAGCAGCCACCGCGCGGACGAGAGCTTGCAAGGGTCCGGATGCTTGTCCAAACGTCGAAGGCTCGATCGTATGGGAGAGCTCGGTGATTCGATCGACCACCTTCTTGCTGATGTAGCCTCGCCGGTGCAGGTCATCGAAACTGGCGACTAGAACCTCGGGATTGAACGTGTGGGCGACGACCAGGTCGGCACCTACACGCAGAACCGCCTGTGCATCGAGCGCGCCGTCCTCGAGCAGGACCAGAGCAGGCTGGAAGTAGTTGTAGAACGGACACACTCTCCGCCCGAAATCGCCGAAACCCGCTGTCGAGGAAACGCGCTCGAGATGGATGAAGATTCGACGCACCGTATCGGAGCGAGGAACGCGAGCGGCGATCCGGACCAGCTCTGGGATGTCCTCGGGATAGACCTCCGCCAGCTCGGCAATCCTCATCAGCAGCTCCTGAGTCACCCGTCCTGCCGCGATGTCGGCGTAGAGCGAGTAAATGAAGGCGTCACCTTCCGCATCGTCGCCGAAGAGAATCTCGTCGGTTTCGGGGGACACGTTCGTCCTCGAACGGAGCAGCGCGGTCAGCTTGTAGCTGAGCTGATCACGAAGGAATCGGAACTTGCCCCGCACGAGGTTTCGCAGGCTGGGCTTGAGCGTGAACCCGTCCCAACGGATGCCGTCCAGCCTCAGCTTGGCCTCGAGCACACTCCTCATTTGTTCCGGGCTCCCGGAGAGAATGAAGATAGCAGCAGGGTCGGTGGCGCGAATCTCCCGAAGGAGCGTGCTCGCGCCCGGGTAGGCGCGCTTACGTGAGGCGGGCTCGAATGCGGTGCGCACCAGGTCGCGGAGCGTATCGAACTCGGTTCGAAGGTAGGTCTTATCGAGGTCCCACCGATAGACGATCTCGTTTCGCCGCTGACTCAGATCCGGTGCCACGGCCTGACCATAGCAGCCAACTGGCACGAGATGCAGAGCCAGTTGGCTGCTATGGTCGCCGACATGGCGTTGAGCACGGTGGTCATCGACGAGCGCA
>DASRZF010000065.1:0-6225 GCA_035686645.1 Polyangiales bacterium
TCCGACGACGAATGCCCAACGGGTGGAATATGTCGCGAAGTTGGCCCGCTGCAGAACCGATGCACATACCTATGCGGTCTTCCGGCGCAGTGCCCTGCCGATCCACCCGCCAACACCTGCGGCTCCTCCGGCCCCAGCGGCGACGATTACTGCGGCGGCTAAAAAGCGCTGCGATCCGTGCTTGCGATCTCACGCGGGAAACGGCAATCTCGCCAAACCCCGTTACTGCTCCGAAGGAGCCGGACCTGCGATCCCCACCCTAGACCGGATGGGTGTGCTTCGCGGGGAGGTCTCATTTGTGACATCTTTCACAATTCGACAATGGAAGCCTCCATCTGCACTCCTGCAAGGTACTGAAACCATTTATTTATTTTGAAAACATGAATAAAAGTCACTCTCGCTGAGCCGCTGTTCAGCGGATGCGAGAGCCGGCCTCGGTATACTCGCTCTCCCCCGTTTGTCTTACTTGGACCCTTAACCCGTTGTCCCAATTATGACTTCGAAAACCACGGCCAGCGGCCCCATCGCGATCATCGGTCTCGGCTGCCGATACCCGGACGCGAAGAGCCCTCGAGAGCTCTGGGAGAATGTCCTCTCCCGGCGCCAGAGCTTCCGCGCAATCCCGGATGTGCGTCTGCCGCTCTCGGAATACGGCGATTCCGACAAGAGCGCCCCCGACGCGACCTACGCGAAGCGCGCCGCGGTGATCGACGGCTTCGAGTTCGACTGGGCCCGTCGCCGAATCCCCAAGCAGGTGTTCGAGCAGACCGACATCACCCATTGGCTCGCGCTCGACGTGGCCCTGCAGGCCTTGGCCGATTCCGGATACGATCCGAAAGAGCTTCCGCGCGATCGAACCGGCGTCATCATCGGCAACACGCTCACCGGCGAGCAACAACGCGCGCATCTTCTCCGCGGCCGTTGGCCGTTCGTTCGTAAGACGATCCGCGCTGCCGGCATCAAGAAAGGCCTCGACGCGGCCACGCTCGAAGAGCTGGTCGCAGAGACCGAGCATATCTACAAGTCGTTCTTCCCGGCGCCGAACGAGGACACGCTGGCAGGCGCCCTCGCAAACACGATCGCAGGCCGCATCTGTAACTACATGGATCTGCGCGGCGGCGGCTACACCGTCGACGGGGCTTGTTCTTCGTCGCTGCTCTCCGTCGCGACGGCGTCCAACGCGCTTTGCGCCGGAGACATCGACGTCGCCCTTGCAGGGGGCGTGGACGTGAGCCTCGACGCGTTCGAGCTCGTCGGCTTCGCCAAGGTCGGCGCGCTCTCCGATTCGGACATGAAAGTCTACGACCGCGCGGGCAAGGGTTTCCTTCCGGGCGAAGGCTGCGGCTTCATCGTGATGAAGCGACTCGAGGACGCGAAGCGCGATGGCGACTACATCTACGCGGTCCTGAACGGCTGGGGCATTTCCTCCGACGGCAAGGGCGGCATCACGGCGCCCACCGTGGACGGCCAAGCCCTCGCGCTTCGTCGCGCCTACGACCGCGCCGGCTACTCCGCCCACAGCCTGGACTTCGTCGAAGGTCACGGCACTGGAACCGCGGTTGGCGACCCGGTGGAGCTTCAGGCGATTTCGAACACCATCGACTCCTTCGGTGAAGCGGAGCCGCATCGGTGCGGCGTGACCTCGTTCAAGTCGCTCGTAGGGCACACCAAGGCCGCGGCCGGTATCGGTGGCTTGCTCAAGGCGATCGCCGGCGTCAATCGACGTGTGATTCCACCGACGGCGGGATGCGACGAGCCACACGAGATCTTCAGCAGTCACGCAAAGAACGTCTATCCGGTTCGCACCGGCGCGATGCGCGATCCCTCGAGCACCCTCACCGCGGGCGTTTCCGCGATGGGCTTCGGTGGCATCAACAGCCACGTCACGGTCACATCCGGCGCTGCGCCGTCCATCGACCTCGAGCCTTCGCTCGACGAGCGCGCGCTCCTGGCCTCGAAGCAGGAGACCGAGCTCTTCGTGCTCTCGGCGGAGAGCCTGACCTCGCTCGGGAAGAAAGCCACGGAGCTCTTGGACGTCGTCGCCGGCATGAGCATCGGCGAAATGCCCGACCTCGCCGTAGAGCTCGCGCAACGGCTCGTCCCTGCAGCGACGACGCGCGCCGCCATCGTGGCGAGCAGCCCCGAGGATCTTCACAAGCGCCTCGGCACCCTTCTGAGCGCAATCGAAAAAGCCGACTCTGACGCGGACTACAGCTTCAGCTCTCCAGATCGACGCGTGATGCTCAGCGTGGGCGCGACGAGCCCGCGCGTCGGGTTCTTGTTCCCCGGCCAAGGCTCGCAGCGCGTCAACATGGCGCGTGTCCTCGTGGAGCGCTTCGGCTGGGCGCGGGAGCTGGTCGCGAATGCCGATCGCTGGCTCGACGAGGTCGGCGTCGCGCCGGTGAGCGGATTCATCTTCCGCGAAACCGACCCGGACCTCAGCGGCGAAAAGCAAAAAGAATGGATGCGCGCCCTCACGCAGACCGAGGTCGCGCAGCCGGCGATTTGCCTCGCCAGCCTGCTCTGGCTGCGGTTCATGAAGCAGCTTGGCCTCGAACCTTCGGCGGTCGCCGGACACAGCCTGGGCGAGCTCACCGCGTTTCACGCCGCAGGCGCGCTCGATGAGAAGTCGACGCTGCAGCTTGCCGGCCTGCGCGGCAAGTTGATGGGTGAGGTCCCGGTCGAGGGTTCGATGGCGAGCCTAGTCTGCGATCCCGACGAAGCGCGCGCCCTGCTCGAGCAGATCGATGGCTACGTGGTGATCGCGAACATCAACAGCCCGACGCAGACCGTGATCTCAGGGGATAGTGCAGCCGTCGCTGCGGCCGTCGAGCGGGCCTCGAACCAGGGTATCCGAGCACGCGAGTTGCCGGTGTCCGCGGCGTTCCACTCGGCCCACTTCAAGGACACGGTCACCGCGCTTCGCCAGACCGACGTGCTTCGTGGCACGGCGGCTTCGAAAGACACCACTCTCATCAGCACGATGACCGGCGCTGTGCTCGAAGGCGACGTCCAGCTCGCGGACCACTTCGGTGAGCAGGTCGTCCGTCCGGTGAACTTCCGGGCGGCAGCGGACTTGGCCACGGCGAGTTGCGACGTCTTGATCGAAGTCGGTCCGGGCGCAGTCCTCTCAGGCTTGAGCAATGAAACCGCAGGCCCGGGGGGCACCGTCTCCCTGCCCGTCGAGAGCAAGGCCGGCCGCGATCGCGACCTCAACACCGCGCTCGCGCACCTTTTCACGCGGGGCGCGGAGATCGACCTCCTGAAGCTCTGGGACCAGCGCTTGATCCGAAGGTTCAAGTCCGCCGCCGAGCTCTCGTTCATCGTCAACCCCTGCGAAAAGGATCTCATCGACACCGAATCGGTGAAGAAGCTCGCGACGAAGGCCCCTGCCCCGGCGCGCCCGGCACGCACACCAGAACCAGTGACCGGCATCCGACCTATCGGTTGGAAGGCGACGCAAGACGAGCACGAAACCGTGCGGCCGAGCCGCCCCGCGAGCGCTTCTCCGTACGTCGATACCCGTTCAGTCCTTCTCGACGCCATTCACAAGCAGACCGGGTTCCCGGCCGACACGCTCACCGATGACCTTCGGATGATCGACGACCTGCACATGGACTCGATCAAGACGGTCCAGGTCGTGGTCGACGTCGCGGTCGCCATTGGCTACGCCGGCGACTTCGACCCTGCCGACATCGCCAACTCGACCCTCGGCGAGATCGTCCAGGAGCTCGAGAAGCGCATCGCGACTGCCAAGGAAGGCCGCTCGGGCAGCCTTTCGCCGACACGTGCCGCCGAGATTGCGAAGAACTATCCGGGCTGGACCCGCAACTTCGTGATGCGATGGCAGGACGCCACATTGCCGGATGCTCCGGAGAATTTCTGGAAGCGCCGTTCGCTCTGCGTACTCGACGACGGCTCCGAAGCCGCAACGGCGCTTTGGGAGCATACCCGCAAGCTAGGTGCGGACGTCCAGGCCGTGCCGATCGCAGCCGCATCCGAGATCAACGCGGATCTGATCGTCGCCGTTCTCTCCGATGAGGCAATGGGGTCCAGCACGCAGGAGCGCTTCGCGAACGTCACCGAGCTCCTCGCCTCCATCGCAGGCGGCCTCCCACTCTCGACCAGCACGGAATCTCCTCAGACCATCGTGTTCGTCCAACGGCGCTCCGCACAAAGTGACTACCTCGACTGGGGCTACGACGGCTTCGTGGCCGCGCTTCATTTGGAACGCAAGCGACTTCGCTTCCGAGCACTCACCGTGGATGAGTCGGTCGACGGCGATCTGCTCTGCGCCTTGATCGCTCGCGAGACCGAAACCGACGTGCGCTACGACGCCGCCCGCTACTTCGGCAGGACGCGGCGCATCGCGCGCCCTCAGATCCTGGCACCGACCGCGCTCACGCGGCGCACGAAACAACTCGACGCCAGCGACGTGGTGCTCGTGACCGGCGGCGCGCGCGGCATCACCGCCGAATGCGCCCTCGCGCTGGCTCGTGAAACCGGGGCCCACATGGTCCTCGCCGGGAGCTCACCTTCTCCAGAGGATGCTCCCGAGTCCCCCAACAGCGCGGAGATCTCCAAGACCCTGGAACGCTTCGCGGAGGAGGGGCTCAGCGCCGAGTACAGGCAAGCCAACCTCACAGATCGCGATGAAGTCTCGCACCTGGTGGCCGCTGCGCGCCGCAAGACGGGACGCATCAGCGCAGTCATTCACGGTGCTGCGATCAACCGCCCCCGGCGCGCGAACAAAGTCAGCGCGGACGAGGCGCGAAGCGAGATCAGCCCGAAGCTCATCGGCGCGCTCAACCTCTTCGACGCGCTCAGAAACGACCCACCAGCCATCTTCTGCGCGTTCACCTCGGTCATCGGCGTGACCGGCATGCCGAACAACGCCTGGTACGCGTTTGCCAATCAGGCCCTCGACCGCTCTCTCGGCCTCTTTGCAAGCTCCCAGCCGAACACCGACGCCATCTCGATGGCCTTTAGTGTATGGGAAGAGGTAGGCATGGGCGCGAATCTCGGAAGCATCGAAGGCCTCTCGAGCCTCGGCACCGATTCGATTCCACTCCAAGAAGGCGTGCGCCGCTTCCTCGAGCTCTTCACGCAAGACGCAGGCGACCGTCAGGTCATCGTCACCGGGCGCCTCGGCGGTATCGACACGTGGCGGCCGGAATTCCCCGTGCTGCCGAAGGGCCGCCGTTTCTTGGAAAACGTCCGTTTCTTCCAACCGGGTGTCGAGCTCGTCGCACGAACCCACCTCAGCTTGGAGCGAGACGCCTATCTCACCGATCACGAATACAAGGGCGTGTGCCTCTTCCCGACCGTATTCGGCGTGGAGGCGATGGCGCAAGCCGTTGCATACGTTCTTGGACGCTCGGAGCTCCGAAGCGTGACGATCAGTGACCTGGACTTGTCGCGCCCCCTCCCCGTTCACTCTGAACGCGGACTCGAAATCGAGGTGTACGCGCGTGTCTCGGAAGATGAGCCCGGCTCGCTCAACGTGAAGGCTGGCATTCGCTGCGAGCAAAACGGCTTCTCGGTCGACCATTTTTCGGGAACGTTCTCGCTCGCCGTGCAGGCGAGCCGTCGGACCGACCCCTCGGTGCCGAAGACGACGACAACCCTATCCCTCGACCCGCAGCGAGATCTCTACGGCCCGATTCTGTTCCAGGGATCCCGATTCCAGCGCATCAAGCGCCTACACGCTTTGGACGCGGTGACCTGCAACTTCGAAAGCGAGGAACGTGAGAGCGCTGATTTCGTGCTCGGGGATCCGTTCGCGCGCGACGCCTTACTTCAGAGCTTGCAGCTCTGCGCGTTGCCGGATCAGTGTCTGCCGGTCCACATCGGTCGATGGCAAATTGCGGAAGCTTCAGATCGAAGCGCCGGTACCCGATTCAATCAGTCGACCATTACCAGCCACACGGATGAAGCGTACGTCGGAAACATCATTTCGAGCGACGAATCGGGTGTCGTCCTGGAAGAGCTATCGAACTACCGCGCACAGATTCTGGAACGTCGGGATGATTGGCCCAATGCTAGGCAGTTGGCATCGGGGGTGGCCAAGAGCCTGTCCTTGGAATCAGATTCGGATTGGAGTGCTGGGAACAGCTTCTACACCATCGAAGAGGGAGGACCCAGAGGGCAAGTCATCTTTGCATTTCGCTTCCCTCTGACGTTCCGCAACTCTGCGAACCCGCTGCGGACCGTCTATTTCTCCAA
>DASRZF010000066.1:0-2061 GCA_035686645.1 Polyangiales bacterium
GGGCACTCCGAGTGATCTGCTGCAGGCGCTTTCGACCGGTGTCGATCTTTTCGACTGCGTCCTTCCGACGCGCAACGCGCGTAACGGTCAGGCTCTGACCTGGGGTGGTCGCGTCAATCTCAAGCAGGCCAGGCACCGCGAAGACGAGAGCCCGCTCGACGAGCACTGCGATTGCTCGGTCTGCGCGGGCTATTCACGCGCCTATTTGCGGCACCTTTTCAAGGCTGATGAAATGCTCGGGCCGAGGCTGCTCTCGCTTCACAACCTGCACTTCTATGCTGCGCTCATGCGCAAAGCGCGCGAAATGATTCGACTCGGCGAGCTTGGTTCCTGGGTCGCGTCGACCCTGAGCGAGATGAAAGAGCGGGACGAAGTCGGCGATCCGGACACCTGAATCAGAGGGCGGCGGCCCGGGTGCGGCTCATCGATTGACGACTTTCTGGCTGCGGGGTATGGGCCGGACTTCCGCATCGGCTTCGCGGGAGAAGGGTGAGGCATGACAGAGATCAAGCGCGCACTGATATCGGTCTCCGACAAGACCGGCGTCGTCGAGTTCGCCAAAGGGCTTTCGGACGCTGGCGTCGAGATTCTTTCCACCGGCGGTACGGCTCGGGCGCTCCGAGATGGCGGTGTTTCCGTCATCGACGTTTCGGAGTACACCCAATCGCCGGAGATCATGGACGGCCGCGTGAAGACGCTTCACCCACGCGTCCATGGCGGGATTCTCATGCGGGAGAGCAGCGAGGACCGTGACGCGCTCGGCGCAATCGGCGGAAAACCCATCGATTTGGTCTGCGTGAATCTCTATCCCTTCGAACAGACGGTGGCTCGGGGCGCCTCCCACGACGAGACGATCGAGAACATCGACATTGGCGGACCCTCGATGGTTCGCAGTGCTGCGAAGAACCAAGCGCGCGTCACCGTCGTCACCGATCCGGGTGACTACGAAGAAGTCCTCCGTGCGGTGAAGTCAGGTGACGGACCGAACGCAAGCCTGCGCGCACGCTTGGCCGCCAAGGCTTTTGCTCAGACCGCCGCTTACGACGGCGCCATCTCCGCCTACCTCACCTCCCAGGGGACCGACTCCAAGTTCCCCGGCGCGCTGACCTTGAGCTTCAAGAAGGCCTATGACGTGCGCTATGGCGAGAACCCGCATCAGCAGGGTGCTTTCTACATCGAACGGAACGCGCCCGCGGGGAGCCTGGCGCTGGCCCAGTCGCTCGGAGCTGGTGGCAAGGAGCTTTCCTTCAACAATCTCGTCGACGTCGATGCCACCATCGAAGCGGTTCGCGAGTTCGAAGGCCCTGCAGCGGTCGTCGTAAAACACACCAATCCTTGCGGCGTAGCGACTGCGGACACGCTCGAGAAAGCGTACCGGATCGCTCGCGAGGCGGACGCGCAGAGCGCCTTCGGCGGAATCGTTGCCCTCAATCGAGAGGTCGACGATGCGACGGCGGAGGCAGTCGCCGAGACCTTCATCGAGTGCATCATCGCTCCGAGCTTCGCGCCGGCCGCTCTCGAGCGGCTCCAAAAAAAGAAGAACCTCCGGATTCTCGCGACCGGGCAATGGCTTCCAGCGGACTACGCGGCGCTGCAGTTCAAGCGCGTCGGCGGCGGTCTGGTCGTGCAGGATCGCGATGCGACCGGCCCGAGCGAGGTTCGCGCCGGCAAAGTCGTGACCAAGCGTCAGCCGACCGACGATGAGATGCGCGCGCTCGATTTCGCCTGGCGCGTTTGCAAGCACGTGAAATCGAACGCGATCATCTTCGCCAAGCCCGACCGCACCGTGGGTGTCGGAGCCGGGCAGATGGCGCGAGTCACCGCCGTCGGAATTGCGGCGCAGAAGGCGGGTGAGCTATCGAAGGGTGCCGTCATGGCCTCGGATGCCTTCTTCCCGTTCCCTGATGGCATCGAAGCCGCAGCCAAGGTGGGCATCAGCGCGGTCGTCCATCCAGGTGGCTCCAAGGGCGACGACAAGGTCATCGCCGCTGCCGATGCAGCCAACATGGCGATGGTCTTCACCGGCGTTCGCCACTTCCGGCACTGAGGATGCGCGTTCTC